>VEQU01000003.1 GCA_018883075.1 Mycobacterium sp.
GTCGTCAGACCCGGCGTCGTCAGACCCGGCGTCGTCAGACCCGGCGTCGTCAGACCCGGCGTGGTCAGACCCGGCGTCGTCAGACCCGGCGTCGTCAGGCCGGGCACCGTCAGGCTGGGGCCGGTCTGGACGGGCTGCGCGCCGGCCGGGCTGAGCCCGGTCGGCAGCGGCGGCAGGTTGATGCCGAACTGCGAGAGCCCCTGCTGCAGAGCGGACAGGATCTCGTTGGGCAGATCGGTGACCACAGCGGCCCGCTCGAACTCACGGTGCTGGGGGCCCGGGTTGCCGTCCGCCGTCAGGTCGATGACTGCGAACGCCGCGAAGGGTGTGGCGACGGCCAGCGCGCCGACCGCGCTCATGGCTGTCGAGAGTCTGCGTCGACGTCGGTTCGGCACGGAAGTCTCCTCAATCTGAACTACATGGGTGAAGCTAACGCGTTTGATGTTACGACTGAGGTTGCTGAGACTGGAGTGACGATGCGCAATCGTGAGCCAATCGCGACATTGCCACGTTGCCGGCGATATCGCGGCGGGCCGGGCGCGCCCTGGCCACACCGTTTCACGACGGGGCTGCCACCTCGCGGTCGGATAACCTAGGGGCCGATGACTTCGACGAATCCTGGGACGAATCCCGGGAATGGCGCCACGGGCGCATTCGATCTCCTCGTCGTCGGTTCCGGCTTCTTCGGGCTGACCATCGCCGAGCGGACGGCGACCGAACTCGGCAAACGGGTCCTTGTCGTGGAACGGCGGTCCCATCTGGGCGGCAACGCCTACTCCGAGCCGGAGCCCACCACCGGAATCGAGGTTCATCGCTACGGAGCCCACCTGTTCCACACCTCCAACAAGCGGGTGTGGGACTACGTGCGCCGATTCACTGAATTCACCGGCTACCAGCACAGGGTCTTCGCGATGCATGACGGGCAGGCCTACCAGTTCCCGATGGGCCTGGGTCTGGTGTCGCAGTTCTTCGGCCGCTACTACAGCCCGGACGAGGCTCGGTCGCTGATCACAGAGCAAGCCTCCGAGATCGACACCGCCGCGGCGCAGAACCTCGAGGAGAAGGCCATCTCGCTGATCGGCCGCCCCCTCTACGAGGCGTTCGTCAAGGGATACACCGCCAAGCAGTGGCAGACCGACCCCAAGGAACTGCCCGCCTCGACCATCAGCCGCCTCCCGGTGCGGTACACCTTCGACAACCGCTACTTCAACGACACCTACGAGGGCCTGCCGGTTGACGGCTACACGGCATGGCTGCAGAACATGGCCGCCGACGACCGCATCGAAGTTCGCACCGACACCGACTGGTTCGACGTGCGCGATGAACTGCGGGCGGCCAGCCCCTCGGCGCCGGTGGTCTACACTGGTCCACTCGATCGCTACTTCGACTACGCGTGCGGCCACTTGGGCTGGCGCACATTGGATTTCGAGCTTGAAGTCCTCGACTGCGGTGACTTCCAGGGAACACCGGTGATGAACTACAACGACCCGGATGTTCCCTTCACCCGTATCCATGAGTTCCGTCACTTCCACCCGGAGCGCGACTACCCGACGGACAAGACCGTCATAATGCGGGAATACTCTCGGTTCGCCTCAGCCGACGACGAGCCCTACTACCCGATCAACACCGACGCCGACCGCGCCATGCTGGCCGACTACCGGGCTCGCGCCAAAGCCGAAACCGCAAGCTCAGGAGTTCTCTTCGGTGGCCGGCTGGGCACCTACCAGTATCTCGACATGCACATGGCGATCGCCAGTGCACTGAACATGTTCGACAACGTGCTGGCCCCCCACATGCGCGACGGTGCGCCGCTGACGGCCGGCGACCACGATGGTGAAGAAGGCGGCCCTCGATGAGCGACATCCCCTACGGACCCATCCCGGAGGGTCAGTCGCGAGCGGTCAGCCTGCTGGCGCGGGTGATCCTGCCGCGCCCCGGCGAGCCGTTGGACGTCCGCAAGCTCTACATCGAGGAATCGGACACCAACGCCCGGCGGGCACACGCCACCAGCCGCACCGCCCTTCGGATCGGTGCGGAGTCGGAGGTGTCGTTCGCCACCTACTTCAACGCCTTCCCGGCCAGCTACTGGCGCCGCTGGTCGACTCTGACCTCGGTCGTGCTGCGGGTGGAGCTGACCGGCAGCGCCCGCATCGACGTCTACCGTTCCAAGGCCACCGGAGCCCGGATCAGCGTGGGCGGCGCCGAGATCGTCAGTCCGGACTCCTCCGAACCTGCCGCCGCCGAGTTCGAGATCGAACTCGCCCCGTTCGAGGACGGTGGCTGGATCTGGTTCGACATCACCACCGACACGAAAGTGACCGTTCACAGCGCGGCGTGGTACGCCCCGGTGCCGGCGCCGGGGCGGGCGAACATCGCGGTCGGTATTCCGACCTTCAACCGTCCCGCAGACTGTGTGAGCGCGTTGCGGGCGCTGACATCCGACCCACTGGTGGACAAGGTCATCGGCGCTGTCATCGTGACCGACCAGGGCGCGGACAAGGCGAAGGACCATTCCGATTTCCCAGCCGCCGCCGCTGCACTGGGAAAACGGCTCTCCATCCACAATCAGCCCAATCTGGGCGGCTCGGGTGGTTACAGCAGGGTGATGTACGAAGCACTCAAGAACACCGACTGCGAACAGATCCTGTTCATGGACGACGATATCCGCGTCGAGCCCGACTCGATCCTGCGCGCGCTGGCCCTGAGCCGCTTCGCCAAGGCGCCGACGCTCATCGGTGGGCAGATGCTCAACCTGCAGGAGCCTTCGCATCTTCACGTGATGGGCGAGGTGGTCGACAGGTCCAACTTCATGTGGACCAACGCACCGTTCACCGAATACGACCACGACTTCGCCGCCTACCCTCTCGACGGAGACGATGTCGACGAGCGCAGCAAGCTGTTGCACCGGCGCATCGACGTCGACTACAACGGCTGGTGGATGTGCATGATCCCGCGATCCGTTGCCGAGGAGCTCGGTCAGCCGCTCCCGTTGTTCATCAAGTGGGATGACGCGGACTATGGACTGCGAGCCGGTGAGCACGGCTACGGCACGGTCACCCTGCCGGGTACCGCGATCTGGCACATGGCTTGGAGCGACAAGGACGACGCGATCGACTGGCAGGCGTACTTCCATCTGCGCAACCGGCTGGTGGTTTCCGCGCTACACTGGGACGCACCGGTCTCAGGACTGATCAAGAGCTCCCTCAAGGCCACCCTCAAACACCTTCTGTGCCTTGAGTATTCGACGGTAGCCATCCAGAACAAGGCGATCGACGACTTCCTCGCGGGGCCTGAGCACATCTTCTCGATCCTGGAGTCCGCGCTCAACGAGGTGAAGGAATTGCGTCAGCAGTATCCCGACGCCGTGGTCCTGCCGGGCGCCACCGCTCTGCCCGCACCAAGCGGGCGCACACGGGTTCACAAGCCGCCGGCATCCGCCCCGGCCATCGGATTGCGGCTCGCGCGCGGTCTGGTGCATCAGTTGCGCGCTGAGGATCCCGCACACCACCATCGCCCGCAACTGAACGTGGCGACCCAGGACGCCCGGTGGTTCCTGCTGTGCAATGTCGATGGCGTCACGGTCACCACCGCCGACGGGAGGGGCGTGGTCTACCGACAGCGCGACCGGGCGAAGATGTTCGCCCTGCTGAAGGAATCGCTGCGCCGGCACATCGCGCTGGCCCGGCGATACGACCACATGCGGCGGGTCTATCGCGAGGCGCTGCCGGTCCTGTCGAGCACACAGAAGTGGGAGACAGTCCTTCTGGACGAATCGCCGGTCGATGCCTGAGCAGCCGCCGGGGCCGCCTGTCGGGGAGGTCGCCGCACTGGTGGGTGTGCAGTCGGCGCTGGGAGCACCGGGGGTCGTTTCCATCGCTCGCGCAATGTCGCACTTCGGTGAGCACGCCGCCGGTTGGGTGGGACTCTCAGCCGCCGGTGCGCTGCTGTCCCGGCGTCGGCGGCGGGATTGGCTGCTGGTGGGAGTGGGCGCGATAGCCGCGCACGCCGCGGCCATCGTGATCAAGATGGTGGTGCGGCGGGCCAGGCCGAACCATCCCGACGTACAGGTGAACGCCGCAACGCCCAGTGCGCTGAGCTTTCCTTCGGCACACGCGACTTCCAGCACCGCCGCGGCTATCCTGCTGTGCCGGGCCACCCGGTCTCCACTACCGCTCGCGGTGGTGCCGTTGATGGCGGCCTCCCGGTTGGTACTCGGCGTGCACTACCCGAGCGATGTCGTAGCGGGATTGGGTGTGGGGACCGTCGTCGCGGGGACCGTCGCCCACCTTTCCGGGCAGGAGAAGGAGAGCGGACGCTCATGAGTGAGGCACCCGTGACAGGTCCTCCTGGCAACCTGGTGGCCGGGATCGTCAAGGCCATCCGTCCCCGCCAGTGGGTCAAGAACCTGCTCGTGCTCGCCGCGCCCCTGGCGGCCCTGGGCGGTGACGTCAGCTACGACTACCGCGATGTCGTCTACAAGGTGTCGGTCGCATTCGTGGTGTTCTGCATGGCGGCGTCGTCGATCTATCTCGTCAACGATGCCCGTGACGTCGAGGCCGACCGGGCGCATCCGACCAAGAGATTCCGCCCCATCGCGGCCGGTGTACTTCCGGTCGGACTTGCCTACGCCATCGCGGCCGCGCTCGGTGTGGGATGCCTGTTGATCTCCTGGTGGCTCACACCTCATCTGGCCCTGGTGATGGCGGTCTACCTGGCAGTCCAGCTGGCCTACTGCTTCGGGCTCAAACACCAGGCGGTGCTTGATATCTGCATCGTCTCGTCGGGCTTCCTGATCCGGGCGATCGCGGGAGGCGTCGCCGCGGGGATACCGCTGTCACAGTGGTTCCTGCTCGTGATGGCGTTCGGCTCGCTGTTCATGGCTGCGGGCAAGCGCTACGCCGAACTGCAACTCGCGGAGCGCACCGGCGCCAAGATCCGCAAATCGTTGGAGAGTTACACCAGTACATACCTGCGTTTCGTCTGGACACTGTCGGCCACGGCGGTGGTGCTCTGCTACGGCCTCTGGGCATTCGAGCAAGACGGCAGAACCGGCTCGTGGTTCGTGATCTCGATGATCCCCTTCACCGTGGCGATCCTGCGCTACGCCGTCGACGTTGACGGCGGCCTCGCCGGTGAACCGGAGGAAATCGCCCTTCGCGACCGTGTGTTGCAATTGCTTGCTCTTACGTGGATCGGAACGGTCGTTGCCGCCATCGTCCTCGGGTAGCGCACCGGCCACCACTCCGGGCGACCTCGAAGCGCCGACCGGCGCAACGCCGTTGGGTACGACCGTGTTACCGCTGAGGCTGCGGCCGGCATTCCCGTACACCCCGCTCACGCGCGTAAGCCTGTGGGCCACCGTGGCCGTCGTGACCGTTCTGTGGGCGTGGGGCATCTGGCAGCGCCGCTGGATCGCCGACGACGGACTCATCGTGCTGCGCACCATCCGGAACCTGTTGGCGGGTAACGGGCCGGTGTTCAACGCCGGGGAGCGGGTGGAGTCCAACACCTCGACGGCATGGACCTACCTGGTGTACCTGGGCAGTGTCATCGGCGGTCCGTTGCGGCTGGAGTACGTGGCTCTGGCTCTGGCTCTGGTGATGAGTCTGGCGGGGGTGGCCATGGTCATGCTCGGCACAGCACGACTGTGGGCTCCCAGCCTCGTCGGACGTGCCGCGCTGTTCCTGCCGGCCGGGGCCCTGGTCTACATCGCCATCCCGCCGGCACGTGATTTCGCCACCTCCGGACTGGAGAACGGCCTTGTCACCGCCTGGCTCGGACTGCTGTGGTGGATGATGGTCCACTGGTCGCAGGCCGGCAAAGGGGTCGGCACGTCGCAGACCGTCGCCCTGGCCTTCGTCGCGGGCCTGAGCGTGCTGGTGCGCCCCGAACTGGCGCTCATCGGTGGTCTGGCTCTGGTGATGATGGTGATCGCCACCGGCGACTGGCGACGTCGGGCGTTGATCGTCGCCGCGGGCGGGGCACTGCCGGTGGGCTACCAGATATTCCGGATGGGCTACTACGGGCTGCTCGTCCCTCAGACGGCGCTGGCCAAAGACGCCTCCGGCAGCAAGTGGGGCCAGGGCATGGCCTATCTGTCGAACTTCACCTCGCCCTACGTGCTGTGGCTGCCGGCCGTGCTGCTGATCGCGCTGGCCGTCCTGCTCGCGGGCGGGCCGACGCGCAGGCGCATCCGGGTGCAGAGTCCGGCGGCCGTGGTGATGTTCATCGTCGTCAGCGGCGTCATTCAGGCGCTGTACTGGATACGCCAGGGTGGCGACTTCATGCACGGCCGGGTTCTGTTGGCACCGCTGTTCTGCATACTGGCCCCGGTATCGGTGATACCGCTCACGCTCGGCGAGGGCGGCGCGTTCACCGGTGAGGGCCGCCGTCGCGCGCTCGCGCTGCTGTGGGTGGCGCTGGCCGGCTGGGCGCTGTGGGCCGCGAACTCACCCGGGATGGGGCCGGACGCGACGCGGGTCACCTACTCGGGGATCGTCGACGAGCGCCGCTTCTATTCGCAGGCCACCGGTCACGCGCACCCGTTGACCGCCGCCGACTACCTGGACTATCCGAGGATGCGGGCGGTCCTGGTGGCGCTCAACAACACTCCAGACGGCGCGCTGTTGCTGCCCTCCGGCAACTACGACGTGTGGGACGTTGTGCCGGCTCTACCACCGCCGCCACCACCGCCCGGGGTGTCGATGGACACTTGGCGGCGCGAAATCGCCCCCCACACAGTGTTTTTCACCAATCTCGGCATGCTGGGCATGAACGTCGGCCTGAACACGCGGGTGATCGACCAGATCGGTCTGGCCAATCCATTGGCGGCGCACACCGCCCGGCTCAAGGACGGCCGGATCGGTCACGACAAGAACCTCTTCCCGGACTGGGCGGTTGCCGAGGGGCCCTGGCTCAAGGAACCCCCCTGGATCCCGCCCTACCTCGACGAGGGATGGATCCGTGAGGCCCAGGTGGCACTGGGCTGCCCGGATACCGCGGAGCGCCTGTCCGCGATCCGGGATCCGATGACCCGGCCGAGATTCATCGGCAACATCAACCGAGCGTGGAAATTCACTCGCTACCGCATCGACCGGGTGCCCCGCTACGAACTGTTGCGCTGCGGCGTCGCGGAGCCTGAGTCCGCGCGGCCGCCCTACACCGGACTGCCCGCGACAGGACCCTGAACAACGGCGGAACCGCCATCGTGCAGGCGTAACGCGGCGGCCGCGGTGAGGCGATACACAGTGTGCGAAGCGCGAGCCTCACATGAGCGGATCCTGAGCAGATATAGAGCTGAAAAATCGGATGGGATGGCTGGAAAACGGATGGATAGCCCAATGAAGTTCGTCGACATGGTGCGCACCGGGTGGGCACGGCGGGCCGTGGCGGCGGCGGGGGTCGCCGCGCTGCTTGCCGGTCTGATCGGGATCGCGGGCGGGCAGCCCACGGCGGGGGCGTTCTCGCGTCCGGGCCTACCGGTCGAGTACCTCGATGTGCCGTCCGCCGGCATGGGTCGCGACATCAGGGTGCAGTTCCAAAGCGGCGGCGCGGACTCCCCGGCGGTGTATCTGCTCGACGGCCTGCGGGCACAGAACGACTTCAGCGGCTGGGACATCAACACACCGGCATTCGAGTGGTACCTGGACTCCGGGCTGTCGGTGATCATGCCGGTCGGCGGACAGTCCAGCTTTTACAGCGACTGGTACAAACCGGCCTGCGGAAACGCCGGATGCTCCACATACAAGTGGGAGACCTTCCTGACCAGTGAACTGCCCGGGTGGCTGGCGGCCTACCGGGGTGTCAAGCCGACCGGCAGCGCCGCGGTGGGTCTGTCGATGGCCGGCTCGGCCGCGCTCACCCTCGCGATCTGGCATCCCGGGCAGTTCGCCTACGCGGCCTCGCTGTCGGGCTTCCTCAACCTCTCCGAGGGCTGGTGGCCCAAACTGGTCGGCCTGGCCATGGGCGACGCGGGCGGCTACAAGCCCGAGGACATGTGGGGTCCCGGCGGCAACGCCACCTGGAAGCGTAACGATCCGCTGGTCAACATCGGCCGGCTGGTCGCCAACAACACCCGGATCTGGATCTACTGCGGTGACGGCAAGCAGTCCGACCTGGATGCCGGGGCGACGGCGGGCAACCTCTTCAACGCCAAGTTCCTCGAGGGCTTCACGCTGCGGACGAACAAGACATTCCGGGACACCTACCTCGCCCAGGGCGGCCGCAACGGGGTGTTCAACTTCCCGGCCAACGGCACCCACAGCTGGGGCTACTGGGGCCAGCAGCTTGCGCAGATGAAGCCCGATCTCCAGCGAGTGCTCGGCGCGACGCCGCAGCCCTCACCGGCGGCGCCGGCGGCAACACCGGCGGGCTGACCCCGCGGTATCGGCGCCAATCCCAGAACCGCTGGCTGGCTGGTGTGATTCACTACTCGGCATGGCCCTGACCCACATTTTCCGCGTGATGTGCGCCGCAGCGGTGGCGCTCGGCGGCTGGATCGGCTCAGCCCCCACCGCCCCGACGGCGGCGGCCGCCGGTGTCGAGTACCTGATGGTCCCCTCCGCCGCGATGGGCCGTGACATCCCGGTCGCATTCCAGGGCGGCGGCCCGCACATGGTGGTGCTGCTGGACGCCTTCAACGCCGCTCCCGATGTGAGCAACTGGGTCACCGCCGGCAACGCGATGAACACCCTGGCCGCCACCGGCCTGTCGGTGGCGGCGCCTGCCGGCGGCGCCTACACGCTGTACACCAACTGGGAACTCGACGGCAGCAAACAGTGGGAGACCTTCCTGGCCGACGAACTGCCGAACTGGATGGCCGCGAACAAGGGCCTCGCCCCCAACCGACATGCCATCGTGGGCGCCTCGCAGGGCGGAACCGGCGCGGTCACCATGGCGACCTTCCACCCGGACCGCTACAGCTACGCCGGTTCGATGTCCGGCTTCCTCACCCCGTCCAACACGCAGCTCAACGGTTTGATCTCCACCGGCATCAACAACGGCGGCGGGAACGTCGAGGCGATGTGGGGCGCCCCGCAGCTGGGCCGGTGGAAATTCCACGATCCCAACGTCCACGCCAATCTGCTCGTAGCGAACAACACCCGGCTCTGGGTGTTCAGCCCGGCGGCCATGACCTGCACCGACCCGGCGGCCATGATCGGCGGCTGTGATCAGGCACAAGGCAGCAGCCGGACGTTCTACGCGCATTACCGGGCCCTCGGCGGACGCAACGGCCACTTCGACTTCGGCGCCGGCGGCAACCATGACTGGGGCACCTGGGCCGGGCAACTCGGGGCTATGGCGGGCGATATCAAGGCGATCCTGGGCTAGCCGGGCCGGCTGTGAATCGTTAACCATCCGCAATCGCCCGGAAGTTTCTCACCTGCCCGCAGCCGGTACTGTGGACACGTGCAACGCCCGTTCAGCGGTACGCCCAGCAAACTCCTGGCGAAGCGTCCGCTCTCAGCCGCGTCGTCGATGATGATGGCCGGCGTTGCGCTCCCGGCTGCCTGGCTGCTGGCCGGCTGCGGGTCCGGCGCGGACCTGGTCAGCACCGTCGCACTGCCGACCGAGCAGGCCGCCGAGCAGACCCGTGGATTCGGTGACGGACTCGACGTGCCCGGCGGCACTGACAGCCAGGTGCCCAACGCCCCCCTGGAACTCACCGCAGCCCAGCGCGGATACCTCGATGCCCTCGGGGCCGCGGGGGTGCGCCCGACGAACGAACTGCGGGCGCTGAGCATCGGGTCCTATATCTGCCAGGCCCGGGCGGCCGGCCAGAGCGAGCAGGCCGTCTGGGACCACGTGGCCCCGATGGTCCGCAGCGACGTGGCCGACGCGCGGGTGTCGGCGCAGACGACGCCCGGTATGCAGGCCGACGCCGCGGTCGCCACGTACATCCGAATCGCCGGCCAGCGACTCTGCTAAGCGATGGCCCGTAAGTCGAAGACACGCAATCGCTCCGCCGGCCGCCGTAGGCGGCACCGCATTCTGGCGCTCATCGCCGCCGGAGCAGTGGCCGTGGTGGTCGCTCTGCTCGTCGCGATCATCGTCATCGTCGTCCGGCGGCCGGAACCGTCGACCACGGCGATCCCGCCGTCCGCGGTTCCACCCACCAGCCAGCCGGGCAAGAAACCGCGGCCGGCGTTTCAGGACGCCAGCTGCCCGGACGTCACGCTGCTTACCATCCCCGGAACCTGGGAGTCCTCGCCGACAGACGACCCCCTCAATCCCGGCCAATTCCCAATTGCCCTGCTACTCAACGTGACTCGCCCGATCCAGCAGCAGTTCGGCCCTGATCGGGTACAGGTGTACACCGTTCCCTACACCGCCCAGTTCCACAATCCACTGTCCGCGGACAAGCAGATGTCCTACAACGACAGCCGGGCGGAGGGCACCCGCGCGGCTGTGCAGGCGCTGACCGATATGAACAACCGCTGCCCGCTGACCAGCTACGTGCTCGCCGGTTTCTCGCAGGGCGCGGTGATCGCCGGAGACCTTGCCAGCGACATCGGCAACGGCCGCGGTCCGGTCGACGAGGACCTGGTCCTCGGCGCGGCCCTGATCGCCGACGGCCGCAGGCAACCCGGCGTCGGTCAGGACGTGGGCCCCAATCCGCCGGGCCAGGGCGCGGAGATCACCCTGCGGGAGGTACCCACGCTGTCCGCGCTCGGGTTGACCATGACCGGCGAGCGTCCGGGCGGCTTCGGCGCGTTGAACAACCGGACCTTCCAGATCTGCGCACCGGGGGATCTGATCTGTGCCGCGCCGCAGTCCGCGTTCAACATCACCAACCTGCCGCGCACACTCGAGGTTCTCGCGGGCGGGGCGGGACAGCCCGTGCACGCGTTTTACAACACGCCGGAGTTCTGGAACCTCGACGGGCAAACCGCGACGTCGTGGACACTGAATTGGGCGCGCAACCTGATCGAGAACGCCCCGCGACCGCCGCACGGATGACGTGGCGTCCGCCCGGCGCTGCGATTTGGCCGCTGCCCGGCAGAGGCATAACATTAAGAAGAGAATAAGAGCTGTACACGCCGGTGTAGCGCCGGTGAGCCGTACCGGCTGCCGCACCGCGGTTCGCGGGCCGTCAAGGTCCGCCGGCCGCGTTCTGATGAGGAGAGTGGTGTGCCTTTCCATAACCCGTTCATCAAGGATGGGCGCATCACCTTCCCCGAGGGCGCAAGCCTGGTCAAGCACGTCGAACGTTGGGCCAAGGTCCGCGGCGACAAACTGGCCTACCGGTTCCTGGACTTCTCCACCGAACGAGACGGCGTCGCGCGCGACCTGCACTGGGCTGACTTCAGCGCCCGCAACCGCGCCGTCGGGGCGCGACTGCAGCAGGTGACCGAGCCCGGCGACCGGGTGGCCATCCTGTGCCCGCAGAACCTGGAGTACCTCGTCGCCTTCTTCGGCACGCTGTACTCCGGCCGGATCGCGGTGCCGCTGTTCGACCCGTCGGAGCCGGGTCACGTGGGCCGGCTGCACGCGGTCCTCGACGACTGCACGCCGTCGGCGATATTGACCACCACCGATGCGGCCGAGGGGGTCCGCAAGTTCTTCCGGACCCGGCCGGCCAAGGAGCGCCCACGCGTCATCGCAGTCGACGCCGTGCCCGACGAGGTCGGCGCGACCTGGGAGCACTACGACGATGTCGATGAGGACACCATCGCCTATTTGCAGTACACATCCGGCTCAACCCGCATCCCCTCGGGCGTGCAGATCACTCACGTCAACCTGGCCACCAACGTCGTTCAGGTGATCGAGGCGCTCGAGGGTGAGGAGGGCGACCGCGGGGTCAGCTGGCTGCCGTTCTTCCATGACATGGGTCTGATCACCGCTCTGCTGTCGCCGATGATCGGCCACTACTTCACCTTCATGACGCCCGCGGCCTTCGTCCGCCGGCCGATCCGCTGGATGCGGGAGATCGCGCGCAAACCCGGAGACACCGGGGGGACCATCTCGGTGGCGCCGAACTTCGCCTTCGACCACGCCGCCGCCCGCGGCGTCCCGAAGGCGGGCGACGAGCCCCTCGACCTGTCCAACGTCAAGGCAATCCTCAATGGCAGCGAGCCGATCTCGGCCGCCACGGTGCAGCGGTTCAATGACGCCTTCGGCCCGTTCGGTTTTCAACCCAAGGCGATCAAGCCGTCTTACGGCCTGGCCGAGGCGACGCTGTTCGTGTCGACCACCCCGTCCTCGGAGGAGCCCACGATCATCTCGGTCGACCGCGACGAACTCAACGCCGGCCGCTTCGTACCGGTGCCCGACGACTCACCCACCGCAGTCGCTCAGGCCGGTGCCGGAAAGGTAGGCGTCGCTGAATGGGCCGTGATCGTCGACCATGACACCGGCACCGAACTGACCGACGGGCAGATCGGCGAGATCTGGATCAGCGGCCAGAACATGGGCACCGGCTACTGGAACAAGCCGGAGGAGACGGTCGCCACCTTCCAGAACATCCTGAAGTCGCGGACCAGTCCGTCCCACGCCGAGGGAGCAACCGACGACGCGACGTGGGTGCGCACCGGCGACCTCGGCTCCTACCACGACGGTGAGCTCTACATCACCGGCCGCACAAAGGATCTCGTGATCATCGACGGCCGCAACCACTATCCCCAGGATCTGGAGTACTCCGCCCAGGAGGCAACCAAGGCGGTGCGGACCGGTTTCGTGGCAGCATTCTCGGTGCCGGCCAACCAGTTGCCCGACGAGGTGTTCGAGAACGCTCACGCCGGACTGAAACGCGATGCGGGCGACACCTCCGAGCAGCTGGTGATAGTCGCCGAGCGTGCTGCAGGTGCGCACAAGATGGATCTGGAGCCGGTCGCGGATGCGATCCGGGCCGCGATCGCGGTTCGCCACGGCGTCACGGTGCGCGATGTTTTGCTGACCCCGGCCGGTGCCATCCCACGCACGTCCAGCGGCAAGATCGGCCGGCGCGCCTGCCGCTCGGCCTACCTCGACGGCAGCCTGCGCTCCGGGAAGGTTGCGAATGCCTTCCCCGACGAGGCGTGACGACGACCGAGGGTCCCATGCCTGACACTGACGGCTCCGAACCCGGCGCACAACAGCCGCACAACATCGTGTTGGCGCCGGAGCGGGAGTTGAGCGCACCGCGCACCGACATCTCCGTGCCGCAGATGCGGGAGTGGCTGCGCAATTGGGTGGCCAACGCCACCGGGCAGCCGCCGGAGGCGATCAACGAGTCGACACCGATGGTGGAGCTCGGGCTGTCCTCCCGCGACGCCGTGGCGATGGCCAGCGATATCGAAGACCTGACCGGGGTGACCCTGACCGCGACGGTGGCGTTCCGCCATCCCACCATCGAGGCATTGGCGACGGTGATCGTGGAGGGTGAGCCGGAACTCGACGCCGCAGGCGATGACGAGGACTGGACCCGCGAAGACGGTGTCGACGACATCGCAATCGTCGGCCTGGCCACCCGATTCCCCGGCGAGATGAACACCCCCGAAGCCATGTGGCAGGCACTGCTGGAGGGCCGCGACGCCATCACCGACCTGCCAGAAGATCGCTGGGCGGAGTTCATGGACGAACCGCGGCTGGCCGAGCGAATCCGCAAGGCCCGCACCCGCGGCGGATACCTCAGCGACATCAAGGGTTTCGACGCCGAGTTCTTCGCGCTGTCGAAGATGGAGGCCGACAACCTCGACCCGCAGCAGCGGATGGCGCTCGAACTGACCTGGGAGGCGCTGGAGAACGCCCGTATCCCCGCGTCGAGCCTTCGTGGCGGCAGCGTCGGTGTGTTCGTCGGCAGCTCGACCAACGACTACAGCTACCTCGCGATGATGGACCCCCGCACCGCCCACCCCTACGCCATCACCGGCACCGCGAGTTCGATCATCGCCAACCGGGTGTCGTACTTCTACGACTTCCGCGGGCCGTCGGTGGCCGTCGACACCGCCTGCTCCTCATCACTGGTGGCCGTGCACCAGGGCGTCCAGGCGCTGCGTGCCGGCGAGGCCGATGTGGTGCTGGCCGGCGGGGTCAACGCGCTGGTGAGTCCGGCCGTCACACTCGGTTTCGACGAGGTCGGGGGGGTGCTCGCACCGGACGGCAGGATCAAGTCGTTCTCCGCCGACGCCGACGGCTACGCCCGGTCCGAGGGCGGCGGGATGCTGGTGCTCAAACGCCTCACCGACGCCCGCCGGGACGGCGACGAGATCATCGCCGTCATCGCCGGCAGCGCGATCAACCACGACGGTCGCTCCAACGGCATGCTGGCGCCCAACCCGGACGCTCAAGCCGACGTTCTGCGCCGCGCCTACAAGAACGCCGGGATCAATCCGCGCAGCGTCGACTACATCGAAGCGCACGGCACCGGAACCATCCTGGGCGACCCCATCGAGGCCGACGCACTGGGACGGGTCGTCGGCCGAGGCCGCGCCGCCGACCAGCCGGCGCTGCTGGGGGCGGTGAAATCCAACGTGGGCCACCTGGAATCGGCGGCCGGGGCGGCCAGCCTGGCCAAGGTGGCGCTGGCATTGCGCAACAACAGGATCCCGCCGTCGATCAACTACTCCGGCCCCAATCCCTACATCGACTTCGCCGGGGTGCGCCTGTCGGTGGCCGACACCGTCAGCGAGTGGCCGCGCTACAGCGGACATGCCATCGCCGGTGTCTCCGGTTTCGGGTTCGGCGGCGCCAACGCGCACCTGGTGCTGCGCGAAGTGCTACCGGAGGATCTGGTCGAGCCGGAGCCCGAACCCGAACCCGCCTATGGCGAACCGGATCATTCCGAATCCGAAGCCGTTTACGTAGGCGGTGTGCGGATGGACGAGTTCGGTGAGTTCGTCGACGACGACGCCGACGAGATCAGCTACGGCGATGTCACCGTGCAGCTGTCCGAGGACGAGCCAGAACTCCCGGGTATGACCGACGAAGCTGTGCGACTGCTCGAGGTCGCGCGGGAGTCGTGGGCCGCCGCCGAGAAACCGCTACCCGTCGTGCCGCTCGCCGTTTCCGGATTCCTGACCTCGCGCAAACGCGCGACCGCAGCCGAACTCGCGGACTGGATCGCCAGCCCAGCCGGGCGGGCATCGTCACTGGAGTCGATCGGCCGGGCACTGTCCCGCCGCAACCACGGCCGTTCGCGCGCCGTGGTGATGGCGCACGACCACGACGAGGCGGTCAAGGGACTGCGTGCGATAGCCGAGGGCAAGCAGAGTCCGCTCGTCTTCAGCGCCGACGGCCCGGTGAGCAACGGTCCGGTCTGGGTGCTGGCCGGATTCGGCGCCCAGCACCGCAAGATGGGCAAGAACCTGTATCTGCGCGACGACGTATTCGCCGAATGGATCAACAAGGTCGACAGCCTGATTCAGGACGAGCGCGGGTACTCGATCCTCGAATTGATCCTCGACGATTCCATCGACTACACCGATGAAACCTGCGAGTACCCGATCGAAGTGGTGCAGCTGGTCATCTTCGCGATCCAGATCGCGCTGGGGGAGACGCTGCGGCATCACGGCGCGAGACCTGCTGCCGTGGTGGGCCAGTCCCTCGGCGAGGCCGCGGCCGCCTACTTCGCCGGCGGTCTGTCGCTGGCCGACGCCACCCGGACCATCTGCGCGCGGTCGCACCTGATGGGCGAGGGCGAGGCCATGCTCTTCGGTGAGTACATCCGGCTCATGGCACTGGTGGAGTACTCCGCGGACGAGATCCGGGAGGTGTTCTCCGACTTCCCCGATCTCGAAGTGTGCGTGTACGCGGCACCTGATCAGACGGTGATCGGCGGTCCGCCCGACCAGGTGGACGCGATCATCGAGCGTTGCGAGGCCGAAGGCAAGTTCGCCCGCAAGTTCGCAACCAAGGGCGCCAGCCACACCACCCAGATGGACCCGCTGCTGGGCGAACTGGCCGCCGAACTGCAGGGGATCGCCGCCCACCCGCTCAACATCGGCTACTTCTCCACCGTGCATGAGGGCGCCTTCATCCGCCCCGGCGAGGTGCTCCACGACGTCGACTACTGGCGCAAGGGCCTGCGACACAGCGTGTACTTCACCCAGGGCATCCGCAACGCCGTCGACAACGGGCACACCACGTTCGTGGAACTCGCGCCGAATCCCGTGGCGCTCATGCAGGTGGGACTCACGACGGCGGCCGCCGGTCTGCACGACGGGCAGTTGATCCCGACCCTTGCCAAGAAGCAGGACGAGGTCGAGTCCATGGTCGCGGCGATGGCCCAGTTGTACGTCTACGGCCACGATCTGGACTTCCGCACGCTGTTCCCGCGCGCCGAGGGACC
Source organism: Mycobacterium sp. (assembly GCA_018883075.1). Lineage (GTDB taxonomy): Bacteria > Actinomycetota > Actinomycetes > Mycobacteriales > Mycobacteriaceae > Mycobacterium. Next base: position 16,268 of record VEQU01000003.1, read on the forward strand.
GGGCGATTACGCCGACATCCCGCCGACGCGGTTCAAGCGCAAGGAGCACTGGCTCAACGCCCGCTTCTCAGCTGACGGCTCCTCGCTGATCCCCGGCACGCATGTGGCCATGCCGGACGGCCGCCACGTCTGGGAGTTCGCCGGCGATGGCGCCACCGACCTCGCCGCACTGGTGAAAGCCGCAGCCGCGCAGGTGATCCCGGATGCCACGCTGACCGCGTCAGAGCAGCGGGCGATTCCCGGTGACGGTGCCCGGCTGGTGACCACACTGACCCGTCACCCCGGCGGCGGCGCGGTGCAGGTGCACGCCCGTATGGACGAGTCGTTCACGCTCGTCTACGACGCCATCGTGTCCCGCACAGGCGCGGGGCCGTCGGGATTGACTTCGGCGGTGGCGACGGGTGTCGCTGTACACCAACCGGCGATCGCCGAGCCCGAACAGCGGGCCGAAGACGCTGACATCCTGCATGACAACCTGGCCGCCGGCGCCGGGGTCGCGGCCTCCCTCGGCAAATGGTCACCGGACTCCGACGAGACGGTGCACGACCGGTTGGGGCTGATCGTCGGCAGTGCCATGGGCTACGAGCCCGAGGATCTGCCCTGGGAGGTGCCGCTGATCGAGCTGGGACTGGACTCGCTGATGGCGGTGCGGATCAAGAACCGGGTGGAGTACGACTTCGATCTCCCGCCGATCCAGTTGACCGCGGTTCGCGATGCGAATCTCTACGCCGTCGAGCAACTGATCACCTACGCCATCGAGAACCGCGACCAGGTCGCCGAACTGGCCGAGCACCAGAAGGGTATGACCGCCGAGGAGATCGCTGCCGAACAGGCCAAGCTCGCCGCCGGGGAGATTCCGGAGGCACTGGCCGAGAAGCTCGCGGCCAAACACCCCGAGGCGCATGCGGACATTCCGCCGCCGCCCCCTCATCCGGGCGGCCCTGACATCCCGCCACCACCAACCGACCCGTCCGGCCCGGGGGCCAACACGCCCGCCGCGGCGGCGGCGAAGGTGCTGACCCAACAGGCCGTCGTCGACGCCCTCGGCACCGACGTGCCGCCGCGCGAGGCCGCCGAGCGCGTCACCTTCGCCACCTGGGCGATCGTCACCGGCAAGTCGCCCGGCGGCATCTTCAACGAACTGCCCGGAATCGACGACGACACCGCGGCAAAGATCGCCGCGCGGCTCACCGAACGGTGCGACGGCACCATCACCGTCGAGGACGTCCGAGCCGCCACCACCATCGAGCAACTCGCCACGACGGTGCGCGAGCATCTCGAAGCCGGTGAACTCGACGGGTTCGTCCGCACCCTGCGCGCGCGCAAGCAGGGCTCCGACCGGATCCCGGTGTTCGTCTTCCACCCGGCCGGTGGATCGACCGTCGTCTACGAGCCACTGCTCAAACGCCTTCCACCGGACACCCCGATGTACGGCTTCGAACGGGTCGAGGGATCCATCGAGGAGCGCGCCGCCGAGTACGTCCCCAAGCTGATCGAGATGCAGGGTAGGGGCCCGTTCATACTGGCCGGCTGGTCACTCGGCGGTGTGCTGGCCTACGCGTGCGCGATCGGTCTGAAGAAGGCCGGGGCCGATGTTGCGTTCGTCGGCCTGATCGACACGGTGCGCGCGGGTGAGGAGATCCCGCAGACCTCCGAGGAGATCCGCGCGCGCTGGGACCGCTACGCGCTGTTCGCTCAGCGGACCTTCAACGTCGAGATTCCGGCGATCCCGTATGAGGAACTCGAGGTGCTCGACGACGAGGGCCAGGTCCGTTTCGTCCTCAACGCGGTCAAGGACAGCGGGGTCGACATACCCGGCGGGATCATCGAGCACCAGCGCACCTCGTATCTGGACAACCGGGCCATCGACACCGCGCGCATCGAGCCCTACGACGGCCATGTGACGCTCTACATGGCCGACCGCTACCACGACGACGCCATCATGTTCGAGCCGCGCTACGGCACCCGGCGGCCCGACGGCGGCTGGGGTGAGTTCGTCTCCGACCTCGAGGTGGTGCCGATCGGGGGCGAGCACATCCAGGCGATCGACGAGCCGTACATTGCCAAGGTCGGCGCTCACATGAGCGAGGCCATCAACCGGATCCAGGCTCAGGAGAAGCAGGACAAGTGACAAACAAGTCCACCGCCGAGTTGCTGGCCGAGCTCCGCGAGAAGCTTGCGCTGGCGAAGGAGCCCGGCGGTGAGGCTGCCGCCGCCAAGCGCGACAAGCGCGGCATCCCGAGCGCCCGCGCCCGCATCCACGAACTGCTCGACCCGGGGAGTTTCCTCGAGATCGGGGCCCTGGCCCGCACACCGGGCGACCCTAACGCGCTCTACGGCGACGGCGTGGTGACCGGTCACGGCACCATCAACGGCCGCCCGGTCGGTGTCTTCTCCCACGACCAGACCGTGTTCGGCGGCTCGGTGGGCGAGATGTTCGGCCGCAAGGTCGCCAGACTCATGGAGTGGGTCGCCATGATCGGCTGCCCGATCATCGGCATCAACGACTCCGGCGGCGCGCGCATTCAGGACGCCGTCACCTCGCTGGCCTGGTACGCCGAACTCGGCCGTCGCCACGAGCTTCTCTCCGGCGTGGTCCCGCAGATCTCGATCATCCTCGGCAAGTGCGCCGGTGGCGCGGTCTACTCGCCGATCCAGACCGATCTGGTCGTCGCCGTCCGCGACCAGGGGTACATGTTCGTCACCGGACCCGATGTCATCAAGGACGTGACGGGGGAGGACGTCACCCTCGACGAACTCGGCGGCGCCGACTACCAGGCCCGCTACGGCAACATCCATCAGGTCGTCGAGTCCGAGAAAGCGGCCTTCGCCTACGTGCGTGACTTCCTGGAGTTCTTGCCGCCCAACCAATTCGACGACGCGCCGGTGATCAATCCGGGCCTGGAGCCCGAGGTCACCCCGCACGATCTCGAGTTGGACAGCATCGTTCCGGACGCGGACAACACCGCGTACGACATGCACGAGATCCTCATCCGCATCTTCGATGACGGTGACTTCCTCGACGTCGCCGCGCAGGCGGGCCAGGCCATGATCACCGGCTTCGCCCGGGTGGACGGCCGGCCGGTCGGGGTGATCGCCAATCAGCCCATGGTGATGTCGGGGGCGATCGACAACGAGGCCTCCGACAAGGCCGCCCGCTTCGTGCGATTCTGCGATTCGTTCAATCTGCCGCTGATCTTCGTCGTCGACACACCAGGCTTCCTACCCGGCGTGGAACAGGAGAAGAACGGGATCATCAAGCGCGGCGGCAGGTTCCTCTACTCCGTCGTCGAGGCCGACGTCCCCAAGATCACCATCACGATCCGCAAGTCCTATGGCGGCGCCTACGCGGTCATGGGTTCCAAGCAGCTCACCGCTGACCTCAACTTCGCCTGGCCGACCGCTCGCATCGCGGTGATCGGCGCGGAGGGTGCCGCTCAGCTTCTGGTGAAGCGGTTCCCCGATCCGACCGCGCCGGAGGTGCACAAGATCCGCGCCGACTTCATCGAGGGCTACAACCTCAACATGGCGATCCCCTACATCGCCGCCGAGCGTGGTTTCATCGACGCCGTTATCGAACCGCACCAGACGAGGCTGCTGCTGCGCAGATCGTTGCGGCTGCTGCGCGACAAGAAGATTCAGCGGGTTCAGCGCAAGCACGGCCTCATCCCGATCTGATGCCGGCGCCGCGGCTCTACATCTTTCCGCACACCGGCGGATCAGCGGAGTTCTACGTACCCTTCGCCAGAGCGTTCACCGGCGTCAAGTGTGTCGCGGTGCAATATCCCGGCAAGCGGGCCGGCAAGGATCTGTCGCAGTACACACCCATCCCGGATCTCGCCGACCGACTGTGCACGATGCTCAAGCCGGACGAAGCCCATCCGGGTCCGGTGGCGTTCTTCGGCCACAGTATGGGTGGGTTGTTGGCCTTCGAGCTCGCTCTGCGCTTCGAGCAGGCCGGCAACCCGATCGACGCCCTTTTCGTCTCGGCGATCGCCGCCCCCGGACTGTGGCCCCGCAGGGCGGAGCTGGCCGGTTCGGATCAGCAGCTGCTCGGCCTGATCAGTGAAGTCACCGGGGCCAACCCGGAGTTCCTCAACAACGACCAGTTCGCTGCCACCCTGCTGCCGACACTGCGCGGCCTCAAGTCCGTCGCGTCCTATGACCGCGAGCCCGAGGCAGTGGTGTCATGTCCGATCCACGCGCTGATGGCCGAGGACGACGAGCTGGGAACCGCCGAACTGATGACGCCGTGGGCCCAGCGGACGACGGCCGAGTTCGACCTGCAGTCCTTCCCGGGCGGCCACTTCTACATCAACGACAATCTGCCCGGACTGGCCTACTGGGTGGAGCAGCGCGTACGCGGGTCCCACCAGCCGTAGCGCACTTTCGACAGGCCGGTCATTAGCTGATAAAATCCTTAGAAAATCAGGCATTGCTCCCGGGCACCACGTAACCTCGACTTTGCCGATCAGTTCGTCAGAGTGCGGATGAGCTGTGCCTTTCATAGAGCGCTCACAGCGAAAAGAGTTAACCAGCGATGTCCCTAACCACCGCGACGATTCCCGCACTGCTCCGCGAGCGAGCCGGCTCCCAGGCCGACAAGGTCGCCTACACGTTCTGCGACGGCGTGGTTCTCGAAACCGGCCACCCGGAGACCCTCACCTGGTCACAGCTCTACCGGCGGGTGTTGTCGCTGGCCGAGGAGCTGCGGCGGACCGCAGCCACGGGGGACCGGGTGGCGATCGTGGCCCCGCAGGGGCTGGACTACATCGTCGCCTTCTATGCATCGCTGCAGGCCGGCATGATCGCCGTACCGCTGTCGGTACCGATGTTCGGCGTCCACGACCAGCGGGTGGAGTCCGCGCTGGAGGACAGCGCACCGTCGGTGGTACTGACCACCTCGGCGGTGGTGGGCGATGTCAACAAGTACGCCACCGCGCACCGCGGCCGGCCCGCGCCCACCGTCATCGAGGTCGACGTGATCGACGTGGACGCGACCCGCGACCTCGACGAGACCGACCATTCCCGCCCCGGACCCGCCTACCTGCAGTACACCTCGGGCTCGACGCGCACCCCGGCCGGCGTGATCGTCTCCCACCAGAACGTCACCCGCAATATCGAACAGATTGTGGCGGATTACTTCATCGAGTACGGCGGCACCGTGCCGCAGGAGACCTCGGTGGTGTCATGGCTGCCCTTCTTCCATGACCTGGGGCTCATCATGGGCGTGTGCTCGCCGCTGGTGACCGGCTGCGATGCGGTGCTGACGAGTCCGCTGGCGTTCCTGGCCAAGCCGGCAAGCTGGATGCAGCTGATGGCACAGAGCCCGACGTGCTTCTCCGGAGCACCCAACTTCGCCTTCGATCTCGCTGCGCGCCGGACCTCCGACGCCGACATGGAGGGCCTGGACCTGAGCCGGGTGCATGGGATCCTCAGCGGAGCCGAGCGCGTGCACTACGGCACCGTCAAGCGGTTCATCGATCGCTTCGCGAAGTTCGGGCTCACCGAGAAGGTCATCCGGCCGTCCTACGGTCTGGCCGAGGCCACGCTGTACGTCGCCTCCCCGCCGATCTCGGAGACCGTGCGCACCGCCCGTTTCGATCTGCCGCGGCTCGCCGCCGGCGTTGCCGCGCGCTGCGAGCGCGATCAGGAGAGCGGCACCGAACTGGTCAGCTACGGCCCTCCTCAGGCCTACCCGGTGCGCATCGTCGATCCGGAGACGGGCCTCGAGCAACCCGCCGGCACCATCGGCGAGATCTGGACGCAGGGCGAGAACGTGGCGCTGGGTTACTGGCGCAAGCCCGAGCTGACCACTGCGGTCTTCCGCGGGCGGATCAACAACCCCTCGGAGGGCACCCCGGCCGGACCGTGGCTGCGCACCGGCGACCTCGGGTCCATATCGGAGGGGGAGCTGTTCATCATGGGCCGGATCAAGGACCTGCTGATCGTCGACGGGCGCAACCATTACCCCGAAGACATCGAGGCGACCATCCGCGAGATCACCGGCGGCCGGGTCGCGGCGATCGCCGTCGAGGACGAGACCTCCGAGAACCTGGTCGCGATCGTCGAGGTGAAGTCCAGCCCGGAGCTCGGATCGGTCAAGCACGAGGTGGCCTCGGCGGTGTGGAAGTCGCACAACCTGCGCATGGGTGACCTGGTGCTGGTGTCGCCCGGGTCGATTCCGATCACCACAAGCGGAAAGATCCGTCGCTCGTCCTGCGCCGAGATCTATCGCGAGGGGGAGTTCCTCCGCTTGGACATAGCAGTATGACCTCATCCGACGATGAGGAGGCCGACCTCCGGCACTGGCTGGTCGACTACCTCGTCACCAATGTCGGCTGCAATCCGGATCAGATCGACGTTGACCTCCCGTTCAACGAACTCGGCGTCGGATCACGTGACGGCGTGGTGCTTTCCGGCGAACTGACGGAGTTGCTGGGCCGTCCGGTGTCGCCGGTCGACATCTGGGAGAACCCGACCGTCAACAGCCTCGCGCGCGCACTGACACACCCCGATGCACCAGCCGGCGACGGCGCTGAGAGCTCTCCCGCGAATATGGCCGAGCCGGTCGCCATAATCGGTCTCGGGTGCAGGTTCCCCGGTGACGTCAACGGCCCGGATGCGCTGTGGGACTTCATGTCTGCGCGGCGCTCCGCGGTGACCACGGTGCCCGACGACCGGTGGCAGGCTTTCGACGACGGCACCCCGCGCACGGCGCAGGTGATGGCAGACACCACTCGATGGGGTGCGTATCTTTCTGACGTCGCCGGCTTCGACGCCGAGTTCTTCGGGATCACTCCGCGCGAGGCCGACTACATCGATCCCCAGCAGCGGCTGATCCTTGAAGTGACCGTCGAGGCACTCGAACACGCCGGCATCCCGGCCGAATCCCTGCAGCGCTCCCAGACGGGTGTGTTCGTCGGCGCCTGCGTCAGCGAGTACGGATTCCTGACATCCCGGGACCTCGGCGGTATCGAGGCCTGGACCGCGACCAGCGGCGCGCTGAGCATCATCGCCAACCGCCTCTCGTACTTCCTCGACCTCCGCGGCCCGTCGGTGACCATCGACACCGCCTGTTCCTCCTCTCTGGTGGCTGTGCACCTGGCCTGCGAGAGCCTGCGCACCGGCCAGTCGGATCTCGCCGTCGCCGGCGGCGTCAACCTGTTGCTCTCGCCGGTGGTGACGCGCAGTTTCGATCAGGCCGAGGCGATGTCGCGCACCGGCGCCTGCCATGCCTTCGATGCGGCGGCCGACGGATTCGTCCGCGGTGAGGGCTGCGGGGTCGCGGTTTTCAAGCGCCTGAGTGACGCGATCCGCGACGGCAACCGGGTGCTCGCTGTGGTGCGCGGTTCGGCGGTCAACCAGGACGGCCGGTCCAACGGCCTGATGGCGCCGAACCCGGCCGCGCAGGCCGCCGTGCTGCGGGCAGCCTGCGCCGATGCCGGTGTCGAGCCGGCGCAGATCGACTACGTCGAGACGCACGGGACCGGAACGCCGCTCGGTGATCCGATCGAGGCGCGGGCGCTCGGGGCCGTCTACGGACGCGGGCGGCCTGAGCACGACCCGCTCCTCATCGGCGCCGCCAAGACCAACCTGGGCCACCTCGAGGCGGCCGCCGGTATCGCCGGTCTGATCAAGGCGACTCTGGCGGTGCACCGCGGCGAGATTCCGCCCAATCAGCACTTCGACAGCCCCAACCCGCACATCCCGTTCGATGAGCTTCGCCTGAAGGTCGCCGACCGTCCGACCGCCTGGCCGTCGACCGGACGCCTACGCCGCGCGGGGGTGTCGTCGTTCGGTTTCGGTGGCACCAACGCGCATGTGGTTCTCGAGCAGGCGCCGCCGGCGCCGATACGGTTACCCACCGCACCGCCCGCCGTCACCACGCTGGTGGTCAGCGCGAAGAACCCCGAGCGGCTGGCGATGACGGCGGCCATGCTGGCCGATTGGATGACCGGCGACGGGGCCGGCGTCACGCTGTCCGACGTGGCCCACACGCTCAACCACCACCGCACTCATCACCCGGTGTTCGCCACAGTCTGCGCGACGGGCCGCGACGACGCGGTGTCCGGCCTGCGCGCGCTGGCTGCCGGGCAGGATGCCACCGGTGTGGTGGGCCCGCACCCCGGGGCCTGCGGTCCGGGAACGGTCTTCGTTTATTCCGGTCAGGGTTCGCAGTGGGCGGGTATGGGCCGTCAGCTGCTCGCCACTGAGCCCGCCTTCGCCGATGCCGTCAGCGATCTGGACGCGGATTTCACTGCCCAGCTTGGCTTCTCGCTGCTGGACGTGCTGGCAGGCGGTGAACCGGTCGAAGGTTCCGTGCGGGTTCAGTCGGTTCTGTTCGGTCTGCAATTGGCGCTCACCGCGCTGTGGCGCTCCTACGGCGTCGAACCCGACGCACTGATCGGGCATTCCATGGGGGAGGTGTCCGCCGCGGTGGTCGCCGGGGCGCTGACGCCCGCCGAGGGCCTGCGGGTGATCGCCGCGCGATCGCGGCTGATGTCACAGCTGACCGACAAGGGTGCGGTGGCTCTACTGGAGCTCGGGGCATCAGCCACCGAATCATTGATCGCCGATAGTCGCGGTGTTGCGGTGACGGTGTACTCCTCACCCCGCCAGACCGTCGTCGCCGGCCCCACCGGCGAAGTCGAGGCAGTCATCGCCGCGGCGACGCAGCGGAACGTCTTCGCCCGCAGGGTCAACATGGAGGTCGCGTCCCACCACCGGTTGATGGATCCGATCCTGCCGGAGTTGAAAGACGCGCTGGCCGACCTCATGCCCGGGTTCCCGGTGATTCCGGTGATCTCCACGGTCGAGAACGCCGGCGACGCGCCGCAGTTCGACGCCGACCACTGGGTGGCCAACGTGCGAAACCCCGTCCGGTTCAGCGAGGCGATCGCCGCAGCGGGCGCCACCCACTGCACCTTCATCGAGATCAGTCCGCACCCGCTGCTCACCAAGGCCATCACCGACACCCTCGACGAGCCCGGAACCGGCAGCGGGCATCACCACGTGCTGGGCACGCTGCAGCGCGATACCGATGACACCCTCGCGTTCCACACCTCGCTGAACGCGACGTTCACCACCCGCCCGCCGGTCGGCGAGCATCCGGCTGAGCCTCATCCGGCCCTGCCGACCACTCCCTGGCGGCACACCAGGCATTGGCTCGACGTCGCACCGGCGTCCCCGGGTCACGGCACACGTCGCGGGCGGGCACCGGTGGGCGCGGACAGCCCGGTGCCCATCGACTGGCTCTACGAGCCGCAGTGGCCGAGCCGTCCGCTACCGGATGTGGTCAGCGGCGTGGGCGGATCGTGGCGGGTCCACGGGGATAGCGAGTTAGCCACCGAACTCGCTGCCGAACTGGCCACCGAACCGGGCACTGGCGAGGGTGTGGACAACGTGCTCTACGCCCCGGTTGTCGATCACTCGTCCTTCGACGTCGCCGCGGCATACCGGCTGTTCGGAGAGGCCAGGCGCATCGCCGTCGGGCTGAGTTGCGCCGGGTCATCGCAACCCAGGCTGTTCTTCCTGACCCGCAATGCCCAGCCGATCGTCGACGGCGACCGGGCGAACCCGGTGCACGCCGTGCTGTGGGGCCTGGGCCGCACACTGGCCCTTGAGCACCCCGAGATCTGGGGCGGCGTCATCGACGTCGACGAGTCGATGCCCGCCGTGCTGGCAGCCCGGGTGATTCGTGACGAAGCCGCCGCCGGCGACGGGGAGGACCAGGTCGTCTACCGGTCGGGGGTGCGGCACGTGCCGCGCCTGGCGGCCGGCTCTGCGGCGGTCTCCGGCGCCGCGCTGGACACCGACGGTGCTCACCTCGTCATCGGGGCCACCGGCCACATCGGTCCGCATCTGATCCGCCAGCTCGTCGCGATGGGCGCGGGCACTATCGTCGCGGTATCCCGCAACCCCGGCGACCGGTTACACGCTCTGCGCGAGCAACTCGCATCCTCGGGAGTGAAGCTGGTAGAGGTGGCCGCCGATGTCACCGACGAGGCGGCCATGGCCGCACTGTTCGACCGGTTCGGCGCTGATCTGCCGGCTCTTGAGGGCATCTACCTCGCAGCGTTCGCCGGTGCTCCGGTGACGTTGACGGATATGACAGACACGGATGTCAGCACCATGTTCGGCCCGAAGCTGGACGCGCTTCACGTGCTGCACACACTGTCCCTGCGGACGAAGGTCAGGAATTTCGTTCTGTTCTCGTCGATCTCCGGTCTGCTCGGCTCACGCTGGCTGGCCCACTACACGGCGACGAGCACCTTCCTTGACACGTTCGCGTACGCCCGGCGCAATCTGGGCCTTCCAGCCACGGTGGTGAACTGGGGCCTGTGGAAGTCCCTGGCAGACGTGCAGTCCGGTGCCGGCGAGGTGATGTCCAACGCCGGGCTGGAGCCGATGCCCGACGAGGTCGCGATCCGCGCTTTACCGCTGGCGATGGGAGCCGGCGCACAGGTGCGGATGACCGTCGTCGCCGCTGACTGGCCGCTACTGGCCGCCGCCTATCGCACGCGCGGGGCGTTACGCATCGTCGATGACATCCTGGAACTCGCCGCCGACAAAAGCGCCGCACCTGAGAGCGAGTTCAGCAGACAACTGCGTCAGAGCGCGCCCGGTGATCGCCGGGCCTTGCTCGCCGCGCACATCCTGGCGTCCGCGTCAGCCGTGATGGGGTTGGCACCTGGTGAACATCTGGATACCGAGGCGGGGTTCTTCCAACTCGGTATGGACTCGCTGATGAGCGTCACGCTCCAGCGGAACCTCAGCGCGAGTCTGGGCGTCGACCTGCCGGCCGCATTCATCTACGAGAACCCGACGATCGCCTCTCTGACTGACGCGCTGTGCGAGCGGATGGGGTGTGAGGCTGCGCCGAATGCCCGAGCCGATGTCGCCGCGCGCGCCCAGCAGCGGGCGAAAGCACGCCAGGGAGCGGCGGCGGGCAGACGGAAGGGACGGGCGGTGTGAGCGCCGACGCTTCGGGTTCTGAGAGCCTGGGGGTAAACGCGATTGCCGTCATCGGCATGGCGGGCCGGTTCCCCGGCGCCGACTCGGTGACGCGATTCTGGGAGAACCTGCGCGACGGTAAGGAGTCGATAGTGACTCTGTCCGAGGAGACACTCACCGCCGCCGGAGTCAGCGCCGCGACACTGGCGGACCCGACCTACGTGCGGCGCGCACCGCTGCTAGACGGGATCGACGAGTTCGACGCCGAGTACTTCGGGATGAACCCGTACACCGCGCGCATGATGGACCCGCAGCAGCGGCTCTTTCTGCAGACCGCATGGCACGCCCTCGAGGATTGTGGGTATGACCCGGACAGCTACGACGGGTCGATCGGTGTGTTCGCCAGCAGTACCGCCAGCGGCTATCTGATGGACAACCTCATGTCGCATCGCGACACCAAGACCCTTGTGAGCGAGGGCATCACCGTCGAGATGTTCAACCTCGTTCTGCTCAACGACAAGGATCACCTGGCGACCCGGGTCTCGCATGAGCTGAACCTGCGCGGGCCGAGCATGTCAGTGCAGACCGCATGTTCGTCGTCGTTGGTCGCCGTGCATCTGGCCTGCCAGAGTCTGCTGTCCGGTGAGTGCGACCTTGCACTGGCAGGCGCGTCGGCGATCCGCGTACCGCATCACGTCGGCTACACCTACGAACCTGGCGCGATGGTGTCGAAGTCGGGGCATTGCCGGCCGTTCGACGCGAAGGCCGACGGCACGATTTTCGGCAGTGGCGTGGCGGCGGTGATCCTCAAGCCGCTGCAGGCGGCCCTTGACGACGGCGACCGCATCCATGCCGTCATCCGCGGCTCGGCGGTCAACAACGACGGTGCGCTGAAGATGACATATGCGGCACCCACCGTGTCAGGTCAGGCCGAAGTCATCGCTGAAGCTCAAGCCGTCGCCGAGGTCGACTCCTCGACGATCGGTTTCGTCGAGACCCATGGCACCGGCACCCCACTGGGCGACCCGATCGAGATCGAGGCCCTACGGCAGGCTTTCAGCGCCTCCGAGGTCGGCCGCTCAAGGCCGTGCGCACTCGGCTCGGTGAAGTCGAACATCGGCCACCTCGATGCGGCATCCGGGGTCGCCGGGCTGATCAAGACGATCATGTGCCTGAAGAACAAGGCGATTCCGCCGACGGTCCACTACAGCGCCCCCAACCCCGAGCTCCATCTCGAGAACACCGAGTTCGTGATCACCGACACCCTCACCCCGTGGGAGTCGGACACACCGCGGCGGGCCGGCGTGAGCTCCTTCGGTGTCGGCGGCACAAATGCGCACGTCGTCGTCGAGGAGGCGCCGCCGACACCGGCTCGCGCCCCGAGTCCGGGCGGCCCGCAGGTGCTGCTGCTGTCCGCGCGCACCCGCGAATCGGTGCAGGACGCCAAAGCCGCTCTCGCCGCGGAACTCGCGGGTGATCAGGAACTGCTGCTGCCCGACGTCGCGTTCACCCTCGCGCACCGGCGCACCCACGAGGTGCGTATGGCGGCGGTGGTCGCGGACCGGGCCGATGCCGTCGCCGTGCTGTCCGCCGGTGAGCACGACAACATCTGGGTCGGCGAGGCAGCGGACGGTAGCACGCCCGGGGACGCACACACCGCATTCGTATTTCCCGGTCAGGGTTCCCAGCACGTCGGCATGGCCCAGGGGCTCTACGGCACCGAACCCGAGTTCCGCGATGTCTTCGACCGGTGTGCGGCCGGATTCGACGCGGAACTGGGAATCGACCTCAAGGCGCAGGTGTTCGGCGCCGGCAGCGGCACCTCTTTGGAGTCCACCGACCTAGCCCAGCCCGCCCTATTCGCCGTGGAGTACGCGCTGGCGCGACTGGCCATGTCCTACGGAGTCGAGCCCACCGCGCTGGCCGGGCACAGCATCGGTGAATTGGTGGCCGCCACGGTGGCCGGGGTGTTCGACGTCGACACCGCGATCAAGGTCGTCTCGATGCGTGCGCGGCTGATGCACGCCGCACCGCCGGGTGCCATGGTTGCCGTCGCGGCGGGACACGACGACATCACCGCTCACATGACCGACGAGGTAGATCTCGCGGCGATCAACGAGTTCGGCAGCTGCGTACTCGCCGGCCCGGAACAGGCCATCCGTGAGGTCACCGACCGTCTCTCCGCAGCCGGGATCGTCGCGCGCCGTGTCCGCACCTCGCACGGGTTCCATTCCCAGGCGATGGACTCGGTACTTGCGCCGTTCACAGAGTTTCTGTCGACGCTGACACTTCGCGCGCCGCAGATCCCGATATTGTCGAACCTGACCGGGACCTGGATGACCGACGAGGAGGCCGTCGATCCCGGCCGGTGGGCCCGACACATCCGATCCACCGTGCGGTTCGCCGACGGGCTCCAGACCCTGCTCGAAGATCCCCGACGGGTACTCGTCGAGGTCGGACCGGGCGGCAGCCTGACCGGTTCGGCGGTACGCATGCCGGGGTGGTCTGCGACCCACCGCGCGGTTCGTCTCATGCGCCACCCGGTACAGACACGCCCCGACCGGGACGTCTTCCTGCTCGCACTCGGTCAGCTGTGGGCCGCCGGAGCCGATGTGGACTGGACACGGCTGTACGGTGACCACGCGCAGCGAATCACCCTGCCCGGTTACGCCTTCGCCCGGCAACGGCACTGGATCGACCCGGACACCAGCAGCGTACGTAGACCAACCGGTTCGACACCGGCGGCGGCCACCGGCACGTCGCCGTCGGCCGGCCAACCGAGTGGCACCGTGGACCCGCACGCACAGATGCTTCAGACCCTGCAACGCATCTGGTCGCAATGCCTCGGAGTGGAGTCCGTGGCGTTGAGTGACAACTTCTTCGATATCGGCGGCGACTCGCTGGTGGCGATCGGCGTGGCGATGACCGCCTCTCATGAAGGCGTCGAACTCACTCCGCAGGACCTTTATGACAATCCCACGCTGGCCGCGCTGACCGATGCCATCGTCACCCGTCACGCAGCCGGTGGGTTGGCCAGCCAGGACACCGGTGACCTCGACCCGGCTGTACCGCCGAACATTCTGCGATTCCTCGACGGGGGCCTGGCCGAGCCTGGCCGTTGGCGCGCGCCGCTCGTACTGCGTATCGACTCGGCCGTGACAACCGAGGTCGTCGAGGCGGTTCTGACGGCGGTGATCAACCATCACGACGCGCTGCGGATGCGGGTCGTCAACCGTGGCGGAATATGGGAGCAGCACATCGGTGAGCCCGCCGACCACACCGATCTCACCCGGCGAACGATCACAGCCGACACGGATACCCCCGAGGAGAACGAGGCGCTCGCTGCCGTCGTCTCCGAAGCGCTTGACGGCCACGATGTGAACAGCCCGCCCCTGATCGCCACCTATGTGGCCGACGCGGCGGGTGCCGGGCGATTCCTGGTGCTGACCGTGCACGGCATGGTCGACGACCTCACCTCACGCGAGGTGCTGGTTACCGACCTGCTGACCGCATTCGGACAGCAGGTCGCCGGAAACGACATCGCGCTGGAGCCGGTGACCGCCAGCTGGCGGGACTGGTCGCAGCGATACTCGGCGCTCGCATCGCACCCCGCGGTGCTCGAACGGCGCGACTACTGGATCGGCACCGAGGCGGCGGCATCGGTGCGCATTGCCGCAACCGGAGCCGACGGTGCGCCGGGGGCGGGGGACCTGGCCAGAGTCGCGGTCGCGCTCACCGCAGAGCAGACCTCACAGATCGACAACGCCCGCCGCGTGATGCAGGCCTCCATCGAGGAGATCCTGCTGGCAGCCCTGGCACGATGCCTCGCCGCGAGCGTCGGTGAAGGAGTCGCAACGGTTGACCTCGCCGGCACCGGTCGGGCGGTGTTGCGGCCCGAGGTCGACTTCCGCCGCACGATCGGCTGGTTCTCCACGATCTACCCGGTCGCACTGCCGTGTATCGGTGAATCCGGTGCCAGCGCCGCCCAACTGCTTGATGAGGTCGTCGAGAGGGTGAAGGCGGTGCCTCACCACGGGATCGGGTACGGGCTGCTGCGCTATCTTCATGCGCCGACCGCGAGATTATTGGGTTCGGTCGGCAGCGCGGAGATCTTCCTGTCCTACCTCGGGATGATCCCGGAATGGCAGGGCGGCGGTGCTCAAGAAGGGGACGCGGCAGTCCAGTTCGACCGTGACAGTGAACGCACCGTCCGGGAAACGGTACCCGGCCTGGGACATGCGCTTGAACTGCGGTCGTATCGGCACGGCGGAGTCATTCACGTGGACTGGTGGTACGACAGCCGTCGGGTGCCGGCCACGATTGTCGACGAACTCGCCGCGCAATTCCCGTTCACCCTGATAGAACTGCTCGATAGCGCGCTGGTCGGCGACGGCGACGCTGATGAGACCGAAGACGAGGCACTGGCGCTCGTCGATCTTTCGGCAGCCGTTTTCGACGACGATGAGTAGGTAGCGATGCCAGAGCCGGGCAAAGGTTCCGATGTCGGTGTCGACGTCGACGGCATCGGTAAGTCCTTCGGTTCGGTTGACGCCCTGCGGGAGATTTCCTTCCAGGTGCACAGCGGTGAGGTCGTCGCGTTACTGGGACCCAACGGCGCAGGCAAGACCACGACGGTGGAGATCCTGTCCACACTGACCAAACCGAGTCGGGGCCGCGCACGGGTGGCCGGCTACGACGTCGTCACCGATCCGGCCCTTGTGCGCCGCTCGATCATGCTGACCGGTCAACACGTGGCCCTCGACGACATGCTCACCGGACAGGAGAACCTGGTGATGTTCGGTCGACTGCAGGGGCTGTCCAAATCAGCTGCCCGCATCCGGGCGGGGGAACTGCTGCGGGAGTTCGATCTCGAAGCCGCCGCCGAGCGCCGGGTCAGTACCTACTCCGGCGGTATGCGCAGGCGGGTGGATATCGCGTGCGGCCTGGTCGTCCGGCCGCTGGTCGTATTCCTTGACGAACCGACCACCGGGCTGGATCCGCGGAGTAGGCAAGCCATTTGGGATCTGGTCACCACCTTCAAGTCGGCAGGTATCGCGACCTTGCTCACCACGCAGTATCTGGAAGAGGCCGACGCGCTGAGCGATCGGATCGTCGTCATCGACCACGGCACCATCGTCGCGCAGGGCACTGCCGACGATCTCAAGAGGCGCACCGGCGGAACGGTGTGCGAGATCGTGCCCAGCGACCCTTCCGACGTTGTCGCGGTCGCAGACGCATTAGGTCCGCTGCTCCCTGCACACGCCCGCGCGGCGCTCACCGCAGACTCCGACCGGGTGAGCATTCCCGCACCGGACGGCCCAGGCACTCTCAGTGCGGCGTTGTCGAGGCTGAATGCAGCCGGCATCAACCTCGATGACATCGGTTTGCGTAAGCCCTCGTTGGACGACGTGTTCCTCGCGTTGACGGGAGCTGGCGCTGCTTCAAGAGAGGCCAGTGAGGCGCTGACCGTCCCGATGAAAGCCGCCGGGGTTTCTCCGTGACGGTGCTGCCCGGTGCCAGGCCGATCCCCTCGGGTATTGCGCAATGGTGGGTCTTGACCAAGCGGCTGATCGCTCCGACGTGGCGAAACGGTGAAGTCGCCGTCGGCGTTGCGGTGTCGGTGGCTGTGACTGCCGGTCTATACCTGCCGCTGAACCGCTTGATGGACACCCCGGATCTTCCAATGAGCAGTTACGCGCAATACGTTGTCCCACTGATCGTCATGCAGGCCATCGCATTCGCGTCGATTTCCACGGCTTTCCGCGCAGCCTCGGATTCGGTGCTGGGCATCAACCGGCGCTTTCAATCACTGCCCATTCCGGTGCTGGCGCCACTGGCGGCGAGGATCGCGGCGAGCGCCTACCGCTGCGTGATCGGACTGGCCGTCGCGCTGGCATGCGGCCACGTGATCGGCTTCCGCTTCTATCGGGGACCGCTCGATGCCCTGGGATTCTGCGTGCTGGTGCTACTCACCGGTCTTGCGCTGGCGCTCCTGGGTGACACCATCGGCACGAAGTCCCGCGATCCCGCTGCCACCGCTCAATGGTTGCTCTTACCGCAACTGATCTTCGGGTTTCTCTCCGTGGGCGTGCAGCCGCTGCGTCGGTTTCCCGAGTGGATTCAGCCGGTCGTGGAGAACCAGCCCGTCTCGCGTCTCATTGACGCGATGCGTTCACTGGCTGGGGATTCCGGCTCCGCGGTGGCACCGGTGACGTGGTCGGTCATCTGGCCGGCATTGGCGTGGATCGTGGGCATAGTGGCAGCGACGCTGCCGTGGGCCGTGGCGGTCTACCGGCGGAGGTCCTGATGGTCGCGCTCGTCGACGGTTCGAGGCCTGAGGGCCGCAACCCACTGTCTGAGCTGCTGTCTCAAACCGCGGTGCTCGTCGGCCGGCTCCTCATGCGATCAGCGCGCAACCCCATGACGGTCGTGCACGCGGTCCTGCTGCCGGTGGCATTCCTGCTCACGCTGAAAGTGGTCTTCAGCGACGCGATCACCGCCGTCACCGGGGAGAACTCGCTGTATCGCAGCGTTCCCCTCGTGGCTCTGCTGGCGACGATGTCGGGCTCGACCACGTCCATGGTGGGTCTGGGCGCCGAGCGGCGGGACGGGTTCCTGGCCCGGCTGTGGTCGCTGCCGATCCACCGTGCGGCGGGGCTCCTGGCTCGTCTGGGGGCCGAAACCCTGCGTCTGCTCCTGACGACACTGGTGATCCTCGCCGCCGGGATGGTCCTCGGTTTCCGCTTCCACGCCGGATTGGGAAATGCGGTGCTGTGGGTGATGATTCCGGTGGTGTTCGGACTGGCGTTCGCGTCGCTTGTCACGACCGCCGCGTTGCTCTGGCCGAGGGCGATCATGGTGGAGGCGGTGCAACCGGTGATCAGTCTCGGTGTGACGTTCTGCAGCGGATTCGTCCCGGTGGCCCTATACCCGGACTGGGTGCAGCCGCTGGTCAGGAACCAGCCCATGTCCCCGGCATCTGACGCAATGCGGATGCTGGCACTGGGTGACCCGGCGGGCTCGCCGCTGATGGCAACCGCGGTATGGAGTGCGGCCATATTCGCCGTCTGCCTGGTGCCGATCGTTGTCGGCTACCGCCGCGCGAGCATCAGCCGCTGAGATCCTCCTCGACAAGAAAGGCCCATGGTGTTTGGCTCGACGCCGATTCGTCATCTGTCGATCAGCGAGGAGTTCTACGCGAAGGCGGAGAACTTCATCGGCTTCACCGTCACATTGCGCGGTCAGGTTGACGTCGGCGCGATGTCAGAGGCGTTCGACACGCTGATGCGGGTCCATCCGGCGCACGCGGGTCACCTCGAACGCGACAGCGACGGCAGGCACCAGATCATGGTCGACGATTACGAGCATCCGGGGATCTGGCTCGAGAATCTCGATGACCCTCCCAGTGAGCGGTTGCCGAATCAGTCAGAAGCCCTGGTGAATCTGCGGCTGCGGCGTGGGGAGGGCGTCTGTGAACTGACGATGTTCACCCACCACGCGCTGGCCGACGCCAGTCACCAGTTCGCTCTGCTGGAGGAGTTGTTCGGCTGGTACACCGACATCGTCACCGGCACCGGTGTCGGTCCGGTCACGCCTGCACCGATTCCCGAGTCACTGGAGGCGGTGCTGGCCGAGCGCGGCATCGTCAAACTCCAGCGCTTCGGTTTGGAGCGCTTCCTCCCGGCGATGTTCGCCTATGACCTTCCGCCCTCTCGGCGAAACGCAGGGCGGGTCGGACAGCAATCGGTCCGCGTACCCTCGGCCGTCTGCCGGCTGAGTCGCCAGGAGAGCCGGGCGCTGATAGAAATCTGCGCTGAACGCCGCATCAGCCTCAATTCCCTTGTCGCTGCTGCGATCCTGATGGCGGAATGGGACATTCGTCAGACTCCGCACCTTCCCATTCCCTTCATCTACCCGGTGGATCTGCGATTCTTCCTCAATCCACCCGTCAGCCCCACGCAGGCCACCAACCCGTTGGGGATGGCCATGTACCTGGCTGAGATCAATTCCAACACCGACGTCATCGACTTGGCCCGCGATATCGTCGAGGCGTTCCGCTCCGATCTCGCCGACGGCGTGATCGCGCAGTCCTTCCTCCACTTCGGCGAGCAGTACGAAGGGAATCCGCCCGGCCTGCCCGATGTCGTGATGACCACGGACGCGGGAGAAATGCCGCCGGTGCGTACTCCTCCGGAGCTCACCGTCGAGCAGTACGACGTCGAGGTGCTGTTCGCATCGACTGCGGCTGGTATCGATATGTATTCGGTGGGAACCTACGACGGTCAGCTCGTCATCACCTACCACAGCCACGGACCGGAGCGTGAACGGTACGTCGGGGAAGTCCACGAGATCCTCGCCGAGATCCCCGCCCGCCACGGGTGGTCCACCGAGTAGCGAGATTCCGCGCCTCAACCGATCTCGTCGAGCAGTTCGGCAAGCTGCGCGGGGATTCCCCGGGCCATGGCCTCGATATCCGGAACAAGTTCCGGGGTCGAGATCAGTCCGAAGTGCAATCTCTGATTGGCGGTGGTGATGGTCATGTTGAGGCCTGCGCCCAGCAGAACGGGTCCGAATGGGGTCAACGCCTTCACCGCGGCTCCCATGAAGTACGTCAGCGTCCGAGGACCGGGCACGTTGGACACGATGACGTTGTACATCGGACGGAACTGGGTGATGAACCCGTAGATCCGCTTGGCAATGCCCATGGCGGCACCGCCGAAGAGCTCGAACCAGTCCTGAAGGAGGGACGGGCCGATGGCCGCCGATTGCTCCTTGGCGATGGTGTTGGCGTCTGCCACAGCCATGAGCCGTTCCACTGGGTCGGCGATCTGGGTCTGCAACCTGGTGAACATGCCGGACACCTGGTTGCGAGCAGACCCTTCGATCTGTTCGTGGACTGACGAAGGAACCAGGGCAACCAGGGATCTGGCGGGCAACTCACCTCTGCCGACGAGGAATTGGCGCACAACCCCGGAAGCCAATGCCATGACCACGTCATTGACAGTGACACCGAAGTGGTTCTTGACTCTCTTGACGTCATCGAGCTCGACCCGGGCGAAGGCGACCGTGCGACGTGTCGTGAAGCGGCGGTTGAGCGATGTGCGCGGCGCAGAGAAGGGGGCGGCCATCGCGCGGCCGGCTTTCGTGCGCCGCACGATGTCGCGTAAAGCGGCGACGGTACCGGGCAGCACTGTGGTGATGAAGCGGACGGGGCGGGCCGCGAAGCCGGCCAGCCCGCTCACGGCCATCTCCAACTCGCTACCGGCCGTCGGGGGTTCGACCGGTACGGGCGGCGGGGGATCGGGTTGCTCGCTACACAGTTCGGAGAGAAGCTCGGCGTACGTCACGCCGTCAGCGGCCGCATGGTGCATCTTGAGCAGGACATACATTCGGTGGCCGTCGAGTGGACCGTCGGCGCCCTCGATCACCCACATTTCCCACAGCGGCCCGGCCCGCTCGACCGGCAGACTCACGAGCGGTCCGCACACCTCGGCCAATTCCACCGGGCCGCCGGGGTCCCGCACCGCGATGCGGTGCACGTGCCGGTGGACGTCGAAGTCGGTATCGGCAACCCAGGCCGGGTGGTCGAGATCGAATCGGCCCTGCGACAGCTTCTCCTGAAAAGCCGGGATCCCGCGCATCCGAACCCGCAGTTCTTCGCAGAACCGTTCGTAGTCGTACCCACCGGGAATCGTCGAGGTGTCCAGTTCCAGCACCGTAAGCAGCTGAACGGGCTGATTAGCGGTCTCCAGGTAAAGGAAACTGGCATCGAGGCCGGTGAGCCGCTCTGGACCTCGCACAGCTCGATGCTACGTGCGCGTCGGCGACGGCGACAACGCCTGCGTGGATCGGCCTGCTCGGATCGGCCTGCCTGGATAGGCCTGCTTGGATAGCAGGATGGTGACGCTGATAACCGGCGCCTCGAGTGGGATCGGCGCGGAGTTCGCACGACAGTTCGCCGCGCGCGGTGACGACGTTGTCCTGGTTGCCCGCAGCGCGGACAGACTCGACGCCCTGGCCGCGCAACTGCGGGCCGCCAACGGTGTGGACGTCACGGTCATCGCCATGGACCTCGCCGAAGCGAATGCCGCGCGCGAACTCTGGGAGCACACCAACCGGCTGGGCTTGGAGATCACGGTGCTGGTCAACAATGCCGGTGCCGGAACGCACGGCGACGTCGCGGACACCGACCCGCAGCGGCTGGAACGCGAGGTCGAACTGAACTGCCGCACCCTGGTCGGCACGACGGCCCGGTACCTACCGCAGATGCGGGCCAGGAGAGCGGGAACCATAGTCAATGTGGCCTCCACATCGGCGTTCCTGGCGCTACCGAAGATGGCGGTGTACGGCGCCTCGAAGGCCTTCGTGCTGTCGTTCACCGAGGCGCTGTGGAAAGAGGAACGCAAGCACGGTGTCAGGGTCCTGGCGGTGTGTCCGGGGATGACGGATACCGCGTTCTTCGAATCGGCGGGTGAGGCTGCGGTCATCGCGGCGAAGAAGTCGGACACCTTTCACATGACGCGCACCCCGCGCCAGGTCGTCGACAACACGATGCGCGCGCTGTCAACCAGCAAGCCCAGCTTCGTCGACGGTCTCGCCAACGCCGTCGTCTGGCGTGGGCTCGGCCGATTCGTGCCGACACGGTTGATGCTTGCGGTGTCGGGGTATCTGGTCGAGGGCTGAGCTTTCTCGCCCGGGCTAGCTGCTAGCCCTCCCGATTCGCGGAGAGGGCCTCGGTCAGGTGCCCGGCCAGTGTCCGCGCGGTGTTGAAGGTGACGATCGTCTTCGCCGTCACCCGCACACCGGTCTGGTTCTCGATGTGGGTGCGCAGTTCGAGGTTTCCCAGGGAGTCCAATCCGTGTTCGGCGAATGGTCGATCGGGATCGACCGCGCGGCGCAGGATGAGACTAACCTGATCGGTGACCAATCTGCGCAACCGATCTGACCACTCCTCGGGTTCCAGCGCATCAAGCTCGGCCAGAATCGCTGCACTGCTTGCCTGTTCGTCGCGATCGGTCGAACGGAAGTCCTCAGCGACGGGACTTCTGGCTGCCAACGCCGTTAGCCAGGGCGCCCCGGACAACGGCAGATAGGCCGAGTAACCCCGGTCGTAGCGCAACAGCGCGCGGAACGCATGCGCACCCTCCTGGGGGGTGATCATCGCGGTGTCGCCGCGTTGTGCGAGTTCGGCGCCACGGCCGATCTGATCCCACGCGCCCCAGGCGATCGCGGTGGCGGGCAGACCCTGGGCGCGACGCCACGCGGTGAACGCGTCCAACCAGCTGTTGGCCGCGGCATACGCCCCCTGGCCGGGTGAACCGAACAGGGCCGCGACCGAGGAGAAGCTGCAGAACCAGTCCAGCGGCTGTCCGGCGGTGGCGCCGTGTAGATGCCAGGCGCCCTGCGCCTTCGGTACCCAGTCGCGGTCGATCAGGTCGTCGGTGATGTTACTCAGCGTCGCGTCATCGACGACGGCGGCGGCATGCAGCACCCCCCGCAGCGGCAGGCCGGTGGCTGTGGCAGCGGACACCAGTCGGGCCGCCGTCTGTTGCTCGGCGATATTGCCGCACTCGACGACGACATCGGCGCCGTTGGCGCGAAGCCGATCAATCGTTCTCTGCGACTGCGCATTCGGCTCGGAACGGGAGGTCAGGATGATTCGCCCGCAGCCGGCCGACGCCATCGCGGCTGCCAGGAACAATCCCAGTCCGCCCACACCGCCGGTCACGATGTATGACCCGTCCTTGCGGAACACCGGTGCCTGGGTTGGGGGCACGGCGACGTCGGTCTGCACCTCACGGGGAAGGGTGAGTATCAACTTGCCGGTGTGCTGGGCGGCACTCATCTCCCGGATAGCTGTCGCGGCCTCGGTAAGCGATCTCACGGAGTGCTCGGGCGTTGGCAGCGCGCCGTCGACGACGAGTTGGAAGACGGTGCGCAGCAAGTCGCCGATCTTGTCCGGCGCGTGGGCGCTCATCAACAACAGATCGGCGTAGCAGAACGTCAGATTCCTGCGGAACGGGTACAGATCGACGCGGGTGTGCTCGTAGACGTCGCGTTTGCCGATCTCCACGAAACGACCATCGAAGGCGAGTAGGTCGAGTCCAGCCCACTGCGCCGCTCCGGTCAGGGAGTTGAGCACAATATCGACACCGTATCCGTCGGTGTCGTGGCGGATCGCTTGAGCGAAATCCGTTGTCCGCGAGTCATACACGTGCTCGATCCCCATCGAGCGTAAAAGCTCGCGCCGGTCGTGGCTGCCGGCGGTGGCGAAGATCTCGGCTCCGGCCCGGCGCGCGATGGCGATCGCCGCCTGTCCGACGCCGCCGGTCGCGGAGTGAATAAGCACCCGGTCGCCGGCTTTGATCCGGGCGAGATCATGCAGGCTGTACCACGCGGTGGCGTACGCGGTGGACACCGCCGAGGCCTCGACGGCGGTCAGGGAATGCGGCAGTGGCGCGGCCAGTCTCGCGTCGCAGGTGACGAACGTGCTCCAGCCTGCCGCGTCGGCGATGACGCCGACCCGATCACCGACCTGGTAGTCGCGGACACCGGCACCGACAGCCGTCACGGTTCCGGCGAAGTCCACGCCGAGTCCCTGGCGGGGCCCGTCGGCGGCGAAGTACTTCCCGAACGCTTGCAAAACGTCGGCGAAGTTGACGCTGGAGGCCTCGACGGCGACTTCGATCTCGCCGGCCTGCGGTGGCTGGCGCTGCGCGGTGACGAACTCGAGGGTGTCCAGGTCGCCCGGCGTTCGGATGGTTAACCGCATGCCGTCGCGCTGCGGGTCGACCGTGGCAGTGCGCCGTTCCTCGGGCTGCAACGGACTTCTGCGCAACCGTGCGGTGTACCAGGAACCGTTCCGCCAGGCTGTGGAATCCTCGTCAGACCTGCTGAGCAACTCGGCTGCGACCGCGCTGCCGTCGGTGCGGTCGTCGATGTCGATCTGGGTGGGTTTCAGAGCGGGGTGTTCGGCGCCGATGACGCGCAGCAGACCGCTGACCCCGCCGTGGTCGAGATTGACGGCATCATCCGACCTGACGTTGAGCGCGCTGCGGGTGATCACATAGAAGCGCGGCGGTTCGCCGTCGACGTTCGGCAGTTCACGTGCGATGCCGACCAGAGCCGCGACGAGGTCTCGGCCGCGAGAAGGGCTGTGCCCGTCGGCCTCGCCCGCGGGCGGGGGTGCGATCACGACCACGCCGGTGAATCCGCGGGACGTCAGGTCCTCGGCGGCGGGAGTCATCCGGCAGTCCGCGCCGCCAGTGATCATTGCGTCTCGAAGTCGCACGGCGAACTCGTCGTGCTCGTCACCGACCAGCAGCCAGGCGCCGCTCTCTGCGCCCGACGCAGCCGGGAGCGGCTGCTGCTTCCACTCGACGGTGAGCAGCCGTTCGGCGAGGACGCGGTCGCGTTCGCCGGCCTTGGTCTCCTGGGTGCCCATCTTCAGGCCCGCGACGTGCAACACCACGTCACCGTCGGCATCCAGGACGTCAAGATCGGCTTCGATTGCGTCTGCCTCCGCCGCGATGACCCGGATCAAGGCGTAGCGGGCGTCACGACCGGGACCGATCCGGCGCAACCGCGACACGCTGAGCGGAAGCAGCAGCCCGCCCTCGGATTGGCCGGGGGTGCCGGCGGCGGCGGCCACCGCTTGGAAACAGGCGTCCAACAGTGCCGGGTGGATGCCGTACCCGGCTTGCTGGGATCGGATATCGCTGGGCAGAGTCACCTCGGCGAGCAGTGTGCAGCGGTCGTCTCCGTCGGCGGTGTAAACGGCCTCCAACCCGGTGAAGGCGGGTCCGAACTGAATCCGCCGGGTGGCGAACCATCCACGCAACTCATCTCCGGAAATTCGGTCGGGATGCGCGGACAGTAGTTCGGCGATGTCCTGGCGCGCAGCACGGCCGTCGTCGACTGCGGCGGCCAGGGTCGCCACCGCGTGCCGGATGCGCTCCCCGTCGAGCTCGGTCTGCGCGGCGAACTCCGCTTCGCCGGCTGTGCCGACCGCAGCGGTGGCGGTGACTGCGGTGTTCTGGTCGAGCAGCATCAGCTGTTCGAACCGGACATCGCGCACCTCGCTGCCCTCTCCCATCACCAATTCCGCTGCCGCCAAGGCCATTTCGCAGTAGGCCGCACCCGGATACGCGGTGATGTTGTTGACCTTGTGGTCGGCCAGCCACGGGAGCTTCGCCGTGCCGACATCGCTCTGCCAGGCGTGCCGTTCGGGTTCCTCGGGAAGCCGGACGTGCTCGCCGAGCAGAGGGTGCACCGAGGCGATGGACCCACCGCGCGAGGGGTGGTTCGCGGCGCTCGGCTCGAGCAGGAAGTGCCGATGGGTCCAGGCCGGCAGCGGTGCGTCCACCAGCGATCCGCTCGGGTAGAGAACGGCGAAATCAACAGCCGCGCCGGCGCTGTAGAGGTCAATGAGGAATCCGCGCAGCCCGTCCGGCAGCGGCTGTTCACGGCGCATGGCTGCGATAGCGGCGATCGAGATGCCGGCCGCGGAGGCGTTCTGCTCCACGGCGCGGGTCAGCAGGGGATGCGGGGCCGGTTCACCGAACACCCGGTGACCGTCCTCCAATGCAGCCTGTACCGCCGATGCGAATCGCACCGGATTCCTCAGGTTGTCGACCCAGTAGCGCGAGTCGAACGACGGCACTGCGCGAGGGTTTTCCAGTGTGGCCGAGTAGTACTGCACCGTCGGCTCCATCGGCGCAAGATCAGCGAGCGCCTCGGTGAGATCCGCAAGGATCTCGTCGACCTGTGGGGAGTGGGAGGCAACGTCGACTGCGACCTCACGGGCCATGACGTCGCGAGATTCCCAGTCGGCCACCAATTCCGAGACGGTGGCCCTCGCACCGCCGATCACCGTCGACTCCGGCGATGCGAACACCGATACGACGACGTCAGATATTCCCCGGGCGGCGAGTTCGTCGCGCACCCGCTGGGCGGGCAATTCGACGGAGGCCATCGCTCCACCGCCGGACAGTCGGCACATCAGCCGCGAGCGGCGGCAGATCACCCGGACGCCGTCTTCGAGTGACAGAGCGCCGGCGACCACGGCTGCTGCGGCCTCGCCCATCGAATGCCCGATCACCGCCCCGGGGCTCACCCCGTGGGAACCCATCGCGGCGGCGAGTGCGACCTGCATGGCGAAGATCGTCGGCTGTACCCGGTCGATTCCGGTCACCGTCTGGGGCGCCGACATCGCTTCGGTGACGGAGAACCCGGACTCTGCGGCGATCAGCGGCTCGAGTTGCGCTATGCGCGCGGCGAAAGCGGGTTCGGCGGCGAGCAACTCGGCGCCCATCGACGCCCATTGCGAGCCCTGACCGGAGAACACCCACACCGGTCCGCGGTCGTCCTGCCCGACCGCAGGTGGATACCCGACCTCATTGCCGGCCAGCGATCGCAGACCATCGGCCAAATCCGTGGTGCTCGTCGCGAGCACACCCGCACGCACCGACCGGTGTCCACGCCGGCGCGCCAGGGTGTAGGCCAGATCGGCAACCGAGAGGTCGTGTTGATGCTGCTGTACCCACTCGGCCAGCCGCAGCGCCGTCCGCCGCAACTGCTCGTCGGAGGTGGCCGACACGGTGAACAGCAACGGCCCGTCAGTGGCGGCGGCGGGCTCCTCGGCGCTAGCCGGTGCCTGCTCGAGTACGGCGTGCACGTTCGTTCCGGACATCCCGAACGACGACACTGCGGCGCGGCGCGGTTGGTCGCCGGCCCTCGGCCACGGCATGAGCTCTTTGGGAACCATCAGGCCCGTCTCGATCTCACTGAGCTCGTCGGGCAACCGGGTGAAATGTGCCATCGCAGGCACCAGCCCGGCCTGCAGTCCGAGGATCGCCTTGACGAGTCCGACCGTGCCCGCGGCGGACTCGGTGTGGCCGAGATTGCTTTTCGCGGAACCGATGAGGCACCGGTTTGGGCCAACGCCGTAGACCTTCGCCAGGCCACCGAATTCCAGTGGATCGCCGACCGGTGTTCCGGTGCCGTGGGCCTCCACCATGCCGACGGTGGCCGGGTCCACGCCGGCCACCGCCAGGGCGGCACGGTAAACATCGGCCTGGGCATCCAGCGACGGTGTGGTGATCGTCGCAGACCGCCCGTCCTGATTGGCAGCCGTTCCGCGGATCACCGCAAGGACCCGGTCGCCGTCGCGCAGCGCATCCGGCAACCGCTTCAGCAGCACCACCGCGCAGCCATCGGAACGTACGAAGCCGTCGGCAGCGACGTCGAAGGCGTGACAACGGCCGGTGGGGGACAACATGCCCTGTGCCGACGCCGAGGCGCTCACCGCCGGTTCGAGGATCACCTGGCAGCCGCCGGCCAGCGCGTAGTCGCTCTCACCCTCATGCAGGCTCCGGCAGGCCAGATGGACCGCCAGCAGACCGGACGAACAGGAACTGTCGATCGTGAGCGCCGGGCCTCGCAAGCCCAACGCATAGGCGATACGGCCGGACGCCATGGAGTACGGGGTGCAGGTATATCCGTACGGGCCCTCCATGGCGCCCGCCTCACTGGTCACCAGCGTGTAGTCGTCATGGCACAGGCCGGCGAAAACTCCGGTCATCGACTCCGCCAGCGATGACGGCGCCAGTCCGGCGTGTTCCACCGCCTCCCAGGCCGTCTCCATCATCAGCCGGTGCTGCGGGTCGATCGCCGCTGCCTCCCGGTCCCCGATACCGAAGAACTCCGCGTCGAAACCCGCCACGTCGTCGATGAAACCGCCCCAACGGGACACCGATCGACCGGGAACACCCGGTTGGGGGTCGTAGTGCTCGTCGAGGTTCCATCGGTCCGCTGGGATTTCGGTGATGAGGTCGTCGCCGCGCAGCAGCGCGTCCCACAACTGTTCCGGTGAGTCGATCCCGCCGGGCAGCCGACAGGCCATGCCGATCACCGCAATCGGTGTGACCTGGGGTCCAGCCCCAAGGCGTCCAGCCACGAGAGGTCCTTCTCTTCTGACGATGTCGCGCGGTCGCACGTCGCGCCGAAAGGGGCGGCTCGCCCCGCCCGTGGGTTGCGCGGACCGCCGCACAAGTTCAACCCAGCCTAGCCGACCCGACCGGGGTCACGACCGGGCTCGGGTGCGTCATGGGCTGGTCTAATGGCAGCAGGACGGCACCGGATGGTGCCGCTGGCGAAAGGGGAGCGCATGGCGTCGGACGAGCGCGCTGCGGCCCAACAGCCCGAGTCGGTTCCCGCGGTGATCCCGCCGCGGGTAGCGCCGGGCGGCCGGGCGGAACTCGGCCTGTTCGGCTGGCTGTTCTGCCGGCTCTCGGCCCGGGTGTGGGGCGTGCCCGAGGTTCACCTGTTCACGGTGCTGGCCCAGCACAAGCGGTTGTTCTGGCCGTGGCTACCGTTCAGCGGCACGCTGCTGCGGCGCGGCCGCCTGCCCGAGGCGGACACCGAACTGGCGATTCTGCGCGTCGGTCATCTGCGTGCCAGCTCATATGAATTGCAGCAGCACCGCCGGATCGCCCTGAGGCGGGGCGTCAGCGCCGCCGAGCAGGCCGCGATCTTCGCCGGGCCGGATGCCGAGGGCCTGTCGCCCCGGCAGCGGGTGCTGCTCACGGCGGTCGACGAGCTGATCGCATCCCGGATGATCGCCGATCCGACCTGGCGGCTGTTGAGCGAGTTCCTGGACCGGCGCCAGCTGATCGAGTTCGTCACCCTGGTCGGCCAATACGATGCACTCGCGTTGACACTGAACACTCTCGGCGTGCCGATGGATTACCCCGACTAGGCTCCACGACGTGAGCGACGCACAGATCGGACAGGCCGTCTCAGAGACCGGCGCGGCAATGGGTGAGGCCATCGGTGTCTTCATGCTGCACCCGGAAACTTTCGCGGGCAGCATCGCGCAGGGCTATCAGAACCCCTTCGCCGGATACGTCGCGGGGCGCGGCGGGGTGCTCGGTGAGGCCAACGGCACCACGGTCGCTTCGGTGTTTGCCATCTTCGAGCCGAACTTCATCTGCGCCATGTGGGACGAAGGGGTCGCGGTGCGCGGCGCGGCCGGGGCGGCCAAGGTCTACTGGGACCAGTGCGCTGAATTCGGCCGCACGTACCTGCATGGCGCCGAGGGCCTGGCACGCATCGCGCACCTGAGCGAGAAGGTCATCGGTGCGACGCCGACCGGCGGCCTGCCGATGTTCACGGGCTGGCGCGCCATGTCGCTAGCGGACGACGATGCCGCCAGGGCGCTGCAGGTGATGTTCGTGTTGCGAGAGCTACGCGCCGACGTCCATTTCAACGCTCTGATGAACTCCGGTATCACCCCAGTTGAGGCCCACATGCTGCACGGCGGTGAGGAGTACACCCGGATGTTCGGCTGGCCGGAGCCGTTCGCCGACGGAGCGGACAAGAAGAAGCGGTACGCCGAGGTCGAGGATGCCACCAACCGCCGGATGACGGAGATTTTCCGCGCGGCCCTCGACAACGAGGAAATCGGCGAACTGGCCCGGCTGAGCACCGCGGCGTTGGCGCACCTGAAGGCACACGTCCCCGGCTGATCCGGCTTTCGGCTGGCGAATCCGCCTCCCCGCACGCCTGCGCGCCGATAGCATCACTGCGCTCGGCGTCTGCCGACGCACCGATACAACGCTCGGCGTCTGCCGCCGCGCCGATACTAAAGGGGCCGCTGGCATGGCATCGAACACCGCTGCGGAGATCGTCAAGGGTGTCGGCGGTCCCGGCAACATTGTCAGTCTGTCCCATTGCGCGACACGGTTGCGCTTCCAGTTGCGCGACGCATCCGGCATCAAACAGGCCGACATTGAGGCCGTGCCCGGTGTGATGGGTGCGGTCCCGCAGGCCGGCAACCGCTATCAGGTGGTCATCGGCGGCGCCGTGCAGAGCGTCTACAACGACATCAAGGCACTCCCCGGTGTCGGCGGCGGGGCGGACGCAGGCGGGGATGCGGCCGCGGTGAAGGCTGCCGCCCGCGCCCGGGGGCCGCGCGGGAAGTTCGCCTGGATGGACTCGTTCTTCGAGTTCCTGTCCGACTCGTTCCGGCCGATTCTCGGTGCGCTGCTCGGGGCCTCGCTGTTCATCACGTTCATGGCGCTGATGAGCACGCTGAAGGTGATACCGAACTGGGCCGACCCCCGGACCGACCTGCCGCCTTCCTGGCAGTTCATCAACCTCTGCTGGCAGAGCGTGTTCGTCTTCCTGCCTCTCATGGTCGCCTACAACGCGTCGAAGAAACTCAACGCCGACCCGTGGGTGGGGTTCGCGATCATGGCCGTGGTCATGCTGCCAGGCTTCGCGGCGCTGAAGGACTTCACCGAACCGCAGAATGTCTTCGGCTCCACTGTGGACGTGGTGCAGATCTTCGGGCTGCCACTGACGATCTTCAACTACAGCTCGCAGGTCTTCCCGCCCCTGCTGATGGCCGCGGTCCTCGGACCGCTCTACAAGCTCCTCAAGAGGATCATCCCGGAGAACATCCAGCTGATCTTCGTGCCGTTCCTGTCGATGCTGATCATGATCCCGCTGACGGCGTTCCTGATCGGGCCTATCGGCGTCTACACCGGTGCCGGTCTGGCGGGTGCCCTGCGATCCATCAACGACTTCTCACCGTTCATCTTCGCCATCCTGATCCCGCTGGCCTATCCGTTCATGGTGCCGCTGGGCCTGCACTGGCCGATCAACGCGATCATGCTGCTGAACATCCAGACCCTGGGCTACGACTACATCCAGGGACCGATGGGGGCGTGGAACTTCGCCTGCTTCGGCGCCACCGCCGGTGTGCTGTTCCTGGCCTGGCGCGAACGCGACAAGCAGATGCGCCAGACTGCCGTGGGCGGCTTGGCGGCGGGTCTGCTCGGCGGAATCTCCGAGCCGTCGCTCTACGGAATCCACCTGCGATTCAAGCGGATCTACCCGCGGATGCTGGTCGGCTGCCTGGTGGGCGGACTGATCATCGGCATCGGCGGGGGTGTCAAGACGAGCGCCTTCGTCTTCACCTCGCTGTTGACCATTCCGGCCTTCGACAACATGGGCCTCTATGCCGGCGCGGTGCTCGCCGCATTCTTCACGTCGATGATCCTGGTGATCATCTCCGGCTATCGCACCCCTGAGGAGGCCGCCCAGCTACAGGCCGCCGGTGTTCCGGTCGCCGACCTGGAGGGCCCGATGGCCGCTGCCAGTCCCGGCACACTGATCGCCGCCGCGCAGACTCGGGCGGCCGGTGAGGCCGGCGTCGTGCACGAGGTCCTCTCGCCACTGGACGGCTCGGTGGTCGCCCTCAGTGAGGTGCCGGATCCGGTGTTCAGCAAGGGCACCATGGGGCCGGGGGTGGCGGTGATCCCGTCGGGCGACACCGCCTACGCGCCGGGGGCCGGTGTGGTGGTCGCGGCACAGCCGTCCGGTCACGCTTTCGGGCTGCTGCTCGATGACGGTCTCGAGGTGCTCATCCACATCGGGATCGACACCGTGCAACTCAAGGGGCAGGGGTTCGAGGTGCACGTGACCAAGGGGCAGAAGGTCACCGCGGGAACACCGCTGGTGACCTTCGATCGCAAGGTCATCACCGATGCCGGCTACTCGTTGATCACACCGGTGATCGTGATGAACGGCCGCAAGTTCGGTTCGGTGCGCGACGTCACCGACGGTGACGCCGTCGTCGGTGCTCCGCTTCTTGAAGTCACACCCGCGCCGCAGCCCGCCGAAGCGGGTCTGTGATACCGGTCATCAGCCCGAGGTGAGCGCCTCGCGAGTGGCCTCCTCAAGTTCCCGGCACATCCGCACGATCGCGTCATCATCGGTGGCAACGGCGACGGCATCGACGGCGCACCGGGCCATCGTCGGCCGGTCGATTTTGACCTGGTGATCTGCGGTGAACAGTTCGGTGTGACGCTGTGCCGCCAGACATACGGTCTCGTACGCCGGAAGCAGGCACATCAGGCTGGCGACGCGGTAGCCGGTGGCATGGTGCGGCACATCGAGCACATAGGCCGTGGCGTCGCGCAACTCGCTGAGAATGTCGCCGAGCAGATCGGCGATCCAGCCGACCGGCGCGCCGTCGAGCGCCAGCGGCGCGTGATCGGCGCGTGCCAGCCATTCGTCGGGCAGATAACAGATCCGGCGCGCAAGGTCCTCGGCGAAATCCTTGAGCACATTGGTCTTCTGCAGGGCACGTCCGCAGGCTTCGCTACCCTTCAGCAGCGTCTGCGCCAGCGCGTCCGGCACGTTGTAGTGCTCGATGACGAGTTCGGTGCCCAGGCCCCCGACCGTTCCGGCCACCGCGTAGCAGTAGTCGTTGTAGGAGTCGGCCGTCGCCAGCACCCGCACGTCGTCGCGAATCACCACCTGCGGCGGCTGATCGGGATCGAGAACCGACTCCATGCCGTCGGCCATCAGCGGTATCCAGGTCTGCAGGATCGCGCGGATGCCGGACGGGAAGCCGGAGTAGATGGACCACAGCGGCTGACCGCCGTCGGCGGTCATCAGTGCCCGCTCATCGGCCGACAGGCCGGGCCACGCCGCCGACTCCCACTCGGCCAGCCGCGCCGGTGCCAGATCGGGATCGGCCAGCAGCCGGCGGAACTCCGCGAACCGCTGCTTCTGCCACGCCAGCGGCTGACCGCAATCCTCGATGTTGTCCAGCGCCCGGCAGAGCAGATACGCGGTGGCGAAATAGTCCTGCAGCGGATCCTCCAGACACGGCACGACGAGCGCGAAGGAGCGCGAGACCCGATCCATGGTGGCGGTGAGGTAGGCCCGCTGCCCGGCCCCCCGGCCGCAGACGTCTGACGGCGCAAGAGGTGGGAGCCATGAGTGTTGCGCCGCGATCTCAGACACCTGGCGAACCTGACCCCGGATGGACTGCCCGCACGCCCCCAATCTACGCGTGCGTCCGATGCTCCCAGGCCTTGATTAGGCCACGATTAGGCCTTGATCCGGATGTGGCCGGGCGTCCACAGCCCGCTGCGGGTCGCGGTTCCCAACTCCAGCTCTGCCGGCCGGGCGTCGACGATGGTGTCGAACTTGCGCAGCGAACCCCAGTCGCGGCCCCAGTCGTGCGACAGGTAGGTGGCCATCACATGCGCCCGCAGCAACACATCGCTGATGCCCAGCAACCCCCCGTTGCGGCCGTCCTGCCAGGTGTCGGTGTCCTGTTTCTTGGCGGTGTAATCGGGGGTGATGCGGAACTTCGGCACCTGTGTCACGCCATTGGTGTGCAGCATCGGCTGCTGGCACGGGAACGCCAGGCCCACCGCCCAGTCCATCAGGACCGGCTCGGTGGAACCGACGTACTCCTGGACCGACCGCAGCTCGGGCACCCTCGGCGGAGTGACGGCGACCCAGTCACCCAGCGACAGCGAATCATCCTGCGCCACAATGCGAACCGCGGTCGCACCGGCTGGTATCTGTGCGCGCGGATAACGCAGGTTGCGCCAGGATGGGGCCGGCCCGATGTCGTAGGGCTCCACCCGGCCGGCCGGTTCGGGTGCACCGCCGCCGGGTCCGGGAACGCCGTACTCGAGCACCACGGTCTGACCGTCGGTGAAGCCGTTGAGTGTGCTGTTTCCGGCGATCGTTCCGGCCGCGGTGACCACCACCAGCGGGTGGCCGTCGTCGGCGGGAGGGAGCCGGTACCAGGCCGAGGTCAGCACACTCTGCTGCTGCGCGGCTCCCGTGTAACTTCCGGCCACCGGGACCCGGGCGGGGTCGAGCTGATAGGGCAGCGGCACGGTGGAGCCGTTGACACCCGGGGTGGCGAGCGTGAAGGGGCCCTCCCAGTCGTGGTCCACCCCCGGCATCGGGTTGTTGACCCGGATCGCCTCCGCGACGATCTTCTCAGGCAGCCCGTTTGGCGTGAAACCGACCGATGCGCTGCCGCCGAGAGCGCCGAGCGGGCCGTACCCTCCGCCAAGTGGGGTGAGGAAGCCCGCATTGGCGTCCGGCTCGACCAGCACGTCGTCGGCCAGCCCGCACCCGCCCACGAAGGCCCGGATGTTGGCCCACGCGTTGGAGTAGGTGGGGTACTGGCGAACCACACCGGCAGTCATCGAGGCGATGAACACGATCACCATGAACCCCGCGGCCAGCGGAATCGGAGCGGCCGTCAGGGCGCGGGTGAGGCGGCCCTCCGCACGGTCGGTGGCGCGTACGTGCAACCAGGCCGTGTAGAGCGCCGACACGACGAACAGCGCGAGGAACACCGTGCTGACGCTGACGCCGGCGAAGCTCGGCATCGCGTTGTTGAACGGCACGCCGTAGCTCGAGACGTACCACCACCCGTTGGTGGTGGCGAAGGTCAGCGCGAGGACGAAGAACACCGCCGTGACCACGGTCATCCGATTGCGCGACCATCGCAGCACCTTCGGCGAGACGAGCACGGTGGCCAGGGCCGCCATCGCGGCCCCGACCGCCGCGAACAAGCCGAAGTGATGGACCCACTTGGTGGGTGTGAACATCAGGCAGAACATCGTCGCGAAGATGACTCCCATGAGCCGCCAGGCCGGGCCGCGGGCCACGCCCGGAACCCTTTTGCGGCGCAACATGATGAACATGGAGATGAACAGCGACGCAACGGTGATCAGGAAACCGAAGCGACGGGAGAGCGAACCGTCCACCGTCGGCAGGATCAGGTAGTAGTAGCGCAGATTCTCGGTGTACCACTCCTGGCTCGGTCCGATGTCGGTACGGATACGGGTCGCCTCGAGGACTCCCGCGAGGGTCTGGTCGGCGAAGACAACCGTCAGGATCACCGTGCCCGCGGCCAGAAGTGGTGCGACAAGCGGCCAGGTGCCGACGACCTTGCGCCGGCGGGCCAGGATCCGCAGGATCGGGCGCCCGCCGGCGATCAGCGCCGCGACGGCGATCAGGCCCGTGGGCTGGATCCCGAGCGTGAAGGCCGCGGTGATGATGGCCAGCGCGGCCGGTGTCAGCCGGCCTGAGGTGATCGCGCGTTCGATGAGCACGTAGGTGATCAAGGCGCCGGTCGCGATCTGCCCCTCTGGCCGCAGGCCGTTGTTAAACGGCATCCAGGCGGCGAGTAGAACCAGACCGGCCGCCCACAGTGCCGCCCTGCTGCCCACCACCGCGGGTCCCAGGCGGGGAAGCACCTCTCGGGAGAGCAGCAGCCAGCAGATCAGCGCGCAGACCAGATCCGGAAGCCGGATCCAGATGCTGGCGTCGCTGACGCGCGTCATCAGCGCGAGAACGTTGTAGTACCAGCCGAATGGATCCTCCGGGCTACCGAACCAGCGGAAGTAATTCGACATATAGCCGGCCCGGTCGGCTACGCGGGCCATACCGAGGATGTAGCCGTCGTCGGAGGAGTTGGCACCGATCACGTGCCACACGACAAACGCGCTCACGACGGTGGCGTCGACCGGGGTGACGGTGCGCCAGCGCTGCGGGATGAAGCGATGCATACGCCGTCCGTCGAGACGGTCGAGGCGCCACAGCGCCGCCAGCGCGACCGCGGTCGCAGCGATCGCCAGCAGCATGGCGGCCAACTTGATCGCGGTAGGCCGGGTGGAGAAGCGGGTGTCTATAGTCGCCGACACCGACATACCGGGCGGTGCCGGCCCGACGAGATCGGTGAAGACGCCGACGATGGCGGGGCGCAGATTCGGGTCCTCGAATCCGCTGCGCAGGTAGTCGTACCCACTCTGTGCCGAATCCCTCTCCGGGTCCTGCGCGCCGGTGCTCGGCGGCAGGCCGATGAAGGAGGCGAAGGTGCCGGTCGCACTGGAGTCGATCTCAAGACGCTGGCAGGAAGCCGAATCAATCTGTGCGCGAGGAACACTGGCGATCACCACATTGCGGTCGGTGACGTCGACACGGTCACGGCCGAGGGTGACGAACAGCGAATTGAGCGCCGCGTCCTTGCCCTCCTGCGGCGCCAGGCCGAACACCAGGCCACCCTTGGCCGGCATGGATCGCATCACTTCGCACGGCACGGTGGCCGTCATCGACACCGGGGTCAGTGAGATCAGCGGAGCGGTGACGTTGGTCAGCTGTCCGTTCTGCGGCCAGTTCAGCGACGCGGTCGTCTGCACCACCGGCAGCAACGGGGTGAGCACGGCGAGTACAAAACCGATCAGTCCGGCGACTGTCGCCACCCACCGAGTGAGAGTCACTTCGCGGGCGGCGTCGCGCACGTTGGCGCTGAGCGTGGCGGTCATGTCGTCGTCCTGGTCATCATGGCAGCGCCCTGATGGGTCCGTTGCGGCTCCAGCCGAACACACGCGCAGATCCCGCGTCGATGGCCGCCGCCGGAGCCCGGGCCGCGGACACCCGGGTATAGTGCTCGATCGCACCCCAGTCCCGGTACCAGTCGTCGCGCAGGTAGGTCGGCACGGTCGAGGTGGTCAGCAGCGCCTGGATGAACAGGAACGGCCCACCGGCGCGGGCTGACTGCCACATGTTGGACGACACCACCACCTGTTTGAGGTTCGGCTGGATCCGGTACTCGGGTATCTCTGCCACTCCGAGTCGTTCGGCGAACGGGCGCTGGCACGGGAAGTTGGCGGCGGTGGCGATGTCCATCAGCACCGGTGTCTGTGTTCCGAGAAACCGCTGTGCCGTCTGTAGCACCGGAACCCGCGGCGCGGTGAAGCCGAACCACTGATCGGTGGAGAGGTTGGGGTCGTCGGCGACCAGTCGGGCCACGTTGGCCTCCGAGGGCGCCCAAGCCATCGGGAAGCGCAGATTGCGCCAGGCGTACTGCTCGTCGGTGTCGATCGGCTGTACTTTGTCGAACGCTGCGAAGGTGCCGTCGGCCCGGCGCTGTCCCCACTGCAGCTTGAGCGACTGGCCGTAGTGGAACTCGCCCTCCTCGTCGTAGTACCAGATCGCTCCGGCGGCGGCGACGGTGAGCAGCGGCCGGTCCGGCGAGCGCGGCGGTAGCTCGTACCACGCACTGGTGAGGGTGGCCGCGACGGTGTTCTCGTCATAGCTGCCCATCACCGGGGTGGTCCTGGGGTCGAGGCCGAACGGCAGGAACACCTTCGATCCGTTCACACCCACCGGCCCGTACCCGCCACCGGTGCCGCCGGTGAACCCGATACCCACGTTCGGCTTGTTCGGTGAGCCGTCGGAGTTGACGGTGCCCGGGTTCGCGACGAACGGGGCGACCGGGTCGAGGGTATCGCTGACTCCGTTGGGGGTGAAGCCGACCGGGTTCTCGCCGCCGAGCGGACCGTAGCGACCCCACTTCTGCCCCGGGGCGGGTTGCAGCATTCCTGCGTTCGTGTCCGCCTCGACCAGAACGTCATCGGCCATCGCGCAGCTGTCATGCGACAGACCCGACCGCAGCGCCGCGAGGTTCGCGGCCCCGATGGTGTAGGCGGGGTAGCGCTGCACGAAACCCTTCGCCAGTGACCCGACCGACAGCAGCACCATGATGACGGCGACGACGAGCATCGGGGTGGACGCCAGTGTCCGGTTGCGCCGGTTGTCCTTGACCTCGGTGTGCCCGGCGTAATCCATGCGGAAGTGCAGCCAGCCGGCGATCAGACCGGTAATGCCCGCCAGCGCGAGGAACATCGTCGTCACCGGCCGGTGCAGAAGAACCGGCTGCCGGTCATACCAGGGCACCCCGTAGTTGCCGACGTAGAACCAGCCGTTGATACCGGAGGTGGCCCAGGCCAGCACGAAGAGCAGGGCGGTCACGTAGAGAGCGAGGTTGCGCCGGCTGTGCAGGCCGACCCGGGCGAAGGCGAACGCGGTGACGGCACCGAGCGCGGCACTCAGACCGGCGAAGGCGCCGAACTGCACCGCCCATTTGGTCGGTGTGAAGGTGAGCAGTAGAAGTCCGAGGGCGGTGCTGCCGATCAACCGCCACACCGGTCCGCGCGCCAGCCCCGGTACGTGTCCGCGACGCAGCAGCAGGGTCATCATGCCGAACATGCACAGCAGCATCAGCAGCACGGCGAACCGGCGGGTCAGCGATCCTTCGACGTTCTCCTCGACGGTGAGGAAGTAATAGCGGAGGAAATCCTGATACCACGAGATGGTAGGGCCGACAACGTATTTGATCCGCGCCGATTCCGCGACGGTGGCCAGGGTCTGGTCGCGGAACACCACGATGAAGATCAGCGATGCCGCCGCGCCGAGTGCCGCCAGCGGTGCCAGCACTCCATCGGAGCGGCGCCGGCTGCCGACGATCCGCACGATGGCACGAGCTCCGACGAGCAACGGAGCCAGCGCGACGAGGCCCTGGGGCGCCAGAGTCACGCAGAAGACGGCGACGACGATCGCGGCCGCCGTCGGGACCAGTCGCCGGGTGGCGATGGTGCGTTCCACCGCCATCCAGGTGGCCAGTACCCCGAAGGCGATCAGCGGTTCGGGCCGCAGTCCGTTGTTGAAGGGCAGCCATGCGGCCAGGAACACCGCCCCGGCGGTGGCGACGGCCACCCGGCTGCCCGCCAGCCCGCCGGCACCGAGCCGTGGCAGCACATGGCGGCTCAGGATCAGCCAGCCGCCGATGGCGGCGGCGGTGGCGGGCAGACGCATCCACACCCCGGCGGTGCTCACCGAGGCCATCTGCGCCAGCACGCTCTGGTACCAGTCGAACGGCGCCTCGCTGGCGCCGAAGTATCGGTAGTAGTTGGCCACGTAGCCGGCTTCGCCGGAGATACGCGCGATGGTGAGGTTGTAACCGTCGTCGGAGGAGATCGCGCCGATGACGTGCCAGCCCAGCAGGGTCGCGATGACGGCGGCGTCGGTGATCCGGTGCCTCGTGCCGTGCCGCGCACCGGGCGGCCCACGCCGCGGCGAAGACCGGCGATCCAGCATCCACAGTGCGGCCAGAGAGGCGATCACGGATGCGATGCCAGCCAGCATCACCAGTGACTTCACGGTTGTTGGCGAGGTGATGAATCGCGTGTCGATATCGACCCTGGCCGAAAGACCCTCCTGCGCGGGCACTTTCAGCTCGGTAAACACTCCGGTTACCTGCGGTTTCTTATCCGGCGGCAGAGTGCCGACGGCTCCCGGTATACCGATGAAGTCCGCGCCCGCCGCCCCCGGGTCGGCCCACACGCGCAAGGTGCTGCATGCCCCGGCGTTGACGGCGGAGCGCGGCGCGACGGCCGCGACGGTATCGCGGAACGCGACCACGACTGAGTCCCCCGCCACCCGCACCGACAACCCGTTGCGGGTGGCGTCGATGCCGTCCGGGGGGTTGGTGCCCAGGACGAGTCCGCCCGCGGCGGGCAGCGTTGCGATGGCGCGGCACGGGATGGAGACCTGCAGCGACTGCGGCGCTCCGGACACCAGCGGCGCGGTGATGTTGGCGACCATCCCGTCGGGGCCCGGTGCCTGCGGCCACAGCACCGTCGCGGTGGTCTGCGTGACCGGCAACAGCGGGGTGAGTCCACATAGCACGATGCCGAGCAGACCCGCGGCGGCTGCGACGAGCCGGGCGATCCGGGTGGAATCGACTCGCTCGCTGGGCACGAGCGTCGATGGTAGGCGACGTTCAGTCACGTCGGGCGCAGCGACGGACCGGTGAGCGGGCTCACGTCGGGCGCAGCGGAGCCGGGCTCCACCACCCGCTTCGGGTGGCCGTGCCCAGCTCCAATTCGGCCGGCCGCGCGTCGGGGTAGTACAGCGCCAGTCGCTGCAGCGCACCCCAGTCCCGGAACCAGTCGTCGCGCAGATAGGTCGGCACCGTGGTCGCGCGGAACAGCAACTCGCTGATCCCCAGCGGGCCGCCACCGATGTTGTCCATCACCGGCGAATTGGCGTCGGCGCCAAACCGGTCGGGCAGGATCCGCCACTTCGGCACCTCGGTGACACCGTTGTTGTGGCCGAACGGACGCTGGCAGGGAAACGCGAGACCGACCAGCCAGTCCAGCAGGACCGGGTCCGTCGAGCCGACCACCTGCTGCAGCGAACTCAGGGCCGGGATGCGCGGCGGTGTCACCGCGATCCAGTGCTGCGGTGCCAGGTCGTCGTCGGTGGCGACGAGTCTGATCGCGGTGGCTTCGGCCGGGATGGCGGACAACGGCGCGCGCAAGTTGCGCCATGCCGGGGCTGGACCGATGTCGGCGAAGCTCATCGTCCCGCCGGGCCACCCAGCCGCCGCCCCGGCGTCGGTGGCCCACTGCACCACCAACTCGTCGGGGTCGAAGCGGCCGGCGGCGGAGACCACGAGCAGCGGTGCGTCGGCGCCGCGGGCCGCGCGCGGCGGCAACCGGTACCAGGCCGAGCGCAGCTGCGCGGGCTGCTGGGTGCCGGACCGCCAGCTTCCCATCACCGGTGTGGTGGCCGGATCCAGGCCGTAGGGCAGCCGGGCGCGTGAGCCATTGACCCCTGCCGCCTGCGTGGTGCCGCCTTCGCTTCCGGCGTCGGTCGCGGTGACCGTGTTGTCATCGGCCGCCGAGTCGACGAAGTTCCCTCCGCCGGGGGGCTCCATCACCGGGTCCGCCGAGATGTCCGCCGGAATCCCGTTGGGGGTGAAACTGTCGGCGGTCACTGGCCCGAGCCCGGCCCCGACCGGCGCGCCAGCCGGGAACAGCATGCCGCTGTTGGGATTGCGCTCGACCATCACGTCGTCGGCCAGGCCGCAGGTCTTACCGGTCAGCGCCTGCAGATTCGAGCGCCCCACCGACCACGCCGGGTACTGGTCGGTCATGCCGAGGGTCAGCGATGCGACCTCGAAGACCACCATCGCCCAGGCGGCCAGCGCCAGCGGCGAGCGGCCGGCACGCGCCCATCGGCGTGCTCCCGTGACGTCAGGTTCCGGCCGATCGGAGAAGTGCATCCATGCTGCCACGATCAGTGCAAGGAACGACAGCCCGAGCAGCACGGTGGTGAAGGCCAGCCGCCACTCGGGGAACTGATTGGACCACGGCACACCAAAATTCGAGACGTACCACCAGCCGTTGACGCTGGCGAACGACAGCGCCGTCACGAACAGCAC
Source organism: Mycobacterium sp. (assembly GCA_018883075.1). Classification (GTDB taxonomy): domain Bacteria; phylum Actinomycetota; class Actinomycetes; order Mycobacteriales; family Mycobacteriaceae; genus Mycobacterium. Next base: position 57,126 of record VEQU01000003.1, read on the forward strand.
GACTGCGGCGAACACCATCCGGTTTCGGCGAGACCTCATGACGGCCGGCGCCACGGCGACCGCGGCCAGCGCGCCCAGCGATCCGGCCAGCCCGGCGAAGACACCGAAGTGGTGCGTCCACTTGGTGGGGGTGAACATGATCGCCACGAACGAGATGATCGTGATGCCGATGATCCGCCGGCTGGGTCCGGCAGCGGTGCCGGGTATGTGGCCGCGCCGCAACATCATCGCGACCGTGACGGCCAGGGCGGCGATCAGCGCGAGGACGGCGAACCGGCGGGCGACCGACCCGTCCGGCGTCGCCATCATCAGCCGCTCGTAGCGGGTGTGTTCGTCGAACCAGCTCAGGCTGGGACCGACCGCGCGCTTGAGCGCGTTGGCCTGAGCCACCGCGGCGAAGGTCTGGTCGCGGAACATCGCGATGATCGGCACCGTCGCGGCGGCCAGTATCGGCGCCAGCAGCGGCAGCCGGCCGAAACCGCGGCTGCGGCGGCCGACGATGGTGCGCAGCGGACCGACCGCCACCAGGAGCGCGCCGATGGAGGCGATGCCGGTGGGCCCGGAGAACAGCGTGAGCGCACCGACGATGCACGCCACGGCGACCGGCAGCAGCCGGCTGGTGGCGACGCCGCGCTCGACCGAGCACCAGGTCAAAAGGATCCCGAGCGCGATGATGGGTTCGGGGCGCAGGCCGTTGTTCAGCGGCAGCCACACCGCCAGGAACATCCCGGCGGCGGTCCACGCCGCGGCTCGGCTGGTCTTCACCGCGCGGCCCAGGCGGGGGATGACCTCGCGGCTGATCAGCCACCAGCACGCCAACGCCATCAACAGGGTCGGCAACCGCATCCAGATGCTGGCGGTCGACACATGCGCCCACAGGGCGAGCAGGTCGTAGTACCAGCCGAACGGCGCCTCCGGTGTGCCGAACCACCGGTAGTAGTTGGCCATGTAGCCGGCGTTCTCCGACACCCGTGCCATCGTGAGGATGTAGCCGTCGTCGGAGGTGTTGGCGCCGACGAAGTGCCACCACACCAGTACGGCGATCACTAGTGCGTCCAGCCCTCGCAGCGACCACCACCGGTTCGGCAGCAGCCGGCGATGACGCGATCGGTCGGCGGTGTCGAGCACATGCAGAGCGATCAGCGCGAGGAGCGTGGCGATCACGCCGAGCACCATCACGGCCATCTTCAGCGGCGTCGGCGAGACCGAGTAGCGGGTGTCGATGGTCGCGGAGAACCTCAGCCCGGGCGGCGCCGGGCCGGACAGATCGGTGAAGACGCCGACGATCTGCGGGCGGAAGTCGTATCCGCCGCGTTCACCGCTCAACGGTTCACCGCCGGACGCCGGCCCGGCGTCCCCGGCGGCCTCTGGTGCCCCCTGGCGCGTGAGGCCGACGAATTCAGCGGTCACCTTGTCGGCCCGTGCGCGCACGGCCAGCTCCTTGCACCCCGGGCCGCGCACGGCGCTGATCGGGGCCACCACCACGGGGGTGTTGCGCACGACGACGACGAGATCTCCGTTGATCCGCTGGATGAGCAGTCCGCGGTCGACGGCCTTGGGTGCCTGCTTGGGCACCGTGGACAGCAGCACGGTGCGCGACCCATCGAGCCCCGCCGCCGCCTCGCAGGGCACCGTGATGCTCAGATCCGTTGGCACGTAGCCGATCAGCGGCGCGGTGACACTGTCCAGCACGCCGTTCTGCGGCCAGTTCAACTCGGCAGTGGTCTGCTTGACCGGAAGGAACGGGGTCAGCACCGCGCAGACCACTCCGAGCAGGCCCGCGACGGCGGCAACCAGACGGGCCCGACGGGCCGGACGGGCCAAGTGGACGTCTTCGCGCGCGGTCACGCGCGGTTCCGGATTGCCAGCACGAAGGGGCCGATCGTCTGGACGGTGAAATGCGGAGCCGCGAAGAGTTCGGCGTCGAGTTCGACGGTGTAGCGGCGCACGTTGGGCTGGTTGGGGTAGACGTCCTCGGCAAGTCGCAGGGTGTAGCCGCCGTCGAAGTCCGCCGCACCGCCGCGACGCATCAGGAACACCGTCGGGGCCTCGAACGGCAGCGCATCCAGAGCGGCGGCGAACTCGTCGGCGCCGGTGAGCTCACCCCAGGACTCGATGGCGGCGGTCCGCTTGTCGAACTGGGCCAGTGGGTTGGCGTAGTGCGAGGTGAGGCCCTGGAATCCGTAGTAGGGGTAGTAGGACAGGAAGCTGTAGTCGGCCGTCATCACCACGATCTCGTCGCGGCGCTTGCCGGTGGCCGCCATGATCGCCTCGTCGATCCGCGGGTAGTACCTCTCCGAGCCAGGCGGCCGGCGGTCTCCGCGCTGTCCGTATCCGTCGGTGTCGGTGTAGGCGACGGTGAGGTCGGGCCGCAGGACATGCGGGATGTCCTGACTGAACCCGATGGCCCCGATGAGGCCGACGGCCGCGGCGGCCGTCAGCACCCGGCGGCCGGAGGCGGTCCATCTCCGGGCGGCAGCGTGCGCGACGTCGATGAACCCGAAAACCCCCGCCGCCGACAACAGGACGGTCAGCGTGGGTTGCAGCCGGAACGACAGCAGGGTGGTGCCTGCCAGTGTGGTGAGCATCGACAGCAGCGACCAGCCGTACACCGCCAGTACACCGATGGCCAGTGCGGCGGCGCGCATCGAGGTGCGGACGCGCCACACCAGCCACAGGGTTCCGAGCATGCACAACGCGCCGAGCAGGGACAGTTGCAGCATCGGGAAGGTCAGCACCGCGCCGTCGCCCGGCAGGTAGTGCTGTGCGCTGCCGGTGTCCGACAGCGGCTCACGCAGCGCCCGCAACAGGAAGGGCATCCAGGTGACCGACGCCCCGGCGGCCGCGATCACGGCGATGACCATCAGCCGCAGCAGCGGACCCGCACTACGGCGTGCCACGGCGGCGACCCCGGCCATGATCGTCACGGCGAAGGCCGTGTAGGCGAGCAGCAGTGTGTAGAAGGTGGCGGCGAATCCGAGGAAGAGACCGGTTCCCGCGACGGCCGCCCAACCGCCTGAGGGCCGGCGCAAACCGGACCACGCGAGAACGAGCACCGGCCCGATCAGCACGGCGATGAACGCGCTGTAGGGCTCCGGCGAGCTGTAGGCGATGGTGACCGCGGCCGTCGCGGCCGTCACGGCCAGCGCGTGCTCGAACCGGATCAGTGCCGACCACAGCACGCAGGCCAGGACGACGGCGATGGCGATCGACGTGATGGCCCAGGGCTTGAACATCTCCCAGCCGGGTGTGCCGGTCAGCGCGGCGGCGCGGCCGCCGAGCCAGAACCAGCCCGGCGGATAGAACGGAGGCATACCGGAGTAGGTCATGTCCCGCAGTGCCGGGCTGTCGGTCAGCCTCGTCAGGTACTCGGTCCGGAACTGCTGATCGACGGAGATGCCGAACAGATACAGCCTGGTGGCGCCCAGCGGCATGCCGAGAGTCACCACCGTGAACGCCGCGAGGAACACCGACGCCGCCGCGTGGGCCGCCCACTGCCGCACGAGACCGGCGGATCCCCGGCCGCTGCGCCACAGCCAGGCGGTGAACACCAGGCCCAGTAGAGCGCCGAGTTGTCCCACGGTGGTCAGCGCGTGCAGTTGATTGGATGACGGAAACGCCGGCCACTCCACACCGGAGATGGCGCTGAGCCCGATCGCCGAGACGATGATCGCGATGAGGGTTGCCGCGACCATCTGGCCGGCGGTTGCCAACGCGGTACGCATGACGATGGTCTAGATCGGCAGCTTGCGGAAGATCGGACGCGGCACATGCCGCAGCGCCATCATCACGTACCGGAAGGCGCCCGGAGCCCAGACCAGTTCCTTGCCCTTCGCCGACGCGGTGACGGCCAGCTCGGCGACGTATTCCTTGTCGACGGTCAGCGGTGCTTCCTTCACGTGTGCGCTCATCCTGGTGCGCACCTGTCCGGGGCGGATCACCAGAACCCGGACGCCGAACTCGCGCAGGGCTTCTCCGAGACCGAGATAAAACCCATCCAGGCCGGCCTTGGTGGATCCGTAGACGAAGTTGGAGCGGCGGACCCGCTCGCCCGCAGCCGAACTCATGGCGATGATCCGGCCGAACCCCTGCCGACGCATCCGCTCACCGAGGAGCACGCCGACCGACACCGCGGCGGTGTAGTTGATCTGGGCGATCGCCACCGCCTTGCGCTGGTTCTGCCACAGTTCCTCGGCATCACCGAGCAGTCCGAACGCGACGATGGCGACGTCGATGTCCCGGGGTGAGCCGCCGGCGGTGAAGCAATTGTCGATCACCGCAGGATGGCTGTCTGTGTCGAGGGCGTCGAAGTCGACCAGCGTCACCGACTTGGCGCCGGCGGCCTTCATCTGCGCGACGGCGTCATCGCGGCCCGGGTCGTCGGGGAGGGCGGCCAGGATGATGTCGGCCGGTGCGTCTCGCAGATAGCGCTCGCATATGGCGAGGCCGATCTCGGACGTCCCGCCGAGTAAAAGGATGGCCTGGGGGTTACCCACGGCGTCGAGCACCATCTAGATCAGCTCCAACCGTCGTGCCATGTCCGAGGCGAACACCCCGTGCGGATCGACCTTTCGGCGCAGCGAGATCCACTCACCGATGCGCGGATACATGGCGTGGAAGGTCTCGGCCGTGGTGCGGGAGTCCTTGGCCGTGTAGAGCCGGCCGCCGAACTCGAGCACGCGCCGGTCCAATTCGGTGACGAACTCCCCGAGCCCGGCCTTGATGGGGAAGTCCACGCAGACGTTCCAGCCGGGGATGGGAAAGCTCAGCGGAGCCTGGTTGCCCGGGCCGAAGAGTTTGAACACGTTGAGGAACGAGTAGTGACCGGAACGCTGGATGTCGACGATGATGGCCTTGAACTCCTCGACGGCCTCGGTGGGCACAACGAACTGATACTGCAGGAACCCGGCGGGACCGTAGGCGCGGTTCCACTCCCCGAACATGTCCAGCGGGTGATAAAACTGCGTCAGATTCTGAACCTTGCCGCGGTAGGTCCCGGACTTGCGGTACCACAGTTCGCCGATGGGACCGAACGTGTACTTGTTCGCGAGCCCGTTTGGGAAGACATCGGGAAGTGTCAGCAGTTGCGGCGCATCGAATTTCAGCGGATTGCGCTGCAGCTTCTCCGGGAGCTGGTCCAGGCGTGCTAAACAGCCGCGGGAAATCGCGGCGCGTCCGAGCTTGGGCGGTGCGCTTATGGCATCGAACCAGGCGCTGGAGTAGGTGTAGTTGGCCTCGCTGCCGTCGCTGTGGAAGGCGATGGTCTCGTCGAGGCTTCGGGTGATGTCGCCGTCGGCGATGAAGTACGCCGTCTCGGTCGGCGTCATCTCGATGGTGGCGCGCAGGATTATTCCCGTCAGACCGTTGCCGCCGACGGTGGCCCAGAACAGGTCGGCGCCGCCGCCCTCGGGGGTCACGGTCTGCACCCGGCCGTCGGCGGTGAGTACATCCATCGAACGCACGTGGTTGCCGAAGCTGCCCGCGCTGTGATGGTTCTTCCCGTGAATGTCGCATCCGATCGCGCCGCCGATGGTCACCTGACGGGTTCCGGGCAGCACCGGCACCCACAGGCCGCAGGGCAGCGCCGCCTTCATCAGTGCGTCGAGGCTCACACCCGCGTCGAGATCCACCATTCGGGTCTGCGCGTCGACGCTGTGGATCCGGTTGAGTGCGGTCATGTCGATGACGAGCCCGCCGCCGTTCTGGGCGTTGTCGCCGTAGGAGCGGCCGAGTCCGCGCGCGATGATCCCGCGGTGGCGTCCGTCGGCGACATCGTCGGCCACCCGCGCGACGGCCTTGATGATGTCCTCTGGATCCGGGGTCGACAACACCTCGGCGACGCTGGGTGCGGTGCGCGCCCAGCCGGTCAGCCGCTGCGGGGACGACGTTGCGGACATCGTGACGAGGGTACCGTGCGGGCCCGGTCAGGCCCGGGACCGGAAAATCACCGTCCGCTGAACGATGAAGTTGATCACCGTCGCTGTTCCCTGGGCTATGACGAATGCGACGAGCACCGCCCAGCCCTGGTAGTCCAACAGCCGCAGGCATACGTGGTTGATGCCGACCTGCACGGCAAAGGTGAGCGCGTACAGCGCCATGACCGCCGCAAAGCGCCGGCGGCTGGGTTCGGCCCCGAAGGTCCAGCGCCGGTTGATCAGATACGCAGTGGCCGTGCCGGCCACGAAGCTGATCGCCTTGGCCAGGTCCACCTGCAGGCCCACCGCCTTGTACAGAAGCAGATAGGTCCCGAAGTCGACGGCTCCCGCGATACCCCCGGTGATGACGAACCGGAGCACCTGGGTCCGCAGGCTCAGGATCGGCGGGACGGGTTCGGCCATCGCGGGAAGCTTACGGGTCCGCAGGGCCGTTCGGCCCTTGCGGCAGGCGGTGATGAGGCGAAAGGATGCCGCCCATGAGCGGTACTGACGGCCCGGTGTCGGTCCTGGGCGACGACGAGGCATGGAAACTGCTGTCCGGTATCAGCCTCGGGCGGTTGGTGACCTCCTTCGGCGGCATCCTGGAGATCTTCCCGGTCAACTTCGCCACGCAGAATCGCTCGGTACTGTTCCGCACCGCGGAGGGCACCAAACTGTTCACCACGGTGATGAACGACCAAGTGCTCTTCGAGGCCGACGACCATGTGGCCGACGAGGGCTGGAGCGTAATCATCCGCGGGACCGCGAAGATGCTCAGCACCGCCGAGGAGATTCTCGAGGCCGACCGAGCCCAGCTCATGCCGTGGCTGCCGACGGAGAAACTGCGTTACGTGCGCATCACGCCGTCCGAGGTGAGCGCGCGACGCTTCCGCTTCGGCCCGGAGCCGCAGCAGGGCAGCGTTCCGGGCTGATTTCAGCCGTTCGGCATCCGGTACCGCTAGACCCAGTACGGCACCCGTGCGCGGTACTGGCGCAGCGCCAGCGCGGCGGCGCACCAGCCCAGCACGGTGAGCACCCCCACCACCACCCAGTGCCGCGGTTCCTGTTGGGCGCCCAGCAGCGGGGCGCGCAGGATGTCGAGGTAGTGCAGCAGCGGGTTGAGTTCGATGACCTTCGACCAGCGTCCCGCGCCCTGGCGCTCCAGCGTCTCGGCGTTCCAGATGATCGGCGTCATGAAGAAGAGCAACTGCACCAGTGCGGCCAGCAGCGGGCCGATGTCGCGGTAGCGGGTGGCGAGGATGCCGAAGCAGAACGACACCCACACGCAGTTGGCCATGATCAGCGCCAGCGCAAGCACCGCGGTGAGATCTGCCCATGACCACGGTTTCGGGTAGATGATCGCGATCAGGACGAAGATCACCATGTTGTGCGCGAACAGGATCATCTGCCGCCACACCAGTCGGTAGACGTGCACGCTCAGCGGTGTGGGGAGTTGTTTGATCAGACCCTCGTTGGCGATGAACACCTCCGACCCCTCGAGGATCGCGGCGTTGATCATGTTCCAGATGATCAGCCCGAGAGTGACGTAGGGCAGGTGCTCGGAGAGTTCCAGTCCGAAGAGCTTCGAGTACAGCAACCCCATGGCGACGGCGGTGGTACCGGTGGCGATCGTGATCCAGAACGGCCCGAGGACCGATCGGCGGTACTTCTGTTTGATGTCCTGCCAACCGAGATGCAGCCACAGTTCCCGGCGTCGGAAGCCCTCGGTCAGATCACCCCAGGCCCGGCGCATGGTCTTGGACTGGCTGGCAGCGTCGATGAACGTCACGGCCTGCCGAACCTTTCCCGGCGGCCCAGCCGGCGCAACCTGATCCACTCCCGCAGGCCGGCGGGGTCACGCCTGGTCACCAGGAAGAACCAGCCGAACCGCAACCACTCCTGGACCGCGAGCTTGCGCTGGCCGGGTTGGGCGAGCACGTATCCGCGGTTGCGATAGGTGAAGAACCGCTTGGCCGGGTCCTCCGGGTACTGGGCGTGCATCCTCCCGGCCAGGATCGGCTTGAACTCGTCGCCGCCGCAGGGGTGCAGGTATGCGGTCTCCAGGCAGGTGCCGAACGGCAGGCCGCTGCGCACCAGGCGGCGGTGTATCTCCACCTCGTCGCCGCGGATGAACAACCGGAGGTCAGGAACACCAACGGCCTCAATGGCTTTCGCACTGAACAGGGCCCCGTTGAATAGCGAGGCGATACCCTCCAACAGGTCCTGGTCCGCTCCGCCGGTGCGCAACTCGTCGACCCGCCGCCGCCACGCCAGCCCGCGGCGCAGCGGGAACGCCAGCCGCTGCGGGTCCGCTATGTCGCACACCATCGGTGACACCTCTTCGAGTCCGTGCCGCTGCGCGCACCGCAATAACGTGGCGAGCACCTCGGTATCGGCGGGCCGGCCGTCGTCATCGGCCAGCCACACCCAGTCCGCGCCGCGGGCGAGCGCATGCAGCATGCCGAGCGCGAAACCTCCCGCACCACCGAGGTTTCGGCGCGAGCCGAGGTAGTCGCTGGTGACGGGTTGACCGGCGACCAGCTCGCGGACGCGGTCATCACCCCCGCTGTGTCCGAAATCGTTATCCACCACGATGAGGTGGTCGATCATGCGAGTCTGGGTCGTGACCACGTCGAGCGACTTGGCCAGCTCGTCGGGACGGCGGTGGGTGACGACGACCGCGCACACCATGCCGGTCGTTTCAGCGGTGTCTGTCATGTCGGCGCCGCCCAGCCTTCCTGGCTGGTTTCGGCGAGGACTTCGCGGACGTGCCGGGCGGCGTCCTCGCCTTCGTAAGCGCCGACCACGTCCTCGATGCCTCCGGTCATCCTGATGACGCCGTGATCGATCCACATCGCCGTCTTGCACAGCCGGGCAAGGAATTCGTTTGAGTGGCTCGCGAAGACAAGGATGCCGGAGCGCTCGACGAGTGCCTGAAGTCGCGACTGGGCTTTCTTGAGGAAGTCGGCGTCGACAGCACCGATACCCTCGTCGAGCAGGAGGATCTCGGGGTCGATGCTGGTGACGACTCCCATCGCCAGTCGCACCCGCATACCTGTCGAATACGTGCGCAGCGGCATCGAGAGGTACTCGCCGAGTTCGGTGAACTCGGCGATCTCGTCGACCTTGGCGGCCATCTGCTTGCGGGTTTGTCCCAGAAACAGCCCGCGGATGATGATGTTCTCGTAGCCGCTGATCTCCGGATCCATCCCGACACCGAGATCGAAGACCGGAGCCACCCGCCCGCGCACGGTGGTACGGCCGCGGGTCGGTTCGTAGATGCCCGACAGCAGCCGCAGCAGTGTGGACTTTCCGGCGCCGTTGTGACCGACCAGCCCTACCCGGTCGCCCATGCGCAGTGTCATGGTGATGTCGCGCAGCGCCTCGATGACCACGACATTGTCGCCGGTGCGCCCGATGGCACCGCCGGCCTTGCCCAGGAACGTCTTCTTCAACGACCGCGTCTTGGCGTCGAAGATGGGGAACTCGACCCAGGCGTCGCGGGTCTCGATGAAGGGATCGGCTGCCAAGGTCACCGTCGGCTCTAGAGATACTGCCCGGTTCCGTGACCCGCCGACGGCGGGCCCGGCGGGGCCACTCCGGGCGGCAGTGCGCCCTGGCGCATGTGCTCGAGTTGGGCGCGGGCCGCCATCTGCTGGGCGAACAGCGCCGTCTGTATCCCGTGGAACAGGCCCTCCAGCCATCCGACCAGTTGGGCCTGCGCCACGCGCAGTTCGGCGTCCGACGGCACGATGTCCTCGGAGAACGGCAGCGCCAGCCGCTCGAGTTCCTCACGCAGTTCCGGCGCCAGCCCGTCCTCCAGTTCGCGGATGCTGGTCGCGTGAATCTCGCGCAGCCGGGCCCGGCTGGCATCGTCGAGCGGGGCGGCCTTCACCTCCTCGAGCAACTGCTTGATCATGGTGCCGATACGCATCACCTTGGCCGGCTGCTCGACCAGATCGGTCACCGAGCGCCCGTCCTCGGAGTCGATGCCCTCCCCGGCCTCGGGACCGGGGATGACTTCGATGTTGTCGTCGTCAGAGTTCGCCGTCATGCGGTGAGCATTCCCTCGTATCGGTCATTTCTCCGGCCGCCCGCGCCATTCGTAGATGCGGGCGCCGCCGTTGTCGTAGATCTTCGTCCAGGACTCGGACCTGTCCAGAGACACTAGCCCGTCCGGCATCACGAACCCCCGGACAACCGGGCTGCTGGTGATCACATACCGGATGCCCAGGGCCCGGACCGCCTCGGCCACCCGGGGGTCGCGGTCGGCGTCGTCGGCGTACGCCCAGAAGATGAAGCGGTGCCGGCCCGGGCCCTGCTGGACCGGGTAGTCGTAGTGGGTCCACAGCGGGTGAAGGCCGGCCACCGCGTACATCCAGGCGGTGCCGTCGACGTTCGCGTTGCCGATCACGGTGTCCCGGGCGTCAGGCAGCGTGGCGAGGTAGGCGAACGCCTCCAGATCTTGGTCTCCGACCAGGACGCTGTCGTACTTGTCCCCCATCAGGAAGCGGTGCCGGGGAAAGTAGTGCAAGGCGAGTCCGGCGCAGACCGCGACCATTACGGCGGCGGTGGCGGCGATCCAGAACCCGCGATCCGGCGGGTCGGCCATCCGCCGCCGCGCCACCCGCCGCGCCGCAGCGACCACCAGCAGGGCGCCGGAGAACACCGCCAGCCCCGCCATCGGTGTGAGCAGCATCGTGACCACGGCCGAGAGCCGGCGCGGGTCGCTGTAGAAGAGGTCGCTGTAGACGGCCACCGCGGCGCCGAGCGGTCCGCCGAACGGGGCCGATGAGTGCACGATCGCCACCACCAGCAGCAGCCACACCGCCGCCGGCCACCAGATGCGTTTGACCAGCAGCAGCACGAAGCCCGCCGCGGCCGCCGCGATCAGGATGTTCTGGATCGGGAAGTCGTTGAGGTGGCGGGTGTGCGCGAACACCGCGCCGAACAACGCCCGCCCCCTGCCCTCGGGGATGACGAACGTGTGCCCGGCGATGATGCCGGTCTGATTCAGAACGCCGAGGAACTGCGGCAGCAGAACCGCCGCCGTCGGCACCGCGATCACGGCGAGGGTGGCGAGGTCGCGGCCGGCCGTACGCACCCCACCGGCCGCGGGCCGGCGCAGTGCCTCCTGCAACCACCACGCCGCCAGGAACGTCGCCACCACGACACCGCCGGTGATGTGCACCGAGAAGACGCCGATCATGGCGAGCACCGCCAGCGGTATACGCGCGGGATGGCGGCACGCCGAGGTCACCAGGACGAAGGCCGGCACCGCAAGACCGTAGGCCGTCATGTTGGGCATCGAGGCGGTGTTGAACTCCACGTAGGGCACCGCGGTGAAGGACGCCGACAGCGCCGCGGCTGTCGCGGCCGCGCCCGCGGTGCGCCACGGTGTGCTGCGGTTGATGAGCAGCTGCCAGGTCAGCAGGCCGGCCGACAACGGGAACAGCCACACCGCCGCGGCCAGCGCGCTCAACGTGTACGCCCAGGTGGCGGCTGCGCCAGTGAGTTGCGCCAGCACGGCGGCCAGGGCATGGAAGGCCGACGGGTAGTACAGCGCCGCCTGGGTCTCCACGTTGCGCAGTTCGCCCATGTGGGTGGGCGATGCCTGCCCGGTGTCGAGGATCCAGCGCACGGTGTTGGCGTGCCACACCGCGTCCCATGTACTCGGGATGGATTGCCAATGCGGCATACCCCGCCAGGCGGCCAGGCCGATCGCGATCGCACCGAGCAGCACACCCGCGGCAGCGGCGAGCTCCGGTCGGGGAGGTCGCGATCGCGGCGGCGCGGCGGCACGCGCGATGAGACTGCGCAGACCGGCGGCCAGTGCGGTGAGGGCCAGCAGCACCAGAGCGGCGCTGCCCGCATTCCAGCGGACGCCGAGAGCGCCGAAGGGCACGATCGCCAGTCCGACCACACCGTAGGTCAGCACCGGCCCCACCGCGACGGCCAACGGCCACCGCAACCCGCCGGCCCGGGCAACGACGGCCCCCGGAACGGTCAGCAGCAGGACAGCGATTAGCACCCCGGTGCCGAAGTTCACTGCCCTAGTATGGTGAGGCGATCCGGGCCGCCGTCCGGTGGGCGACGCCGCAGGTCGCGGATGGTTAGGCGCGGACGTCAGAGGTGGGTGACATGGCTTACGACGTCGCCCGGGTGCGCGGCCTTCACCCCGCCCTAGGTGACGGGTGGATCCGTTTCGACTCCACCGCCGGAATGGTCACCCCCGAGTCCGTCGCCTCCACCGTCTCCACCGCCTTCCGCACGTCGGCGGCGAACACCGCCAGCCCGCACCCGGCCGCCGCGCGCAGTGTCGCGGTCTTGGAGGCCGCCCGGCGCGCCGTCGCCGATCTGCTCGACGCGGACCCGGCCGGGGTGGTTCTCGGCCCGGACCGGGCCGCGTTGCTCAGCTCGCTGGCCGACGCGTCCGCCACCCGTTCCGGATTGGGCAGCGAGGTGGTCGTCAGCCGCCTCGATGACGATGCCAACATCGCTCCCTGGCTGCGCGCGGCGGACCGCTACGGGGCCCGGGTGAAATGGTCCGAGGTCGACATCGAGACCGGCGAGCTGCCGACCTGGCAGTGGGAGCAGTTGCTGACCGGCGACACCCGCCTGGTGGCCATCCCCTCGGCGTCGGCCACGCTCGGCACGATCACCGATGTCGGGACGGTGGCCAAACTGGTGCACAACGTCGGCGGCCTGGTTGTCGTCGACCACACCGCCGCTGCCCCCTACCGGCTGCTCGACATCGGCGAGACCCAGGCCGACGTGGTCGCGCTGAACGCATCGGCCTGGGGCGGCCCGCCGGTGGGCGCGCTGGTGTTCCGCAACCCGATGCTGATCGACACCTTCACGTCGGTGTCGCCCGACCCGCGCGCCAGCGGTCCGGCTCGCCTGGAGATCGGCGGTCACCAATTCGCGCTACTGGCCGGCATGGTCGCGAGCATCGAGTATCTGGCCGGCCTCGACGACGCCGCCCAGGGCAGCCGGCCCGAGCGGCTTGCGCAGTCGCTGGAGTCAGCGCGGATACACCTCGAGGTGCTGCTCGACTACCTGCTGAGCGCGCTGCGGTCGCTGCCACTGGTCACCGTGATCGGGGAACCCGCCGACCGCATCCCCGTGGTGAGCTTCGTCGTCGCCGGGGTGCCGGCAGAACGGGTGGTCGCGCGGCTGGCCGACAACGGCGTACTGGCGATCGCCAACGCCAACTCGCGGGTCCTCGATCTCGTCGGAGTCAACGAGATCGGCGGCGCCGTCACCGTCGGGCTGGCGCACTACACGACTGCCGCCGAAGTGGACCACCTGCTGCGCGCGCTGGCCTCACTCGGCTGAGCGGCGCGGGGTTCAACCGGGCAGGGTGAGCAGGATCTTGCCGGAGGTCTGCCCGGAGGCCAACAGCCGGTGCGCCTCACCCGCCTGCTGCATGGGCAGGCGGGCTCCGATGACGGGGCGCACCCGGCCGGCGGCGATCATCGGCCACACCGAGGCGACCACCTGCTCGACGATGACGGCCTTGCCGTGCGGCCCGTCGACGGGCCGCCCGCGCAGAGCGGTGCCGAACACCGAGAGCCGCCGGGCGATCAGCGCGCCGATGTTCAACTCGGCGGTGAGGCCGCCCTGGAGGCCGATGATCACCAGCCGCCCATCGGCCGCCAGCGCCGAGAGGTTTCGCTGCAGGTACGACGCGCCCATGATGTCGAGGATCACGTCCGCGCCGGCCCCGGCGGTGGCCTGGCGCACCTGTTCGACGAAGTCCTCGTCGCGGTAGTTGATCGTGATATCGGCCCCCAACTCGCGGCATAAGTCGAGTTTGGCCTCCGACCCCGCGGTGACGGCGACCCGTGCGCCGAGTTCGCGGGCCACCTGAATGGCGTGGGTTCCGATCCCGCTGGCACCACCGTGCACCAGAAGCACCTCGCCGGCGGTCAACCCGGCCGCCGACACCAGATTCGACCAGACCGTGCAGGCCGTCTCCGGCAATGCGGCGGCGTCACTTAGCTGGACTCCGGGGGGTAGCGGCATCACCTGGCCCGCGGGCACCGCCACGTACTCGGCGTAACCTCCCCCGGCGAGAAGTGCGCAAACCTGCTGTCCGGCAACGAATCCGGCGACATCATCGTCGACGGCGACGACCGATCCCGACACCTCCAGTCCGATGATGTCACTGGCACCGGGCGGCGGCGGATACTTTCCGGCGGCCTGCAGCAGATCCGCCCGGTTGACCCCCGCCGCTGCCACTGCGATCAGCACCTCGCCGGGTCCGGGGACCGGATCGGCGACGTCGCGCCAGTGCAGCTGCCCGGCGGCGTCGGCCATGATTGCGCGCATGGCCCAAAAGCTACCGGTGCGTAAAGTTCGGCCACGCAGCCGACCCGGTGTCGCTTACGATGAGCCGGTGGGTGGGATCATCGCGGGGCGGACCGCAAGTGAGATGCCGGGGCTCGATATCGCCGAGCAACGGTCCTGGCAGAACTTCCTCGAAGCAGCGCTGCGCCTCTATGGCACGCTCAACCGGTCGCTGGCCGAACAGCACAAGCTAAGTCTGGTCGACGTCCGGTTGCTGGAGATCCTGAATCGATCCGACACCGGGTCGGCGCGCATGGGCGACCTCGCCGAGCAGTTGCTGTCCCTGCCCAGCCGGGTGACGCGACAGATCCGCCGGCTGGAAACGGCCGGCCTGGTCCGCCGGGACGCCAGTCCCGACGACGGCCGCGGGGTGCTCGCCACCATCACCCAGGACGGTCGTGCTCTGGTCGAGGAGGCGATGGCCACCTACGCCAACGGTGTGCGCGCGCACTATCTCGGTCCGCTGACCCGTCCGCAGATGTCCGGTATGGGCGAGAACTGCCGGCGGATCAGCGCCGCGTTGAAGACCAACGCCCCCGCGGCCAAATTCGGCCGCGCTTGAGCGGCCGATCAATGGCTGCCGCGGCCGCGCGTAAGCGGCCGCGATTGAGTTGCCCGTGCCACCGCTACGCTGGTCAGCGGTGGCGTGGCAGAGCGGCCTAATGCACTCGCCTTGAAAGCGAGAGACGGCTAACACCGTCCGGGGGTTCAAATCCCTCCGCCACCGCAGCGCTGCGTCACTGCGGGGTCCCGACCAGGACGCCCTCCATCGCGCCTTCCGTGGTGACCAGCAGTCCACGGCCGGGCGGTAGTTGCTGGGCACTGATACGGCCGAACACCTTGACGGTCTGGGCGTCGTTGTCCATGAACAACGTCGGGGTTCTCGCTGCGGTGAGCTTCTGCAGAAACGGATCCATCGCCGAGACGCCGGCCCAGTTGCCCGGCAGCCTGGCGGCGATCACATGCAATCCGATCTCCCGGCTGCGTTCCATCAGATTCCACAGCGGCGCCGTGGCGGCGGCCCTGCCGGCCAAGCCGTTGGTGCGTAGCTCGTGCTGGTCGTCGATCAGGACGAAATGATGAGGACCGTCCCACGCGGGCCTGGCGAGTAGTTCGGACTGGCTGAGTCCCGCAGGCGGCAGACGGTCGGACAGCAGTTGCGCGAGCTCGATCAGCGTACGGTCGATGTCGTCGGGTGTATAGGCGTAGGCGCGAACGCCAGGCCCCTGGATTCTGCCGATGAGTGTGGTCTTGGGGTCGATGATCGTGATCTGTGCGTCCTCTGGCGAGAGTCGGCTCGCGATCATCTGGCCGAGGGCTGTCAATGTCGTGGTCTTGCCGCAGCCCTGCCGTCCGACGACGAGGAGGTTCGGCACCAGCCGGGACGGGAACGCCACGGGCTGCAGCGCGCTCTCGCCGATGGCGAAGGGGATGGTGAGGGCATCGACGGTTTGGTCGGCGAGAGCCCTGTCGTGGGCAGAAGCGATGTCGGCCAACGGGATTCGCTCAGGAAATCGGGCCAGCGTCTCCACCTGACCAACGCCGGTCTGCGCGGCGATCACTGCACCGATGCCCCGGGTCGCGACGGATGAACCGTCGGGGCCGGTGATCTCCGGCATCGCGATCAACACCTCATGACCGTCCCGGGAGACCCCGAAGCCGGGGAGATCGAGAGTCTGGCGAGCCGCGCGCCGGTGCTCCATCCCGGTGCCCATCTGCGTCTCATCGGGATTGCTCAACCGCAACTGGATGCGGGCGTTCGTGACATTCAACAGTGCCTGCTTTTGGCCCACCAGCCATCCGCTCGCACTCGTGGCCACGTGGATGCCGTACGACAGGCCCCTCCGCGCAATCGCGATCGCGCGATCACCCAGCGCGTTGTCCTTGTCGTAGAAGTCGCCGAAGTTGTCGATGACCAGGAACACGTCACCGAACTTGTCCTGCGGATCGCTGGGGCCGTCTGCTCGGCCGAACCGGCGGTCGCGGAACTCGGCGATATCCATCCGGTACCGCTTGAACGACGCCTCGCGCGCCGCGATGAGTCCCTCGACCGTGGCGATGACACGCGACAGACCCTCGGTATCGGCCAAACCGACCACGGCCGCGACATGCGGGATGTGCTCGACCGGATCCAGCGAGGCTCCGATGCAGAAGAAGCTGACCCGTTGCGGGGTGTACATCAGCGCTGCGGCGGCGATCATCGTCATCAGGGTGGTGGACTTTCCGCGCTGCGCTGTCGCGACGACCATGACGTTGTCCATCTCGGCGTCAACCCCGTGCACCCGCTGCGCATGCTCGGCCGGAACGTCTTCGATACCAACCGGGAAGAACAGGCCCGGGTTGTCTCCGTAGTCGACCCACCACGGCTTGCCCCGCCATCGGTGAATGACTGAGTCGATGGTCGGGCTCACGTCCAGGGGCGGCAGCCAGATCTGGTGCGGCGGTCGCGCCGGATGGGATGCCAGCGACTCCCGGATCACGTCGAGCACTTTCTTCCTCTTGAATCCGTCCGGATGGAGCAGATACTCGGCGGGGGTGTCGGGTTCCCCCGCCTCGGCCAGGGCCTGGCTGTCTTGCCCGCTCAGTGGCTGGTACTCCCATGTGAGCGGACGCGGCGCGGAGAAGTCAACCGCCACGGTGGTGCCGGCGAGCGTCGCCTTCTTGGGGACGACGAATGGTGCTGAGACATAGAAGCACCGGAACTGCTCGAGTTCTCGCGGACCGGCCTTCAGCAATGCGTACCCGTTCTCCTTCGAGGGCAGATGAAGTGCCGCGTCGGAGCCGATGACGTCGCGCGAATCTTCAGCGGTCTCCGCGCGCAACGCGACCCTGAACGCGATGTTGCTCTTGACTTTGCTCAGCGAGGACAGGTCCAGGCGCTGGCCGCCGAGGGTGAAGAAGACGTTGCAGCCGCGGCCCTCCTGACCGATGTGGATGACCAGGTCGATCCACTCCGGATGGTGGTGGAACAGCTCGAGGTACTCGTCGATGATCACCAACAGGATCGGGACCGGTTCGAGATCGCGCCCGGCCAGCCGCATCTCCTCGTATTCGTTGGCGTCACGGGCTCCGGCATCCTTGAAAAGCTGGTAACGACGGGCGAGTTCCCCGTCGATGGCCTTGCGCATGCGTTCAGCGAGGTTGCGATCGTCCTTGCCGAGATTGGACAGCGAGGCAACCACGTGTGGCAGCCCGTCGAGATCCTGGGCGGCCGATTCGAACTTCATGTCGACGAAAATGACCGTGAACGCCTCCGGAGAGTGGGTCAGTGCGATCCCGTTGCACAGCGACAGGAAGTACTCCGACTTGCCCGAGCCGGAGGTGCCGATCACCACGGAGTGGAACCCGTAACCGCCGAAGTCCTTGGCGCGCAGAACGATGTTCTGCAGGTCGCCTCCCGGCCTGACCCCGACCGGGATGGTCGCCCAGCGCGCGTCCCCGCGTCCCCTGCTGTCGGCCCACAGCCGGTCGAGGTCGAGTTCGCGTGGATCGCTGATACCGAGCGCCCGTAGCAACTCGGTTCCCTGGTTGTCTGTCTCGGGCAGGTCCGCGGCTGTCACGGGTGACCACCTGGCCAGTGCGCGCGCGTATCGGTTGGCGGTGCTCGGCGCCAGCATGTCGGCCACGGCGTAGAAGGCATCGCGGTACCGGATCCGGCCCTCGTGGAGTTCGAACCTCTCGTCGGCGGACCCGAAGCCCACACCGGTACCGGGCCGGGTGGCCAGCCGCAGCACCGTGATCCCGGCCATGCCCTTCTGTCCCGTGACGCTCTCCCACTGCTCCGGCGTGCCGACGTTGTCGTCGACGATGACCCAGTGCGGACCCAGCCCGCCGGCAGGTGCGGACTCGAGCGGCGACGGTGCTGTGACGGGACTCAGTACCGCGGTTGGTACCCACGGACCGCGCCCCTTGCGGTGCAGTTCGGAATCAAGAGCGTCCTCGAGGTCGGCGGGCGATGCGAAGACGAGGCGACGCAGCCCACACGCGTCGAACATCTCGTCGTGCTGGTTGTGCGGCAGCCACACCAGCCACGACCATGCTTCCGGGTTGCGGGTGACAACCAGGAGCTTGAGCTCACTGGGCGCGTGGTACACGGCAAGCGAGCAGAGGACCGACCGCATCAGGGAATGCAGCTCGGCCATGTTCTCACCGAGGAAACTGAAGCCCGGACGTCCGCGCAGGCTCAGGATCTTCCCGATGTCGCGAATCCTGCTCTGCTCCAGAATGAAATCCCGAAGCGCGCGCCCGGTCACCGGCTCGAGTTCCTCACCGATGGGCACCTCGGGCAACTGCAGAGACACGCCGCAGTCAGCTGTCGACTGGACACCGATACCGAGCCGCACATCCAGGAAATCCGGATCGGAGGGCCGCCGTTCCCACATCCGGGGCCCGCCGATGACCCGATCGAGCCGTTGCGGATCGCAGTGCACGGCCATTTGGTCGCGGCGCTGCTGCTGCGCGGCCCGCTGGACTTCATCACGATCCTCGTCGAGCTGACGAAGATAGCCTCGGCGCTGCTTCTCCTGCTCGCCCCAGGTGATCCTGCGTGCCCGGCCGAACCGGCCGCTGAACATCAGCGCGCCGAATCCGACGAGTCCGATGAGCGGGAAGAGACCCGACTGCAACGACCGCGCCCCGGACGCATACATCACGACAAGGGTTCCCACGATGCCGACGAGCAGCGCGGGTGCGGCGATCATCAGCAGGATGTTGCGCGGTTCGCGTTCGGGAAGGGCGAGTGGCGGGGCGACGATCACCCGGGTTGGCGGCAGGGCGGGAGGGGCCATGCGGCCCGAACGGATGAACCCTCGCTTGGACATTCGCTATCGCCCTTCGCTGGGCTGATCGACCGGCGCGATTGGAGCAGCGACTGCCGCGACCGCGATGGAGTCGCGCGCCAACAGCGCGTCGGCCCGGCTGATGGCCGGCCCGGTGGCGAAGGTCCGGAGGATCGACCAGGGCGCCTGGATGGCGCGGGCCGGATCGAGCCGAAGCGCCGTCAGGGTTGCGTCGTCACGCTCGACGCCGTACCGGACACCCTGTGGTGACACCCAGAACAGGCTTTCCCGGGTCGCGGCACCCGGGGCGGCACTGGTCGAGGCGACGAAGTTGGCGGCCCCGGGCAGCATCAGCGTCCGATGAGCCTCCACCGAGTCCTTGTCCCGGTTGTCGCGAACCAGGGTGACCAGATGTGCGTCAAGGTGCTGCGGCGTGGGCAGACCACGCCCGTTGACGATGACGATCGTGGCCTGCGGATCGGTCGACTGCTTCTTCCAACTGACACAGGTGACGGGATTGGCGTCGGTATCGACGAAGGTCGGTTTAGCGGTGGGGTAGTAGCCGAGGTTGAGGACCTCGACCTCGGGGATGTTCACCAGCGTGTCTGGTGAGACGAGTTCCGGGGCGGGCGCACCATGGCTGTCCGCGGTCCGCAGGAGGTCGGCGGCGAACGCGGTGATCCGCTGCACGCCCGCAGGCAGCAGCACATAGAAGCCGCTCACCTCGCCGGTGGCGTCGCGGGTTTCCAGCACCCGGCCCACCACTGAACCGGGCAGCCATTTCGAGGGCGTGCCGGCCTGCGGAATCGCCGGCACCGCTAAGGGTTCGGTGGCCGGAATGGCGTCGAATAGGGCGTTGGAGAGTTCCACGCGACGGGCGGTGCCCGGGTCGATGCCGAGGTTGAAGGTGACCGAACGATCCGCGAGATTGATGCGGCTGCGCTTGCCGCCCCACACCAGATAGGTATCGCCGCGGTGGGTCGCCAGGATGGCATCTGCTTCTCCCATCGGAGCGGCGCGACCGCCGGCCGGCAGTTCACCCGCGATCGCCGTCACCACGGGGGTGTCACCCGCAGCGCCGGTGCGGGGGGTGTCGCCGGCGGCGTCGCAGACGGCCCAAGCCGACACCGGATTGCCGGCCACCGCCAAGTCATCCGGCACGCCCGGGATGCCGATGATCGGTCCGGTCGGGTACTTGGCGATCTCGCCGGCCTTGACCCACGTCGGCATTGAGTCGCCGCCGGTGGCCAGTAGCGCCGAGGTCAGGTTCAGAGCAGGGTGTAGGCGGCCGTCGATCCGCGCGTAGAGGGCACCGGTGTCACGGTTGCCGACGATCGCCGACTGGCCCACCAGCCCGGCCGGCTTGACGACATGCAGCAGTGCCATCCAGCCGCAGCCCAGGAGGACGAACACGGCGGAGAGCAGCAGCGCGGCCTGCTGCTTGCGGTCATCGTGTTTCATCCGCACCGAGAATCGGGTGATGGCGGCGCGCAGGCGGCGGACGTAGAAGGTGTGGCCGGAGGTCTGGTCCCGATTGGACAGGTTCAGGGGCATGACCGTGCGCCTGTGTCCGTGGTCATTGCAGTGTTCCGCCGTAGCGGGCGCGGTAGTCGTCCTGCGCCTCCTCGCGCAACGCCTCGAAGGCGGCGTTCAGACGCTGTGTGAGTTCGTGGTGGTTGTAGTGCCTGGTGACATTGGGGTGCATGGTGAGACCGACGAGCCGGCCGTCAGAGTTCGCGACGGCTTGGACGTCGCCCATATCGACGCTGTAGGTGATGGTGGCGGCCTCTTCGAGAATCGCCTCCCAGCGGTCGGCCGCTTCCGCGAGGTCGCGCAGGACTGCGTCGACGAGCGCCCTCTCGCTAACGTCAGCGGCTTCGCCGGACCCGTCCATCGGCACAGTATCTCGATGGTTGTGAACTGCGTCAATTCATTTTTCAGACAACTCTTGGCGAATCCATATCGTTCGTCTCAGCAACATCATGTGTCGCACCGGCGCGGTTGCGGCCAGGGGCCGCCCGGCGACGGCGGGCAGGGCGTTGGGTGTGTAGCACTGGCCGGTGCTGGGGTCGGAGACGAAACCGCTCGGGCAGGCGTTCGCGGCGGACGCGGTGAACAGCCAGCAGGCCGGCAGCAGAGGCGCGGCCGCGGCGATGACGGCGATCCGGCGGACCTACGGTGAGCCACGGCCCGCAAACGGCCGAGCGGGGCCGTCAATCCGCATTGGCGATCACCCGGCCCCGCTCGTCATGTCTGTGGGCGAAGGGGGACTTGAACCCCCACGTCCCGAAGGACACTGGCACCTGAAGCCAGCGCGTCTGCCATTCCGCCACTCGCCCCAACGACCCGCGGAGCGTATCACGGTGCGCCGGTGCGTCCCCAACCGCGACCACCGCCCAGAGGCGCGCGCATACCCTCGTTGAGCTGCGGCAAAACGCTTATCGGGCTTGGCCTTACGGCTCAGTGCGGCGTCCGGCCGATACCATGTCCCCGACAGAAGACTCCGGCGAGGGCGGTCCGATGAGCAACCAGAAAGGTCTGGTTCAACGTATCGAGCGGATGCTCGAGGACGGCGCCGGTGACGTTTTCGCCCGGGTGTTCGGGGGTTCGATCGTGCCCGAGGAACTGGAGGCCCTGCTGCGCCGGGAGGCCTCCGACGGTGTGCGGACACTCGCCGGTGATCGTCTGCTGGCGCCCAACGACTACGTCATCTCCCTCAGCGGGCCGGACTACCAACTGCTGCAGTCCGATTTCGAGCTCACCACTCGGGCTTTCGCGCGGCATCTGGCCGGGTACATTCACGACCAGGGATGGCAGACATACGGCGAGGTGGTCGTCCGGCTCGAGCAATCCGGCGGCCTGCGCACCGGCCAGTACCGCGCCCGTGCGGTGGTCAACCCCGACGCCGCGCCGCACAACGACGCCGATCCTGACCCCCGCCCGTCCGCCCCCGCAGCCGCACCAGCACAATCGACCCATGCGTACACCGCAGAAACAGGAGTACCAGCGATGAGCGATCACCCCGGCTACCCCGGTGGCCCCGGCCAGGGCCGCCCCGGCGACGAGTACTACGAGGAGCCCTACGGCCGCGGACCGGAGGATGAGCGCCCACCGGCCCCCGAGCATCAGGGCGGTCAATACCCGCCCGAGCACGGCTACGCGCCGAACTACCAGCAGGGCTATCCGCCGAGACCGGCCCAGCCTGAGCCGGGCTATGGGCAGGGGCAGGCCTACCC
>VEQU01000118.1 GCA_018883075.1 Mycobacterium sp.
GGTGTGCACCGCGTACGCGAAGTCCACCGGTGTGGAACCCGCCAGCAGCGTCACCACGTCGCCCTTGGGTGTGAAGACGAAGATCTCCTGCACGGCGAGGTCGTAACGCAGCGATTCGAGGAACTCGCCCGGATCGGCCGCCTCCCGTTGCCAATCAAGCAGCTGGCGCATCCAGGCCATATCGTCGATTTCGGCGGCGGCGTGCGGGTGCGGAATCCCGTTGCGGCCCTTGGCCTCCTTGTAGCGCCAGTGCGAGGCGATGCCGTACTCCGCGGTGCGGTGCATGTCGCGGGTGCGGATCTGCACCTCCAGTGGCTTGCCCTCGGGACCCACCACCGTGGTGTGCAGCGACTGGTACACCCCGAAGCGCGGCTGGGCGATGTAATCCTTGAAACGGCCCGGCATCGGCTGCCACAGCGAGTGCACCACACCGACGGCGGCGTAGCAGTCGCGGATCTCCTCGCACAGGATCCGCACCCCGACCAGATCGTGGATGTCGTCGAAGTCGCGGCCCTTGACGATCATCTTCTGGTAGATCGACCAATAGTGCTTCGGACGCCCCTCGACGGTGGCGTTGATCTTCATCGCACCCAGAGCAGCGTTGATATCGGCGCGCACCTTCGCCAGATACGTGTCGCGCGACGGCGCCCGGTCGGCTACCAGACGAACGATCTCCTCATACCGCTTGGGATGCAGGACGGCGAACGAGAGGTCCTCGAGCTCCCACTTGACCGTCGCCATACCGAGTCGGTGGGCAAGGGGTGCAATGACTTCCAGCGTCTCGCGCGCCTTGCGGGCCTGCTTCTCCGGCGGCAGGAACCGGATGGTCCGCATGTTGTGCAGCCGGTCGGCCACCTTGATCACCAGCACCCGCGGATCGCGGGCCATCGCGATGATCATCTTGCGGATGGTCTCGCCCTCGGCGGCGCTGCCCAGCACCACCTTGTCCAGCTTGGTGACGCCGTCGACCAGATGTCCCACCTCGTCACCGAATTCAGCCGTCAGTGCGGCCAGCGTGTATCCGGTGTCTTCCACGGTGTCGTGCAGCAGGGCGGCGACCAGCGTGGTGGTGTCCATGCCCAGTTCCGCCAGGATGTTGGCGACGGCCAACGGGTGGGTGATGTAGGGGTCGCCCGAACGGCGCAACTGGGTGGCATGTTTGGCATCGGCGACCTCGTAAGCGCGCTGCAGGATTGACAGGTCGGCCTTGGGGTAGATCGAGCGGTGCACCGCGACCAGCGGCTCGAGCACCGGGTTGACCGCGCCGCGCTGTGCGGTGATCCGCCGCGCTAGCCGCGCCCGCACCCGCCGGGAGGCGCTGCTGGTGGTCTTCTGGCTCTCCGGGGCGTTAACGGCCGGGGGTCCGGCGGCCGGCAGAGGCTCGGTCACCGCGCTGCGCGACTCGTCCGCCATGCTCACCTCCGATCCCGTGATATCGAGGATATCGCCCGGTGGGCCCTTACACGCGTTGCAGGCTGTGCACGGGCAGCCCCGCAAGCCGCTGGCGTCCGCCGAGGGCGTCGAGCTCGACGACCACAGCGGCCGTCATGGGCACCGCGCCGGCGGCGCTGAGCAGGTCCCGGCAGGCCGCCAGGGTGCCGCCGGTGGCCAGGACGTCATCGATGATCGCGACCCGCCGGCCGGCCAGCCGCACGCCTTCGGCCGGGATTTCCAGCGCAGCTGCGCCGTACTCGAGGTCATAGGACCGGCTGTGCACCGGAGGAGGCAGCTTGCCGGCCTTGCGAACGGCCAGTACGCCGACGCCGAGCCGGTGCGCCACCGCCCCGCCGAGCAGGAAACCGCGCGCGTCCACCCCGGCAATTAGATCGGCCGACTCGACGTGGCGCGCCAGCGCCTCGGTGACCACCGCGAACCCGTGATCGTCGGCCAGCACCGGGGTCAGATCGCGGAACACCACACCCGGCTGCGGGAAATCCGCCACGCTGCGCGTCAACGCCGCGATGACCTCGGCCGGGTCGGCCGCGCCGCCGGGCCCTAGGGTTCCAGTCGCCATCGGTCCATGTTCCAGCCGGCGCCCCACTTGGTGGGGTTGGCCTCCACCGCGAACATCTTCTTCGAGAACAGCACCGTGCGCTGCTGGCGGTACAGCGGCAGGGTGGGTACGTCCTGCCACAGCAGGGGCGCGGCGTCGGCCAGCAGGCGGATCAGCTCCTTGGGGTCGACGGTCACCGCCAGTGCGGAGATGATGCCGTCGATCTGCGGGTTGGAGTAGCCGGGCAGGTTGTTTCCGTTGCCGGTGTGTAACACGTAGGCGTCCATCGCCGCCGATCCGGTGGACCCGCTACCCGCGGCGCCGCCGGTGCTGGCGAGCAGCGCGTCGATCTGACCGTCCCGCAATGCCTGCGGTCCGGTGGTCTCGGAGGTGGCGTCCTGCACCGTGATCCCGGCCGCAGCGCACGACTGCGTGATCGCGGCGATGGTGGCGGCCAACCGGGGATTGGGCGCCTGATAGCCGATCCGTACGGTCAGCGGCACGCCCTCGATGGCGGCCCTCGCCGCATCCGCGTTCGCCACCGCGAAACCGCCGCCCTCGGCGGCGGCCTCGGCGCCCGCGTAGGCGTCGTCGATGACCGCACTGAGCCGGGTGTTGGCGATCGGCATCTCAGCGTTTCGGGCGATCACGTCGCGCGGAGTACACAGCGCGAGCGCACGACGGGCCGCCGGGGTGGACAGGGCGCCCCGGGCGCCGAAGATCAACTGTTCGATTCCACCGGACGGGATCTCGCTGCGCTCGTAATCATCCGGGGTGGTGAGCGTGCCGGATGAACCGGTCGCGACGTCGACCACATGGAAGCTGCCGTTGTTGACGCGGTCTTGCACGTCGATGCCGCGGGGCCACACGACGATGCGTTTGGTGACCGGCTTGGCGCCCCACCACCGTTCGTTGGCGGTCAGCACCACCGCACCCTCCGGCAGTACCGAGTCGATGACGTAGGGACCCGAGGACGGGAAACGTTTGGTGTCGATATCGGGTTTGAGGTCCCAGATGGTGTTCCACGCGTCCGCAATCCGCGAGATCGCGGCCGGGTCGCCGCCGTAGAGGGTTGCGGTGACGTCCAGACCGAGTTCGTCGCCGATGACATGCGAGGGCATCATCGACGTCGCGGTGAAGAGTTGGTTGAAGTCGACCACGCTGCGGTTGGGTAGGAAGTTGACGCGCGCCCTCTTCTGACCCGGCTGGCATTCGATCCCGGCGATGTCGATGTATCCGGCATGGCTGGCCGCGTCGAACCCCGGGTATCGGGTGGATTGCGCCGCCCACGCCAGCACCATGTCATCACATGTGATCGGCTTACCGTCGGAGTAGACCGCGTTGTCGGCGATCTGATAGTCCAGGATCAGCGGCTCGCGGCCCACCACCGTCACCGCACCGAAGTCATTGTCCGCCAGCACCTGACCGTCCGGGCCATGGAAGCCGAACCCGGTCAGCGCGCGAGCGAAAGCCTGCGGCCCCGCCGACGCCGCCCCGTTGACCGTGTTGGCGTTGTACGTCGTCAGTAGACCATCGACTGCGAAGTTGACCTGATCTGCCGCGCCGCCGATGCACCCGGTCGCCGTGAGGGTCAGTGCGGCGGCGACTGCCGCACCGGCCGCCCTGCGGCACCTCGGAGCCACAGCCCCTAGGCCCGGGAGCCGCGCTTGCCGGACGGTCGGTTCGGCCGCGCGGGACGGGTCTCGCCGTCGGGGATCAGCGACGACGGAGCGTCGTCGGCGTCGGTCAGTTCACCGGCGGCCACCCGCGCGCGCCGCTTGAGCACCTTGCGGGTGTGATTGCGCACCAGGTCGGTGCGCTCACGCAGGGTGACCAGCAGCGGGGTGGCGAAGAAGATCGACGAGTAACTGCCCACCAGGATGCCGACCATCTGCACCAGCGCCAGGTCCTTGAGCGTGCCGACGCCCAGCAGCCACACCGCGATGATCATCAGCGACACGATCGGCAGGATCGAGATGATGCTGGTGTTGATCGAGCGCATGAACGTCTGGTTGATGGCCAGGTTGGCCTGCTCGGCGAACGTGCGTCTGGTGGTGTGCTCGAAATCCTTGGTGTTCTCCTGCACCTTGTCGAACACGATGACGGTGTCATAGAGCGAGTACCCGAGGATGGTCAGCAGTCCGATGACAGTGGCCGGGGTGACCTCGAATCCGACCAGCGAGTACACCCCCGCGGTGACGGTGACGTCGAAGAACAGCGCTCCCAGCGCGGACAGCGCCATGAACTTCTCGTAGCGCAGGGTGATGTAGACGGTCACCAGCGCCAGGAACACCACCAGCGCGATGAGTGCTTTCCTGGTGATCTGGCCGCCCCAGGTCTCCGACACCGCCGAGTCGCTGATGGCAAGCTTGCTGGGCTTGCCGTCGACGCCCTTGGGCTGGAACTGGTCGAACAGCGCGACACGAAGTTTCTCGGTCTGGTCGTTGGTCAGCGCCGCCGAGCGGATCTGGACGGTGGCGGTGGCGCCGCTGCCGACCACGACCACGGTCTCGGGAGCGTTGCCGATGACCTTGGTGAACGCCTCCTCCACCTGGGTGACGTTGGCCGGGCCGTTGGCACCCTGGAGCGGGAACGACACCTTGGTGCCGCCTTCGAAGTCGATGCCGAACGTGAAGCCCTTCAGCGCGATGCTCGCGATGGCCACCAGCAGAATCAGCGCGGTGACGCCGAACCACAGCTTGCGCCGGCCGATGACCTCGAACCCGCCGGTGCCGGTGTAGAGCTTGTTGAAGAAGCCGTGCTTCGGCATCTGCCCAGCGTCGACGGCCGCGGTCTCGACGGCGTGATCGGTATCAGTCATTCGATCTATCCCCGTCCTGTCGTGGCGGCCGCAGCGGCCTCACCCGCGGCCCTGCGCTCCCGGGCGATCTGCTGGACCGCGCCGAGTCCGTTGAGAGCGGGCTTGGCGAACAGCGTGGTCCGCGAGGCCAGGTACACCAGCGGCCAAGTGATCAGGAAGACCACGGCGGTGTCGAGCAGCGCGCTCAGGCCCAAGGTGAACGCGAAGCCTTTCACCTGGCCCACCGCGAGTACGTAGAGCACGGCGGCGGCCAGGAACACGACGGTGTTGCCCGACAGGATCGTCGTTCGGCCGCGGGCCCAGCCACGCGGCACCGCCGAACGGAACGAACGGCCCTCGCGGATCTCGTCTTTGATGCGTTCGAAGAACACCACGAAGGAGTCCGCGGTGGTGCCGATGCCGATGATCAGACCGGCGATGCCGGCCAGATCGAGCGTGTAGTTGATGTAGCGGCCCAGCAGCACCAGGATCCCGTAGATCATCACTCCCGAGGCCGCCAGCGACACCAGGGTGAGTACGCCGAGCAGCCGGTAGTACAGCAGCGAGTACAGCAGCACTGCGATCAAGCCGATACCGCCGGCGATCAGCCCTGCCCGTAGGGACGCCAATCCCAGTGTGGCCGATACGGTTTCAGCCTCCGAGGACTCGAACGACAGCGGAAGCGAACCGTACTTCAGAACGTTGGCGAGTTCGCGGGCGGTCTCCGGGGTGAAACCGGGGTCGCCGCCGCTGATCTCGGTGAGGCCGCCCGGGATGGGTTCGATGATCCGCGGTGCACTGACCACCTGCGAGTCGAGGGTGAAGGCGGTGGCGGTGCCGGTGTTGGCGGCGGTCCAGTCCGCCCATGTTTTGGCGGCCTCGTCCTTGAACGACAGGTTGACCACCCACATCGCCTTCTGTGAGTTGAAGCTCGCCGATGCGTCCTTGATCTGGTCGCCGCTGATGATCGACTTGTCCAGGATGTAGACGTACTTCTTGTCCTGCGAGCAGGTCACCAGCGGCAGGTTCGGATCGTCGTTGCCGGCCAGGAAGTCCTCTTCTTCGCCGCATCGGCCGGCCACGTAC
>VEQU01000029.1 GCA_018883075.1 Mycobacterium sp.
CTGGATGTGGCACTGGGCATCGGCGGCCTGCCGCGCGGCCGCATCATCGAGATCTACGGTCCGGAGTCCTCCGGCAAGACCACCGTCGCCCTGCACGCGGTGGCCAACGCCCAGGCTGCCGGCGGCATCGCGGCGTTCATCGACGCCGAGCACGCCCTGGATCCGGAGTACGCCAAGAGCCTGGGCGTGGACACCGACTCGCTGCTGGTCAGCCAGCCCGACACCGGCGAGCAGGCGCTCGAGATCGCCGACATGCTGGTGCGCTCCGGGGCGATCGACATCCTGGTCATCGACTCGGTGGCCGCGCTGGTGCCGCGCGCCGAGATCGAGGGCGAGATGGGTGACAGTCACGTCGGCCTGCAGGCCCGCCTGATGAGCCAGGCGCTGCGCAAGATGACCGGCGCGCTGAGCAACTCGGGCACCACGGCGATCTTCATCAACCAGTTGCGCGAGAAGATCGGTGTGATGTTCGGGTGCTTCAACTACAGCACCCGGGTGCAGCTGGCTGACGGCACCACCGAGAAAATCGGCAGAATCGTCAACCAGAGAATGGATGTCGAGGTGCTCTCCTACGACCCGACCGCCGATCGAATCGTGCCACGCAAGGTTGTCAACTGGTTCAACAACGGATCGGCCGAGCAGTTCCTGCAGTTCACCGTCGAGAAGTCGGGCGGCAACGGCAAGTCGCAGTTCGCCGCGACACCGAATCACCTCATTCGCACCCCGGGAGGGTGGAGCGAGGCCGGTGACCTGACCGCCGGTGACCGGGTGATGGCGGCCGAGCCGCATCTGCTCAGTGATCAGCAGTTCCAGGTTGTCCTCGGTTCGTTGATGGGTGACGGAAATCTGTCCCCGAACCGCCGCGATCGCAATGGCGTTCGCTTTCGCCTGGGGCACGGCGCCAAGCAGGTCGAGTACCTACAGTGGAAGACCACCCTGTTGGGCAACATCGCGCATTCGGTGCACGAAAACGACAAGGGCGCAAGGTTTGTCGACTTTACTCCGCTGCCAGAGCTGGCCGAGTTGCAGCGAGCGGTATATCTCGGTGACGGCAAGAAGTTCCTCTCCGAGGACTATCTCAAGGCGCTCACCCCGCTGGCATTGGCGATCTGGTACATGGATGACGGCTCCTTCGCAGTGCGGTCCAAGGGGTCGCAACGGCGCACCTCAGGGGGAAGTGGGCGCATCGAGATCTGCGTGGAGGCGATGACCGGGGGCTCACAGGTACGCCTCCGCGACTACCTGCGCGACACCCATGGTCTGGATGTCCGTCTGCGTCAGTCGGGCGCCGCAGGCAAGGCCGTGTTGGTGTTCTCCACTGCCGCCTCGGCGAAGTTCCAGGAGCTCGTGGCACCGTGCATGGCTCCGTCGATGGAATACAAGCTGCTGCCGAGATTCCAGGGTAAGGGTGCGGTGACGCCGCAGTTCGCCGATCCCGCTCAGCGACTGGTGCCGGCAAGAATTCTCGATATTCGCGTCAAGCCGCACACCCGGTCGATGAACCGGTTCGACATTGAGGTTGAGGGCAACCACAACTACTTTGTCGATGGTGT
The DNA here is from genome assembly GCA_018883075.1 of Mycobacterium sp. GTDB lineage: Bacteria > Actinomycetota > Actinomycetes > Mycobacteriales > Mycobacteriaceae > Mycobacterium. Next base: position 1,554 of record VEQU01000029.1, read on the forward strand.
CATGGTGCACAACTCACCCGAAACCACAACCGGCGGCAAGGCGTTGAAGTTCTACGCCTCGGTGCGCCTGGATGTGCGCCGGATCGAGACGCTCAAGGACGGTACCGACGCGGTGGGCAACCGCACCCGCGTCAAGGTGGTCAAGAACAAGGTCTCGCCGCCGTTCAAGCAGGCCGAGTTCGACATCCTCTACGGCAAGGGCATCTCCCGTGAGGGCTCGCTCATCGACATGGGCGTCGACCAGGGCTTCATCCGCAAGTCCGGGTCGTGGTTCACCTACGAGGGCGAGCAGCTGGGGCAGGGCAAGGAGAACGCCCGCACCTTCCTGATGGAGAACCCCGATGTCGCCAACGAGATCGAGAAGAAGATCAAGGAGAAGCTCGGGGTCGGTGCGGTGCTGACCGACGAGGTCGTCGATGACGTCCTGCCCGCTCCCGTCGACTTCTGAGACGCGCGAGGAGCAGGCGCACGCCGCATGCCTGCGCCTGCTCACCGCGCGGGCCCGATCTCGGGCCGAACTGGCCGGCCAGCTGAGCAAGCGGGGCTATCCCGACGAGGTCACCGAGACGGTTCTTGACCGGCTGGCCGCGGTGGGGCTCGTTGACGACGAGGACTTCGCCGCACAGTGGGTGCGCTCCCGGCAGATGCACGCCGGAAAGGGTAAGCGGGCCCTGGCCGCGGAGCTTCGCACCAAGGGTGTTGATGCCGAGGTGATCGCCACCGCACTGGAGGGCCTCGACGCCGGCGTCGAGCGGGTGCGAGCCGAGCAACTCGTCCAGCGCAGGCTCCGGCGCGAGGCACTTGGTGACGGCGACGATGCCAAGGTGATGCGCCGGCTGGTCGGCATGCTGGTCCGCCGTGGTTATCAGCAGAGCATGGCCGTCGCCGTGGTCACCGATTCCCTCGCCGCGGAGCGCGAACGCCGGCGGGTCTGAGGGCCTAAGCGCGTCGGATCATGTCGCGGGCGGCGCGCACACCGGACATGTAGGCGCCGTGCACGGTCCCTGGGGCCGTCCGGTCGGTGGCCTCCCCGGCGAAGTAGACGCGGTTGTCGACAGTGGCGGCGAGATCGTCGCGCATGGCCGGCGTCGAGCCCACCGCATAGAACGAATACGAGCCGAGCGCATAGGAGTCCGAGGCCCATCGAGTGATCTGGTGGCCGGTGGGATCCGGGCACCCGCGTCCGTACATACGACGCAGTGTCGACATCGCTGTCTCGATGATCTGCGTGTCGGTCCATGCCTCGATGGTGCGTCCGAAGTCCGCGGCGTTGAACCCCAGCAGGACCGGCCTGCCGGTGGGGCGGGCGATGTTGATCCACTGCGCCCACTGGCCGTAGCTGCCCAGCGGCGGGACGTAACCCAGCCAGTCGGTGTCAGCCCAGAACGTCTCCGGGAACCGCAGGTAGCACTTGTTCAGCACGCCGACGCCCAGCCCGCGGATGGCCGCCGACTTGGCGGCGGGCAGTCCCGCCGAGAATTCCACCGACCCGCTCTTGAGCACTCCCAGCGGTAGCGTGACGACCACCTGGCCGGCCTCGAAGTCTCCTCTGCCGGTCGTGACGACGACACCGGACGGATTCCAGTCGATGCCCCTGACGGTGTGGCCGGTGAGAACGCGCAGCCCCGCACCCAGGTGGTCGGTGATCTGCCCGTAGCCGGCGGGAAAGAGGACGTCGTCACCGTTGACCGGGCCGTCGCTGTCGAAGTACAGCGCCGAGAGCTCTGCTGCCGAGCCGGCGTACTCGTGCTCGAGTTCGTTGATGGTGTAGTCGAGCAGTTCGCGTTCGGTGCCGGTGAGGCCCGTGATGGCGTGGGGGGCGAGCGCAGTCCGGATTGAGGAGTCGGTGTCGGCGCTGTCCTGATAGTCGGCCAGCGCGCCGGCGACCCGGGTGCCCCACGACTCCAGCGACTCGCTCTTCACCCGCGTCGCCTCGGCACCATCCGGGAGGTAATAGGTGATGTCGTCGCCGTCCGTGACGGCCGTTCGGGCATTGATCTGCCGCGCGATGTCATACACCGGATTGCCGTCGATGCCGTGGATCCACGAGGCGCCGAGATCGAGAGGCGTATCCGGCCACAGAGTGCTGGTCCACACCCGTCCGCCAATCCGGTCGCGACCCTCCAGAACCGTCACCCGGCGACCGTTCTCGGCGAGCTGACGCGCGGCGGCGAGCCCGCTCACCCCGGCGCCGATGACGATGACGTCGGCGTTGCGAGCCGGTTCTTCGGCGTCCGACGAGCAGGACGGCAGGAGTCCTGCGGCCACGACGCCGGACAGGCCCAGGCCGGTGCCGCGCAACATCTGCCGGCGGCTGATGGTCGTCGCCACCTCAATCGCCCGGTTCGAGGGTGTGCAGCGGGGACTGGGCGCGACGGGACTGCCGCAAGCGGCGCTCCACGCGCGTCGCCGCCGTCGAGAGTGCGAAGTTCACGCTGATCATCAGGATCGCCATGACCATCAGCGCCGGTATGTAGTTGCCGTAGCTGGACCCGATGACGGTGCCCTGGCGCACCATCTCGACGAAGGTGATCTGGTAGCCGATCGCGGTGTCCTTGAGCACCACCACGAGCTGTGATATCAGCACCGGCAGCATGGAGGTGATCGCCTGGGGCAGCAGGATGGACCGCATCGACTGGCTCCAGCTCAAGCCCAGCGCGACGGCGGCCTCGTTTTGGCCCCTCGGCAGCGCCCGAACCCCGGAGCGCACGATCTCGGCGATCACCGCCCCGTTGTAGAGCGTCAGCCCGGTCACCACTCCGGCGAGGGCCAGATGCCTGGAGGGGAACACATCGTGGAGGGCGTAGAGGAAGTAGGCGAAGATCATCATGATCAGCACCGGCACCGCGCGGAAGAATTCGACCACCACCGCACACGGCAGCCGCACGATCGCAAGCGGCGACAGGCGGCCGACACCGAGTGCGAAACCCAGGATCAGCGCCAGCACGATCGAGATCGCGGCCGCCGTGAGCGTTCCCGTGATCCCGGGCAGGACATAGGTCTTCCACAGGTTCGCGGTCAGAAACGGCTGCCACTTCGCAGCGGTCAGCTGTCCTTTCTCGGCGAGGCGTGCGATCACCGCCACGATCGCTGCGGCGGCGATCGCGGCGGCGATGATCGAGATGACCCGGTTGCGGATCCGGGCCCGCGGACCGGGTGCGTCGAAAAGAACCGAAGCGGTGCTCACCGGCGTCTCACCTCGCCACCGACAGGCGCTTGCCCATCCAGCCGAACAGCAGGCCGAGCGGCAGGGTCAGCGCGATGAAGCCGGCCGCGAATATCGACCCCACGGCTATCAGCGCCGCGGTGTTCTCCGTCATCTCCTTCATCAGCAGCGCGGCCTCGGCGACCCCGATCGCTGAGGCGATGGTGGTGTTCTTGGTGAGTGCGATCAGGACCGAACCAAGCGGGATGATCACCGCCCGGAACGCCTGCGGCAACAGGATCATCCGGAGGTTCTGGGCGAAGGTGAACCCGAGCGAGCGGGCCGCCTCGGCCTGGCCGACCGGCACGGTGTTCACACCCGAGCGCACCGTCTCACACACGAAGGCGGCGGTGTAGAGAGCCAATCCCAGGATCGCGAGCCGGAAGTTGCTGTCGGCGATCGAGGTCGTCGACGCCGAATCGACGAGGGTGATGCCCAGCGTCTGGGCCAGCCCGAACGAACAGAACAGAATGATCAGCGTCAGCGGGGTGTTGCGCACCACGTTGACGTACGAGCTTGCGATCCAGGTCAGCACCGGCACCGGCGACAGGCGCATCGCGGCCAGCAGCGTGCCGAGCACCAGCGCGCCGAGTCCGGACAGCGCGGTCAGCTCGATCGTGGTGCCAAACGCCTCGAAGATCTGGTCGCGGTACTCGCCGAAGATCTCCACCCGGGCTCAGCAGGCGTCGAGCGCGGGCGGCGGCGGGGTTGCGACGCCTGCGGGTCCGAGGTTCTTCTCGAACGCCGCCTGCCACGCTCCCTCGGCCTCCATCTTCTTGAGTGCATCGGAGATCTTGGTGCACAACTCGGTGTCGCCCTTCTTCAGGCCGATTCCGTAGCGCTCCTCCGAGAACGGCGCACCGGCTATCTTGAACACTCCGGGCGACTGCGCGGCGTACCCGGCGAGGATCACCTCGTCGGTGGTGACGGCGTCGATGGCACCGTTGCGCAGCGCCTCGACGCATGCCGAGTAGGTGTCGTACTGCTGCAACTGCACGCCGGGATACTTGTCCTTGATGCGCTGGGCGGGCGTGGAGCCGGAGACCGAGCACAGCTTCTTGTTGTTCTGCAGCGACTCCGCGCCGGTGATGTCGGTGTTGTCGGCACGCACGAGCAGGCTCTGACCGGTCAGTAGATACGGGCCGGCGAAGCTGACCTTTTCCTTGCGCTTGTCGGTGATCGAGTAGGTCGCGACGATGTAGCGCACCTGGTCGTTGGCGATCAGAGTCTCACGCTGAGCGGACGGGGACTCCTTCCACTCGATCTGGTCTGCCTCGTAGCCGAGTTCCTTGGCGACGTAGCGGGCGACGTCGACATCGAAGCCGGTCATGGTGCCGTCCGGGTTCTTCAGCCCGAAGCCGGGTTGGTCGTACTTCGTTCCGATGACGATCTTGTCGCCGCCGCCGGCCCCGCCGCCTCCGCCGCACGCGGTCGCGGTGAAGGGCAGAACGGCGGCCAGTACGGCGGCTGCGATGATCCGGAGAGTCGGTGCGGGCATGTGAGTGTCCTTTCGGTTGGGCATGCGGTGTGTGGCGTGTGTCATCAGTGGCTGAGAATCTTTCCGAGGAAGTCCTTGGCGCGCTCAGATCGCGGTTGTGAGAAGAACTCGGCGGGAGTCGCATCCTCCACGATGGCCCCGTCGGCCATGAACACCACCCGGTCGGCGGCCCGCCGGGCGAAACCCATCTCGTGGGTGACGACCACCATCGTCATACCCTCGGTGGCGAGGTTCGTCATCACGTCGAGCACCTCGTTGATCATCTCGGGATCCAGTGCGCTGGTGGGCTCGTCGAACAACATCACCTTGGGGTTCATCGCCAGCGACCGGGCGATGGCCACACGCTGCTGCTGACCACCGGACAGCTGCGCGGGGTACTTGTGCGCCTGATCGGCCACCCCGACCCGCTCCAGCAGTGCCATCGCGGTCTGCCGCGCCTGACCGCGTGCGACACCACGGACCTTGATCGGGGCCAGAGTCACGTTGTCGAGCACCGTCTTGTGCGCGAAGAGGTTGAACGACTGGAACACCATGCCCACCTCGGAGCGCAGCCTGGCGAGTTTGCGGCCCTCGGCGGCGACCGGCTCGCCGTCGATCGCGACGGTGCCCGAATCCGGACTCTCGAGCCGGTTGATGGTTCGGCACAGTGTCGATTTGCCGGAGCCGGAGGGGCCGATCACCACCACGACCTGGCCGCGGCCGATGTCGAGGTTGATGTCCTTGAGCACATGCAGGTCCCCGAAATGCTTGTTGACCCCGCGCATCGAGATCATCGGCGCAGGATCGACCGGGTTCGCCGGTGCCCCACCGCCCGCCATGTGACCAGACCCTACAGCGGTTTACCGGTCGGGGGCGCGGCTCCGTAGCATGTGGTGCGTGACGTCGGTGCTGACCGCAGGCCGGACCTACCAGGTCCGCACCTACGGCTGCCAGATGAACGTCCATGACTCCGAGCGCCTCGCCGGGCTGCTCGAGAAGGCCGGCTATCGGCGGGCGGCCGACGGTGCGGATGCCGACGTGGTGGTCTTCAACACCTGCGCGGTGCGCGAGAACGCCGACAACAAGCTGTACGGCAATCTGAGCCATCTCGCGCCGCGCAAACAGGCCGACCCCGCGATGCAGATCGCGGTCGGCGGGTGTCTGGCTCAGAAGGACCGCGACGCCGTCCTGCGCCGCGCCCCGTGGGTTGACGTCGTCTTCGGTACGCACAACATCGGTTCGCTGCCGGTGTTGCTCGAGCGGGCGCGGCACAACCGGACCGCGCAGGTAGAGATCGCCGAGTCCCTGCAGGAGTTCCCGTCGACCCTTCCGGCCGCGCGCGATTCTGCTTACGCGGCGTGGGTGTCCATCTCGGTTGGCTGCAACAACACCTGCACGTTCTGCATCGTGCCGTCGCTTCGCGGCCGAGAACGTGACCGTTCGCCCGCCGACGTGCTGTCCGAGGTGCGCTCGCTGGTGGATCAGGGTGTGCTCGAGGTGACGCTGCTGGGCCAGAACGTCAACGCCTACGGGGTGTCTTTCGCGGATCCCGGTGTTCCCCGCGACTCCGGCGCCTTCGCGTCGCTGCTGCGCGCCTGCGGCCGGATCGACGGACTCGAGCGGGTCAGGTTCACTTCGCCTCATCCCGCCGAGTTCACCGACGATGTCATCGAGGCGATGGCCTCCACCCCGAACGTCTGCCCCGCGCTGCACATGCCGCTGCAGTCGGGTTCGGACCGGATCCTGCGCGCCATGCGCCGCTCCTACCGGGCGGATCGCTTCCTGGGCATCCTCGACCGGGTGCGCACGGCCATCCCGCACGCCGCGATCACCACCGACATCATCGTGGGTTTCCCCGGCGAGACCGAGGAGGATTTCGCCGCCACACTGGAGGTGGTGCGTCAGGCGCGGTTCGCGGCCGCATTCACATTCCAGTACTCGCCGCGGCCGGGAACGCCGGCCGCGGACATGGACGGCCAGATTCCGAAAGACGTCGTCGCGCGGCGCTACCAGCAACTCGTCGCGCTGCAGGAGGACATCTCGCTGTCGCAGAACGCCGAGCTGGTGGGGGAGCAGGTCGAGCTTCTGGTGGCGGTGGGCGAGGGGCGCAAGGACGCCGCGACGGCACGGATGTCCGGACGTGCCCGTGACGGCCGGCTGGTGCACTTCACCGCCGGCGATTCCGAGGTTCGTCCCGGCGATATCGTCACCACGACGATCACCGCGGCGGCACCGCATCATCTGATCGCCGACACGCCCATCAAATCGCACCGGCGCACCCGCGCCGGTGACGCACACGCTGCCGGCGTCACGCCGCGCACAGTCGGACTGGGGCTGCCCGCTGTCGGCGCCCCAGCCGACCAGCCGACCGGAACAGGATGCCGATAGATGAAAGATCCCGACTTCGAGGCCTACCGGTCCGAACTGGAGGCCGCTGAACGGCGCGTGGCCGGTGAGATCGATCCCGGGATACGAGCCGTCGTGGTGGCGGTCTTGGTATTCGTGCTGCTGGTGTCGCTTCTGCTGCCACACACCGGCGACGCGCGCGGAATCGACGTTCTGTTGGACGACGACAAAGCGATGGCCGTGGGGATCGCCCTTCCGTCGCGGATCTTCTGCTGGTTGTCGCTGTTGTTCGGGGTCGGCATGTCCATGCTGGCGCTGCTGACCCGGCGCTGGACCCTCGCCTGGTTCGCGCTCGCGGGATCGGGGCTGGCCTGCGCCGCCGGCATGCTGGCCGTGTGGTCGCGCCAGACGGCGGAATCCGGCCTGCCGGGCCCCGGGATCGGACTGGTACTGGGTTGGATCACCGTCCTGCTGCTGGCGTTCCACTGGGCGCGTGTGGTCTGGACCCGCACCGCGGTGCAGATGGCGGCCGAAGCCCAGCGCCGGGATGAGGCGGCCCGGCGGCAGAGTCGCACGCTGCTCGATGGGCTGGACGGCGAGCCCTCGCCGTCCGACGAGCGCTGACCGGCCACTGCCTATTCGCTGGGCTCTTCAGGGCCTTCGCCGCCGCTACCGTCGATTCGCGACGGCCTTCGCCGCCGCTACCGTCGATTCGCGACGGCCTTCGCCGCCGCTACCGTCGATTCGCGACGGCCTTCGCCGCCGCGTCTGCCCACTCGCGCCACTGAGCCGCGCTGGCCCGAGCCTCCTCGGCCTCCTTGGTACGGCCCGCAGCGGCGGCTTTCTCCGCCTGCCGTTCGAACTGCTCAGCGCGGGTCCGGAACTGCTCGGCACGGGCCTGGGCCTCCGGATCCACCCGCCCGGCCTCGGCGGCGTCACGCACCTTCTTCTCCACTGCGCGCAGCCGTCGCTCCAACTCCGCTGATCGCTCCCGCGGCACCTTGCCGATCGCGTCCCACTTGTCGGTGATGGTGCGCAGCGCCGTGCGGGCTGCGTCGAGGTTGGCCATGTCGATCTTCTCCGCCTCCGCCAGCAAGCGCTCCTTGGCCTGCGCATTGGCCCCGAACTCGGCGTCGCGCTCTGCACTCACCGCGTTGCGCGCGGTGAAGAAGGTGTCTTGCGCGGCCTTGAACCGCTGCCACAGCGTGTCGTCGACCTCCTTGGCGGTGCGCCCGGCAGCCTTCCACTCGTTCAGCATCTCGCGGAACACCGCGGCGGTGCCGGCCCAGTCGGTCGACGTCGACAACTCCTCGGCGCGCGCGCACAACTTCTCCTTGGCCTGCTTGGCGCCGGCCCGTTCACGGTCCAATTCGGCGAAGTGGGCGCCACGTCGGCGGTTGAACGCGTCACGTGCCGCCGAGTAGCGTTTCCACAGCGCGTCGTCGACCTTGCGGTCCAGGCCGGTGATCGTCCGCCACTCGTCGAGGATCGCGCGCATGCGGTCACCGGCGGCCTTCCACTGGGTGGCGTTGGCGGCCAGATCCTCCGCCTCGGCCGCCAGTGCCTCCTTGCGGGCGGTTTGCGCGGCGCGCTGTCCCTCGCGCCGCGCGCGGTCGGCCTCGGCGGCCTGCGCGGCCTGGTCTGCGATGGCGGCGAGACGGGCGGCCAGCGCGTCAACATCGCCGAGAACGCTTGCGGTGGGCAGGGTTTCGGCCAGTGTTGCGGCGGCGGCTCTGATCTTGCGGGCGTCGCCGCTTCCGGTGGCCAGGCGGGTCTCCATCAGGGTGATCTCGGTGGCGAGATCGTCGAAGCGCCGTCCGAAATGGGCGAACGCCGCCTCGGGCTCACCGGCCTGCCAGGAGCCGATCACCCGCTCCCCGGAGGCGGTGACCAGGAAGACGGTGCCGTCATCGGCGACGCGGCCGAATCGGCGGGGGTCGCTGGCCGGCGGGGCAGTGACGGGCTGTACGGGCGGGTGGGGACGGGGCACCGGCCGGGCCGGTCCGGGTCCGGGAATGGGCCCGGGAGTGGGGCGAGGTACCGGACGGGGGTCCGGCATCGCCGTCTCTGCGGCCGACGGTTCGTCGGTGGTCATCGCTGTCGGTCACCTACCCTTCGCGCGGTGCTGCCGCGCCTCTGCCGCGCGAAGCGGCTCCACTGCTGCATCGGACGGCGTCGTGACCGCCCTGGTGGGTATTGAACCAGGTGAGGGTGTGGTTGGCTGCCAATCATGGCGAAGGCGGATATCGCGGCACTGCTCGCGCTCGGCGCGGCCTTCTTCATCGCCATCGGCAACGTCCTGCACCAGCGTTCCGCCAAGGAGGTCACCGACGAACCGGTGGGCAATGTGGCGTTGTTCCTCCGGCTGCTCTCGGACCGCCAATGGTGGCTGGGCAGTCTGGTGGCCGGCCTCGGGTTCAGCCTGCAGGCGGCGGCGCTCGGACTCGGGTCGGTGCTGCTGGTGCAGGCACTGCTGGTGACGGCTCTGCTGTTCGCGCTGCCGATGAACGCCCGCGCCACCGGGGAGCGTGTCAGCCGGACGCAGTGGCTGTGGGCCGCACTGCTCGCGGTGTCGGTCGCTGTGGTGGTGACGGTGGGCAATCCGACGCCCGGTGATCCCCGCGGCGCGCTGCAGGTGTGGACCGCGGTGATCGCGATCGGCGCTCCGGCCCTCGTGCTGTGCGCGGTGGGTGCGCGGCTGCTGTCGGGCAAGCCTGCCGCCGCGGTGTTGCTGGGCCTGGTGTCGGGTTCACTATGGGGCATCTTCGCCGTGCTGACCAAAGGAGTTGTCGACCGGCTGGGCTCGGTCGGCGACCGCGGAGTCTGGGCCCTGCTGGGCGATCCGGAGCTGTACGTCTGGGCCGGGGTGGCGGTCGCTGCGACCGCCTTTCAGCAGTCGTCCTTCCGGGCCGGGTCAATGGCCGCGTCGTTGCCGACCATGACCGTCACGGAACCGGTGGTCGCCTCCGTCCTCGGTGTCCTGGTGCTCGGGGAGACTCTGCGGCCCGGCGAGGACGGCTGGATCGTTCTGATCGCCGCCGCCGTGCTGATGGTGGTGGCCACCGCCGCACTCGCCCGTAGCGAGGCGCGGTCCACCGGCACGCCCGCGGCCACTGATGTCGCCTAGGTTTGGTGTCGTGCTCGCCGCGATCGCGTTGACCCCGTCCGCACCTGTGCTGGTGCCTGAACTCGCCGGTGCCGCCGAGGAGGCCGAGCCTGTGCGCGTCGCCGCGATCGCCGCCGCCGCCGCACTGCCTGCGCGGTGGATCGCCGTCGGCACCGGAGCATGCGAGCAGTCCTATACCGACGCGCGCGGCAGCTTCGCCGGCTACGGGGCCGACGTCGAAGTGGCCCTGAGCCCGCGGTCGCGGCCGGGGATCATCGAGATGCCGCTGTGCGCGCTGGTCGCGGGATGGCTGCGCGGGCAGGTCCGGCCCGAGGTCTCGGTGGACATGCGGGTTTATGACCCGGGCCTCGACGCCCATGATGCGGCCGACCGCGGGCGCGCGCTGCGCGCGCTCATCGACCGCGACGACGAAGCCGTCGGTGTTCTGGTGGTCGCCGATGGCGCCAACACCCTCACCCAGTCGGCTCCGGGTGGATTCGACCCGGAGTCCGAGCCCGTGCAGGCCGCCCTGGACCGGGCGCTGGCGACCGCCGACATCACCGCTCTGACGCGGCTGCCGGACCGCATCGTCGGCCGGGTCGCCTACGAGGTGCTCGCCGGGTTGGCCGAGTCCACCGCGTGGTCGGTGCAAGAGATGTACCGCGGCGCCCCCTACGGCGTCGGGTACTTCGCCGGGGTGTGGAGGCCGGCGACCGCGTGAGGCCGATCGCCGTCGTGGGTCCCACTGGGACGGGTAAATCCGAGCTCGCCCTCAAGGTCGCCGAGCTACTCGGTGGTGAGATCGTCAATGCCGACGCCATGCAGCAGTACCGCGGCATGGACATCGGGACAGCGAAGCTGAAACCGTCTGAGCGGCAGGGGATTCCGCATCACCAACTCGACGTCCTGGAGATCGGCGACACCGCTAGCGTCGCGCGGTATCAGAGTGCCGCGGTCGCCGATGTGGGTAGCATCATTGATCGCGGGGCGGTGCCCGTGATCGTCGGCGGATCAATGATGTATCTGCAGTCCCTGCTGGATGACTGGGCGTTTCCTCCCACCGATCCCGAAGTTCGGGGCCGGTGGGAGGCCCGACTCGCGGAGGTCGGTGTCGCGGCTCTGCATACCGAACTCGCCGGGCGAGATCCCGCCGCGGCGGCGGCTATTCTGCCGACCGATGCGCGGCGTATCGTGCGTGCGCTCGAAGTCGTCGAGTTGACCGGGCGGCCGTTCGCCGCGTCCGCGCCGGGAATCGGCCCGCCGCGCTGGGACACTGTGATCGTCGGATTGGACCGCGACACCGCCGATCTCGACGAGCGGCTAGCGCGGCGCACCGACACCATGTTCGCGAAGGGTCTGGTCGAGGAGGTGCGCTCGCTGTGCTCCCGTGGGCTGCGCGAGGGAACCACCGCCGCACGCGCACTGGGGTATGCGCAGGTTCTCGAGGCGCTTGAGGCGGGCGGCGGCACGGCCGACATCGAGGCGGCGCGGCAGTCCACCGTCGTCGGCACCCGTCGTTACGTGCGCCGCCAGCGCTCGTGGTTTCGCCGCGACCACCGCATCCACTGGCTCGACAGTGCTTCCGCAGGTCTTGCCGATGTCGTGGTGCGGCATTGGCGCCACGTATCCTCAAGCAGGTGATCCGCAGATGATCTTCGCCAAAGGGCATGGCACACAGAACGACTTCGTGATCCTGCCCGACGTGGCCGCGAAGGCCGACCTGTCGCCGGCCGCGGTCATCGCGCTGTGTGATCGTCGCCGCGGACTGGGTGCGGACGGGGTGTTGCGGGTCACCACCGCCGGAGCCGCCGCCGGTGCCGGGGTCATCGACCGCCTGCCGGACGGTGTCGTCGCGGGTGACTGGTTCATGGACTACCGCAACGCCGACGGCTCGGTGGCCGAGATGTGCGGCAACGGCGTCCGCGTCTTCGCGCACTACCTGCGAGTCTGCGGTCTCGAGCAGCGGTCGGTGTTCGTCGTCGGCTCGCTGGCTGGCCCTCGGCCTGTGGTCGTTCACCATTGCGATGACCTCACCGCGGACATCACCGTCGAGATGGGTAAGGCCACCGTGCTCGGCCGGGGTAGCGCGGTGGTGGGCGGTTACCGCTTCGACGGTGTCGCGGTCGACGTCGGCAACCCCCATCTGGCCTGTGTGGTTCCCGGCATGGACGAGGCGGGGCTGACGGCACTGGATGTGGGCGCGCCGGTGGCCTTCGACAGATCCCAGTTCCCGCACGGCGTGAACGTGGAGGTGCTCACCGCGCCGGTGAACGGAGCGGTGTCCATGCGGGTACACGAACGGGGTGTCGGCGAGACGCGGTCATGCGGGACGGGGACGGTGGCCGCGGCGGTGGCCGGGCTTGCCCACCTGGGCGCGCGCGACGGCGCACTGCAGATCCGGGTACCGGGCGGGCAGGTTCGCGTCGAGATCAGCGATGCGACGAGCTACCTGCGCGGACCATCGGTGCTGGTGGCCCAGGGCGAGTTGGCCGATCGCTGGTGGTCGGCGCAGCACTGACACCCCGGTGCCGTTATCGGGGTGCGGGATGTGGTCTGGCCGTGACACCATCGAATCGGGTCGAATGACCTACATCGAACCGGGTCGAATGACCCACATCGAATCGGGTCTAGTGACCCACGACGAAATGGCCGATGACGAAACCTGACCGAAGCCCCGGGTCCGCGGCGCCCAGCGCCGGCGAACTCGCCCTCGACGATCGCGCCGCGTTGCGGCGCGTCGCCGGGCTTTCCACCGAACTCGCCGACGTCTCCGAGGTCGAATACCGGCAGCTGCGCCTGGAGCGGGTGGTTCTCGTCGGAGTCTGGACCGAGGGCAGCGCCGCCGACGCCGAGGCCAGCCTGGCCGAGCTGGCGGCGCTGGCCGAGACGGCCGGGTCGGAGGTTCTCGAGGGCATCATCCAGCGCCGGGACAAGCCGGACCCGGCGACCTACATCGGCTCAGGCAAGGCCGCCGAATTGCGACAGATCGTCATCGCCACCGGTGCGGACACCGTGATCTGTGACGGCGAGTTGAGTCCGGCTCAACTCAACGCGCTGGAGAAGGTCGTGAAAGTCAAGGTGATCGACCGCACCGCCCTGATCCTGGACATCTTCGCCCAGCACGCCACCAGTAAGGAGGGCAAGGCGCAGGTCGAACTCGCCCAGATGCAATACATGCTGCCCAGGCTGCGCGGTTGGGGCGAGTCGATGTCACGGCAGGCTGGCGGCCGGGCCGGCGGAGGTGGCGGTGGCGTAGGCACGCGCGGACCCGGTGAGACCAAGATCGAAACCGACCGCCGCCGGATCCGCGAACGGATGTCGCGGCTGCGCCGCGAGATCAAAGAGATGAAGCAGGTTCGCGACACCCAGCGCAGCCGCCGCCTGCACAGCGACGTGCCGTCGATAGCGATCGTCGGTTACACCAACGCGGGCAAGTCCAGTTTGCTCAACGCACTCACCGGCGCGGGAGTTCTGGTGCAGGACGCGTTGTTCGCCACCCTGGAGCCGACGACGCGGCGCGGCGAGTTCGAGGACGGCCGGCAGGTCGTCCTGACCGACACGGTGGGATTCGTCCGCCACCTGCCGACTCAACTGGTGGAGGCATTCCGTTCCACACTGGAGGAGGTCGTCGACGCCGACCTGTTGGTGCATGTCGTCGACGGATCAGACTCCAACCCGATGGCTCAGATCGACGCCGTGCACGAGGTCATCGGTGAGGTGCAGAACGACCATCACGCCCCGCCCGCTCCGGAGTTGCTGGTGGTCAACAAGATCGACGCCGCCTCGGAGGTCACTCTGGCGCACTTGCGCCGCGCGTTACCCGGCGCCGTGTTCGTCTCGGCGCACACCGGCGAGGGACTCGACCGCCTGCGGACCCGACTCGGTGAGTTGATCGAGCCGCGCGAGACCGCCGTCGACGTGACGATTCCCTATGACCGCGGCGACCTGGTCGCCCGCTTACACGCCGAGGGGCGGGTCGACGCCATCGAGCACACCGAGAGCGGCACCCGCGTCAAGGGCCGGGTGCCCGCGGCGCTGGCCGCCGGACTGCGCCCGTTTGCCACATCCTGAGCCGTTCAGGCCGCGGCGCGGGCAGACCGGCGATCGGCGCGTGACGCATCGCGCGGGGTCCGGTCGGCGCGCTGTGGGGCGGCCGTGGCGGCGGCGGCGCGACGAAGGGTGCGAGGCGGCTCAGCCGAGCGCGGTTGGGTGGAGCGCGGCAGGGCAACGCGTCCGGGCGGCGGCACTGCCGCAACGACACTCGCCCCTGCACTGACCGGTGGCGGCATCGCGCCGGCCCCGTTGAGAGCATCATGGATGCCCTGACCCACCGCCTGTACCAGATCGACGGTGAGGGTAATCGGGTTGATCGGCGGGATCAGCCGCAGCGGTGCAGCCTCGCTGTAGGGCAGCGTTCGGTCATAGCCCGTCTCGATCAGCACCCGCAGTGCCGGCGACACCAGGGCGATGAGTGGATTCGTGAGGGACTCCAGGCCAGTGAAGGCGCCGAACTCCCGAAGTGGTTGCAGCAGAGGCAGATTCGGGGTGGGAATCAGAACGTAAGTGGTGTCGCTTCCGGTGACGCGCTGCTGATTGGCCGGGTCAGCGATGGCTGCGGCGAGCTGGTCCGGTGTCAGTCCGTTAGGAAGTTCGTCGAGGTTGTTTCCATTCGGGGACAACATGGTGCCGTGGATGTACCAGAACCCCGCCACCGCATTCAGGGTGGCGAGCAGGTTGATCGGGTAGAGCGGGAAGTCGGCGACACCGTCGTACTGGAAGGCGACGTCGACGGTCGTCATCTCGGTGTCTGTGGGGGTGGGCAGTCCGAAGGTGGCGTCGAGAATGGGGACTGTGCCGAACGGGGCGAGTCGTTCGAAGAGGCCGCCGTTGGGGCGGTTGGGGTTGCCGATCAGTACGAACGAGATGTCGGCCTGATCCTCGGCGGAGAGCTTGCTCAGCAGGGATTTCTGGCGGCTTGCCACGGTGGCGCCCTGTGAGTATCCGAAGATGACCACCGGAGCATCCGGACCGGGCCGATAGGTGCCGACCAGATCGCTGGTCAGTTGCGAGACTCCGCTGGCCACCGACACGTCTAACTTCGCGCCGGAGAGTCCGCCCCAGCCCTCCCACGGGAACGGCCAGAACTGGGCGATGTAGGGCACCGGTTCCGGGGTGCACACCAGCGCGCAGGACGGCGTCGTGGGGGAGATGTAATAGTCGACCGCGTTGTCCATGTACCCGGGTACGACGGCCGGATCGGGTGTCGCGGTGCCGGGCACGATCAGCGCGGTCGCCGCCAAGCTGACCGCGGCGGTGACGGTGCCCGCCAGAGTTATGCACAGGGCGGCGAGCACCGCACACGCCGTGACCGCGACGCTGCGCAAGGCGGACCGCGCGATATCCCTCATCGCGAAAGACGCTAACCGCGCATCGGCCGTTGCGGGCGGATATCCGCAGTTGGGGCATGTGTCGAGCAGGCCCGCACGCGCCCAACCATCCGGTTGGTTTATCCTCGAGGCAAGGTCCCGATCCCGGTCTTTGGAGGTCCGTAATGGGCAACGCCGTGAAGTACACCCGCACCATCTTCGAGCCGGAGCACGAGCTGTTCCGGGAGTCCTACCGGGCATTCCTGGACAAGCACGTCGCCCCGCACCACGACCAGTGGGAGAAGGACAAGATCGTCGATCGGGGCGTCTGGCTGGAGGCCGGCAAGCAGGGCTACCTGGGCATGGCGGTGCCGGAGGAATATGGGGGCGGCGGCAACCCCGACTTCCGCTACAACACCATCGTCGTCGAGGAGACCGTCGCGGGCCGCTACAGCGGTCTGGGCTTCTCCCTGCACAACGACGTGGTGGCGCCCTACCTGCTGGAACTGACCACCGAGGAGCAGAAGCAACGGTGGCTGCCGCACTTCTGCACCGGCGAGATGATCACGGCGATCGCCATGACCGAGCCCGGCACGGGCAGTGACCTGCAGGGCATCAAGACCCGGGCGGTCCGGGAAGGTGACCACTACGTTCTCAACGGCTCGAAGACCTTCATCACCAACGGCATCAACGCCGACCTGGTGCTGGTGGTTGCCCAGACCAATCCGGAGAAGGGCGCCCAGGGGTTCTCGCTGCTCGGCGTCGAGCGCGGGATGGAGGGCTTCGAACGCGGCCGTCACCTCGACAAGGTAGGTCTCGACGCCCAGGACACCGCCGAGTTGTCCTTCACCGACGTGCGGGTCCCGGTGGACAACCTCATCGGCGAAGAGGGCATGGGCTTCATCTACCTCATGCAGAACCTGCCCCAGGAACGGCTCTCGATCGCCATCATGGCGGCCGCCGCGATGGAATCGGTGCTCGACGAGACGATTTCCTACGTTTCCGAGCGCAAGGCATTCGGCAAACCGATCGGCTCCTTCCAGAACAGCCGGTTCCTGCTCGCCGAACTCGCGACGGAGGCCACCGCAGTACGGATCATGGTTGACGAATTCATCAAGCTTCACCTCGACGGGAAGCTCACGGCCGACCAGGCTGCCATGGCCAAGTGGTGGACCACCGAAGCTCAGGTCAAGCTGACCGACCGGTGTGTGCAATTGCACGGCGGCTACGGATACATGCGCGAATACAACGTTGCCAGGGCGTTCCTGGACGCCCGGGTGCAGACCATTTACGGCGGCACCACAGAGATCATGAAAGAGATCATCGGGCGCAGCCTGGGCGTCTGAACCTGCCGGAAAATCGCCCCCCGCCCGTATTTCGGTTGAATCCGGGTTTTGTCTCGATTCGGGACCGTACGCCGGTTATCCCCGCGTGTCGTGGTTAGCTGGCGCGGATATCAAGGGTTTCATTATCGAACTTACGGCTGGAATTCGAGACGTGGGAGACGGTTGATGACGCGGCTGACGAAGAGGCCCGTGCGGTCGGCGGGACGCCTTGTGCTGGGTGCGGCCGTGGCCGCTCTGGCCGCGGCACTGGTGGTACCCACGGCTCTCGCCTCCCCGGAGAGCGATGCGGCCGACGCCATCAACGCCGCCTGGGATGCCGCGGGAGGATCCGACTCCGCTGTGGGCGCCAAGGACGGCGATGTCTACCAGGCCGGCGCCGGCTATGGCCAGAAGTTCACCACCGGAGCCATCTTCTTCACCCCCGACACCGGCGCGCACCTGCTTTACGGGGCCGTCCTCGACAAGTACCAGTCGCTCGGCGGTCCGGTGGACAGCGATCTCGGCTTTCCCACCATTGACGTGGTCCCGGGGCTGATCGGTCCGGACAGCGAGGTGAGCACGTTCAGTGCCAGCGACGCCCCCGCCATCTTCTGGACTCCCCAGACCGGCGCGTGGGCCGTTCGCGGTGCGATCAACGCGGCCTGGGACAAACTCGGTGGATCGGCCGGGACCCTCGGTGTGCCCACCGAGGACGAGCGCTATGACGGCGATGTGGTGAGCCAGAAGTTCACCGGAGGCGAGCTGTCCTGGAACATCGCCACCAAGTCATTCAGCACGGTGCCGGCCGAATTGGCGGATAGCCTCGGCGGCCTTGAGGTTCCGCTGGACGCGACGACGCTGATCAATCAGGCCTGGCGGTGGACCGGCGGCTTGGCCGGCCCACTCGGCGCGCGCCAGGGGGAGCAGTCCCCGATCGGTGACAACGGCGCCTCCCAGGGGTACGCCGGCGGCAAGATCTTCTACACGCCCGACACCGGTGCGTATGCGGTGACGGGCGCGATCCTGTCCAAGTACGAATCGCTGGGGGGACCCACCGGAGATCTCGGCCTGCCGATCGGCGCCGAGACCGACGGCGGCGCGCCGAACAGCCGGGTCAGCGCGTTCAGCGCCCCGGACAAGCCGGTGATCTTCTGGACTCCGGATTCGGGTGCGATCGTCGTGCGCGGCGCCATCAACGCGGCATGGCAGAAACTCGGCGGCGCCGCCGGCACGCTCGGTGTCCCCGCCGGTGAGCAGAGTGTCTCCGGGGACACCACCACCCAGAATTTCAGCGGCGGCGAGATCTCCTGGAACCGGGCCACCAAGACCTTCAGCACGAAGCCGGCCGAGCTCGCCTCGGAGCTGTCCAGCCTGGAGATGCCCGACGCCGTCGGGCAGGCACCTCCCGGCAGCGGCGGCGAATCCGCGGACGGCTCGGGCCTGGGCTGGTGGTGGCTTGCGATCGCCGCGGCAGTCCTGGCCCTGGTGGGCCTGCTGGCGGGATGGTCGCGGCGGCGCTCGGCGTCCGCTGACGGCGGATACGCCGCCGGGGACGACCGCTGGTCCGGCGGATCGGGCTCCAGCTGGGCACCGTCAGGCGCAGCGGGGACGTTCGACACCGACGAGGACGCCATCGACACCGCACCCACTCGCGTGCCGACCGAAGCCGAACTGGCGGAGTTCGGTGATTCGGCGACTGTGACCGACGACTGGGGCACGACGACGGCCGAGTGGGGCACCGCGACGGCTGAGTGGGGCACCGAATCGTCGTTCGGCCGTCACTCGGCGGGTGGGGGCGACGAGTCCGCGTCGACGTGGCAGCTCGACCTCGGCGAATTCGACGCTCCACGCCGGCGCCACGCAGCCGACGAACCCGAAACCGGTTACGACTCAAGCGGATACGGGGAGGGCGGATACGGGGAGGGCGGATACGGGGAGGGCGGATACGGCGAGATCGAGGAGACGGTCTTCGAGGAAGAGATCACCTTCGAGGTCGAGCCCGACGGCGCCGGGACCAAGCCGGCGTCCGGACCGGGCGAGGATCCGTGGCGTCCAGCCATCCACCTGCCGCTGGCCGATCCGTATCAGGCCCCGGAGGGCTACTTCATCAAGGCCGACACCCACTCCGGGCTGTACTACACCCCTGATTCGGTTCTCTACGACAACACCGTGCCTGAGGTGTGGTTCGCCAGCGAGGACGTCGCCCAGGCGAACGGTTTCGTCAAAGCCCCGGAGTAGTGCCGGCGGTTCGCTAGACCTTGCGGATCACCGTTACGACCTTGCCCAGGATCGCGGCGTCGTTTCCGGGGATCGGGTCGAACGCCGGATTGTGCGGCATCAGCCACACCTGTCCGCCGGTCCGTTTGAACGTCTTCACGGTGGCCTCACCGTCGATCATCGCCGCGACGATGTCGCCGTTGTCGGCCACGTTCTGCTGGCGGATCACCACCCAGTCGCCGTCACAGATGGCCGCGTCGACCATCGACTCGCCTACCACCTTGAGCAGGAACAGCGAGCCCTCGCCGACCAGCTCGCGGGGGAGTGGGAACACGTCCTCCACGGCCTCCTCGGCCAGGATCGGGCCGCCCGCCGCGATTCGGCCGAGGACCGGGACGAAGGTCGGTTCCGGTAGCACGTCCGACCCCGCCACCTCGGTGACCACCGGGGGTGCCGCGTCCTCCGAACTGCGCACGTCGACCGCCCGCGGCCGGTTGGGATCGCGGCGCAGATAGCCCTTGCGCTCGAGGGTGCGGAGTTGGTGGGCGACCGACGACGTCGAGGTCAGCCCCACCGCGTCACCGATCTCCCGGATGCTTGGCGGATAGCCGCGGCTGGTGACGGAGGCCCGGATGACGTCCAGGATGGTCCGTTGCCGCTCGGTCAGCTGTGTGCTCTCACTCATGGCGCTGAATGTAGACCCGATCGCCGACAATATCAAACATGTGTTCGAGCGTGTCGCGCGACGCCGATCTGTCGGGGGCCGCGTTTAGGCTGCGACACGCTCGCTCAGATGTTCGGTTTTCGAACGCATGAGCGAGTACTATTCGAACACAGGAGCGAAATCCGCGTGAAGGAGGCGACATGACAATCCTCGACGAACGGCCATTGGGTGCTCGGCACCTCGGCGCCTGGACTGGCGCCCGGCATCTCGATGAGACCCTGCTGGGCCGGTGCCCGGCCCGCGGCCCGGCACCGGCCCGGCGCCCGGCGCGCACCGGCTCGGCCCGGCCGCCGGGTGCGCGCCCGGCGGTGGCGCCGCTGCACTATCGGGGGCACGGCATCGCGGTGTCGCACGCCGCGCACGGAGACGTCCGCCGCCGCCCGGTCAGCACTCCGGTGACCGTGGCGCTGGCCGGCCTGGCCGCCCTGATCACCCTCTGGCTCGGCGCCCTGGCCAACGTCAGCGGCGATCGCGCCGCGGCTACGGCCGCGGTCCCGGACCGGCTTGCCGTGGTCTCGGTGCAGGCTGGTGAAACGCTGCAGCAGCTGGCCGGGCGGGTGGCACCCGGGGCGCCCACGGCCGCCATCGCCGACCGGATTCTGGAGCTCAACCAGCTCGACTCCGCCGCACTGGACGCCGGCCAGACGCTGATCGCCCCGGTCGCCTGACCGGTGCCGCGGTGATGGCCGCGGTGCGCGGCACGCAGGTAGGCTCTGTCTCGTCGGTTCTCGAGGCGACAGAGGGAGCGCTCATGCACTGTCCTTTCTGCCGGAATCCCGACTCCCGCGTCGTCGACTCCCGTGAGACCGACGAGGGCCAGGCCATCCGCCGTCGCCGGTCCTGCCCGGAATGCGGCCGCCGTTTCACCACGGTGGAGACCGCCGTGCTGGCCGTGGTCAAGCGCAGCGGCGTCACCGAACCCTTCAGCCGCGAGAAGGTGATCAGCGGGGTACGGCGGGCGTGTCAGGGCAGGCAGGTCGATGACGACGCTCTGAACCTGCTCGCCCAGCAGGTCGAGGACTCGGTGCGGGCGGCCGGTTCCGCCGAAGTGCCCAGCCACGAGGTCGGTCTTGCGATCCTGGGTCCGTTGCGTGAGCTCGACGAGGTCGCCTACCTCCGCTTCGCCTCGGTCTACCGCTCATTCACCTCGGCCGCGGATTTCGAAAGGGAGATCGAGGATCTGCGAGCGCATCGCAAGGTTGCCACCGGCAGCTGAAAAGCGTTTCGCTGCAAACCGATTCGGCCGCAAGGTCGGTCCTGATGCCCACTCCGTCACGCCGTACCGGCGGAATGTCAGTCGGCGCCGGTAGTACCCGGGTCCCCGGAGGGTCCGTCTTTGGAATCCTCGGCGTGCTGCGCGAGGAAGCGTTCGAATTCGGCGCCGAGTTCCTCCCCGCTGGGCAGGTCCTCGTCGCGCGCCAGCAGTGACCGGTTCTCCTGGGCGGAGACGAAGGCGTCGTACTGGCTCTCCAGCGCGGTGACCACCTGGGCGATCTCGGGCGACGCCTCGACCTGTTCGTCGATCTTGCGCCGGACCGTCGCTGCGGCCTCGGCGAGTGCCTGCAGGGGGAACTGCAGCGACGCGGATTTGGCGACCTGCTCAAGCAGAGCTTGGGCGGCCTCCGGGTAATCGGTCTGTGCCAGGTAGTGCGGGACGTGGACGGTGAAGCCGACGGCCTCATGGCCGTGCTGGGCCATCCGGTACTCCAGCAGGTTGGAGACGCTGCCGGGTACCTGCACCTCGCCCACCCAGGGCTGGTGATCAGCGATCAACTCCCGGTCGTTGGAGTGGGCGGTCATCGACACCGGCCGGGTGTGCGGGACGGCCATCGGAATGGTGCCGAGCCCGATCGTGCGGCGTACGCCCAGTCGCTCGGCGAGCAGACGGACCGCGCTGGTGAAACGCTCCCACTTCAGGTCCGGCTCCATGCCGGCCAGCAGCAAAAACGGCGTGCCGACGCTGTCGCGCAGTGCGTACAGGTTGAGTTCGGGCTCGTCATAGCCGGTGAAGTGGTCGGTCTTGAAGGTCATCAATGGCCGCCGGGACCGGTAGTCCAGCAGATCATCGATCGCGAAGGACGCCACGACCTCGGCGTCCAGCGCGGACTTCAGGTGCAGGGCAGCAAGCCGAATGGCATGCCCGGCGTCCGAGAATCCCTCAAGGGCATGGATCAGGACCGGGCCGCGACCATCGGTCGAGGTCAGCGGGGGAGCCGGGAATTCCAGCTCGTAGAGTCGATCAGGGGGGTTCTGGCCTTGTTCATCGCTCATGGGTCGACCTCCTCTCCATCTCGTGCATCTGGTGAGACAACGCGCCGGGCGCCCCAGTCGTTCCCGCTGCGCCGGAGAAATTCCAGCAGGTCCGCGAACGGATGTCCCCAGCGCCGCATTCCTCCACAGCAGCGCGCACGGGCGGCGGCTGAGGCGCCGGAAATGACCCAGGTGCTTGACAGCGTCGCCCCATGACCATGAATTCAGAGTTCCACGTTGGGGACCCCGGCGCCCTGATCGCCGCGCTGCCGGCCGTCCTCGGCTTCGTGCCGGAGAAGTCCCTGGTGCTGGTTTTCCTGGAGACCTCCGACCGGATGGGGGCGGTCATGCGGGCCGATCTCTCCGACGACCTCACGGCCAATCTCGATCACCTGGCACAGCTCGCCGAGACCTCCGGCGCCGAGCGGGTGGTGTGCGTCGTCGTCGACGCCGACGGGGCGTTGTGTCCCATGTGCAATGACGATCACCGCCGGTTGTGCGAGGCGCTGGCTGACGCGCTGCGCGCCCGCGGACTGGGCCTGCACGCCGCGCACGTGGGCGACCGCGTGGCCGCCGGCGGGCGCTGGCACTGCATCGACGGCTGCGGTCGCGGCGGTGAGGTGCCCGACCCCTACGCGTCGCCCCTGGCCGCTGCCGCCGTGCTCGACGGACGCCGCCTCTACGGACGCCGGGAAGACCTCGCGGCGGTGGTCGCCAGTGCGGATCCTGCGCGGGCCGCCGCGCTGCAGAGCCGTATCGAGGAT
>VEQU01000119.1 GCA_018883075.1 Mycobacterium sp.
GTCCGACGTCGTGCTGCTCAAGCCGCTCTGGGTGTCCGCCGAGGACGTCGCCCGCGCCGCCGTGGAGGGTCTCGCCTCCGGGAAGGACGTCATCGTCCCCGGCCTGTCCAACCGCGCGGCAGCCGCGCTGTACCGGCTGGCGCCGCGGCGGCTGTTGCTGCCGCTGCTGGCGCGCAGTCATCCCGGGCTCAAGTAGCGCCCGCTCACGGCGTCCCGGCCAGGAAATCGACGATCAACCGGCCGACCCGGTCGGGTTGTTCGAGCTGCAGGAAGTGCCCGGCACCCGGGACCGTCCGCGCGTCACTGCCGTGCGGCAGACCCGCGCGCACGAACACGGTGAAATCGGCTGTCATGCACCCGTCGTCGGTGCCGTGCAGATACAGCGTCGGCAGTCGCGGCGGCTCGGTCCACCAGCGGTGCAGTTCGGCATAGCGCGCGGGCGGCCGGTAGTTGCGGATCGTCGCGCGGTACGGACCCAGCGCCGCCCGCCAACGCTGCGGTGACCCGATCGCGGCGTCGACGTGGCGCAGATCCTGATCGGCTGGGTACCCGGGCGACCACCGCCGCCACAGCAGCGGCACGATCCACGACCCTGATCTCTCCGGAGCGAATGGCAGCTGGAAGTAGCTGATGTACCAGCTGCGAAGCAACTGTGCAGGCAGGAGTCTCAGCACACCGGCCCGCCGGGAACGCAGAGTCGCCGACGGCGGCACCGACATCACCACCGCCTTGCGGAAGGGGCTGTCCGGCATCGCGGCCAGTCCGGTCGCCGCGATCGCCCCCCAGTCGTGTCCGATCACCACGTCCTCGTCGGTCGGATTGCTCGCCGCCCGCACCTGCAGCGCGTCGTCCATCAATGCGCCGAGGTGGTAGGCACGGTCCGCGGGCACTGAGGACGGCACGTAACCGCGCATGAACGGTGCGATCACCCGGTAGCCGGCCGCCACCAGGTGAGGTGCCAGCTTGCGGAATCCGTAGGCGGTGTCGGGAAACCCGTGCAGGCACAACGCGATCGGGGCATCCGCCGGGCCCCAAGTGAGCGCCTTGAGTTGCACCGTCGGTGCGGCGACGTCGATCCAGCCCGGTTCGGCCACTGTCATCTCCTAGATCTGGTCGAAGTCGGCGATCAGCCATCTGCCGTCGACCGATTCCATGGTCACCCGGTAGCGCGCCGGGTTGGCCGTCGGCGCCTCGCTGCCGACGGTGAGCGCCTGGTCGACGAACGCCAGGACCACGACGCGTGTGAGTTGCGCTGACACCACGGCCGCGGCCGGGACGGTGACCACCGAGGAGATCCGCTGCTGTTTGGCGTTCGGGATCACCACGGTCTGGATCGCCTGGGTGTAGGCGTCGAGGAACGGGCCGGTCAACCGGTCTCGCGCGGCGGGCAGATCCTTGCCGGCTGTATCCGGCCGGTAGGTGCCCATGGCGGCGATCGACTCACGGGCGGCGGCCACCGCCTCGGTGCCCGCGCGTTGGGCCGCCTGCCGCGAGGACGTATCGCGCAGCAGCCAGACCCCGATCGCCACCAGCACCACGGCAAGCAGGGCCGGGGCGAGGCGCAGCAGTGTCTGCCGGTTCATGGGATGAACTCCACGCCCGACACCTTGTAAGCGTCGTCGGCGCCGGTGACGGTGACCCGCATGCGCCAGGCCCGCGGCTGCCGTTCCGGCACGCCGCGATTCGACGTCATCACGGTCAGTGCGACGAGCACGCGACCCGCATCGCCGTCGACCGACTCCAGCCCCGCCTCCGCCACCGTTCCCACCGACTTGGATTGCGCCGTGCGCGCGGCGTCGGCGAATCCGGATGCGCGCTGAGCGAAATCGTCACGGAACGACCCGGTGGAGGCGTCGAGGATCCGCTGGACGTCCTCCTCGGCTCGCTCGTGGTCGATGGTGGTGAGACTGACAGCGCCCTGTTTTGCGGCCTCGACCATCTGCGCATGCACCCGTTCGGTGGTGCGGATCCGATGGTCGCGGTAACCCAGCCACACATTGGCGCACGCGAGTGCGACCAGCACCGCGACGACCGCGACGGCGGTCCGGCGCGCGGGCACCCCTGCGGCGCGCGAGTGCGGATCCTCAGTCACCGGGTCGAGGTTACCTGTCACCCGAACCGGTAACGTGGCCTGTCATGACGGCCCCCGCCACCGTGGAGTTCCGCGGTGAGGAGTCGCTGCGACTGATCGCCGACGAGTGGAACCGCGACACGGATGGCGGCCGTCCCACCATCCTCATGCTGCACGGCGGCGGGCAGAACCGGTTCTCCTGGAAGAAGACCGGACAGGTGCTGGCCGATCACGGGTTCCATGTGATCGCCCTCGACGCGCGCGGGCACGGTGACAGCGATCGGGGGCCCGCCGGCGGGTACACCGTCGCTGCACTCGCCGGCGACGTGTTGCGCGTCATGGATCAAATCGACCGGCCGGTGGTGCTGATCGGCGCGAGCATGGGCGGAATGACCGGTATCGAGGTAGCGCACCGGGCCGGCCCGCAGCGCGTGGTGAAACTGTTGCTCGTCGACATCGTGCCGCGATTCCAGTCGGAGGGCAGCTTCCGGATCCGCGACTTCATGGTCAGCCACGTCAATGGTTTCGAGACGCTCGAGCAGGCTGCCGACGCCATCGCCGCCTATCTGCCGCACCGCACCCGCCCTACTAACCTCGAGGGCCTGAAGAAGAATCTGCGCCACCGGGACGGCCGCTGGCACTGGCATTGGGACCCGGCGTTCGTGACCTCGGTGGGTGACGACCCGTTCGTGAAGGTCGAAGAACTCGAACGGGCGTGCACCGAACTGACCATCCCGATCCTGCTGATCCGCGGGAAGCTGTCCGATGTGGTCAGCCCCGAGGCGGTGACAGACTTCCTCGCCAAGGTGCCGCACGCGGAATTCGTCGAACTCGCCGACGCCGGTCACACCGCAGCGGGTGACGACAACGACGCGTTCAGTGATGCGGTGGTCGCCTTCGTCACGCGTTGAGCCGCTTGGCCGCGGCAGCCAGTGCGTCCTGGGCACCGAGCCAGGTACCGCGCACGATGTCGGCGACCGGGAGGATCTCGAAGATGCGTGAGGACACCTGCCCGGTGTTGGCGACACTGGCATCCATGTCGCCCTCGAAGTAGAGCTGTTCCACTCCCTTGAGCAGGCCGGCTTCCGCATCTGCCGTAAGCGTTGCGGCCAGACCGGTGCGCAGCACGCGCATGGTCGGATTTCCCGGGATGTCGAGGAGCACGGTCCCGGCGTCATCGGCGCTGACGATCGCGTCCTTGAAGTTGGCGTGCACCGCCGACTCGCGGCTGGCCAGCATCCGGGTGCCCATCTGGACGCCCTCGGCGCCGAGCACCAACGCCGCCGCAGCGGAGGTCGCGTCGCAGATCCCGCCTGCCGCGATCAGCGGAAGATCGACGTGTTCGGCGACCAGGGGAAGCAGCACCATGGTCGATGCGCCGAGCGCCGACTTGAATCCGCCGCCCTCCACACCCTCGACCACCAATGCGTCGACGCCGGCGTCAGCGGCCTTGCGGGCGCCCTTCAGCGATCCGACGACGTGCACGACGACCATGCCAGCGTCGTGTAGGCGTGCGGTGAACAATTGGGGGTCACCGGCAGAGGTGAACACGTGACGCACCCCGGCGTGCACGAGCACGTCGATGATGGACGGATCCCGTTTCCAGCCCTGGATCATCAGGTTCGCGGCCACCGGGAGATCGGTGAGTTCATGCACACGAAGAAGATCGGCGCGGCCCTGCTCGCTCAGCGTCTCGATCATGCCCAGCCCGCCGGCCTGCGACACCGCGGCGGCGAGGTTCGCCCGGGCGATGTAAGTCATCGGTGCCTGGATGACGGGATAGCTGACGCCCAGTAGGCGCTGGATCCGGTTGGCCACGGACTCAGACATTGAACCGGAACTCCACAACGTCGCCGTCGGCCATCACGTAGTCCTTGCCCTCGATGCGGACCTTTCCCGCTGCCTTGGCGGCCGCCATCGAGCCGGCCGCGACGAGGTCGTCGAAGGAGACCACCTCGGCTTTGATGAAGCCCTTCTCGAAATCGGTGTGGATCACCCCGGCGGCCTTGGGCGCGGTGTCGCCTTGGTGGATGACCCAGGCGCGGGCCTCCTTGGGACCGGCAGTCAGATAGGTCTGCAGGCGCAGGGTGTGAAACCCGGCGCGGGCCAGGGCATCCAGGCCGCGCTCGTGCTGGCCGATGGACTCCAGCAGTTCGGCCGCCGACTCGTCGTCGAGCTCTTGTAGCTCGGCCTCGATCTTGGCGTCGAGGAAGACCGCATCCGCTGGCGCAACCATCGCCCGCAACTCCGCGATCTTCGCGTCGTCGCCCAGTACTGATTCGTCGGCGTTGAAGACATACAGGAACGGCTTGGTGGTCAACAGGTTCAGTTCGCGTAGCAGCGCACTGTCCACCTTCGCTCCAGCGGCGAACAAAGTAGTTCCGCTGTCGAGCACCGCCTGCGCCGCCAGCGCGGCATCATGAACGGGTTTGCGTTCCTTGTTATTGCGGGCTTCCTTCTCCAGCCGCGGCAGCGCTTTCTCCAGGGTCTGCATATCAGCGAGGATCAGTTCGGTCTCGATCACCTCGATATCGGAACACGGGTCGACCTTCCCGTCGACGTGCACCACGTCGTCGTCGGCGAAGACCCGCACCACCTGGCAGATCGCGTCGCACTCGCGGATATTGGCCAGGAATTTGTTACCCAGCCCCGCGCCCTCGGACGCGCCTTTGACGATGCCGGCGATGTCGACGAAGGTCACCGGTGCGGGAACGATCTTCTCCGAGCCGAACAACTCCGCCAGTTTCGAGAGCCTGGGATCGGGCAACGCAACCACGCCCTCATTGGGTTCGATGGTGGCGAAGGGGTAGTTCGCAGCCAGCACATTGTTGCGGGTCAAGGCGTTGAACAAGGTCGACTTGCCGACGTTGGGCAGACCGACGATTCCCAGGCTCAGGCTCACGGGGTCACAAGTCTAGGGAAACTCGCTGGGGAAGCCTCGCAACAGACCCCTGCGCGCAGGCACGCCAAGGCGTGCTGCCCGGATCCTCACCGGCTCAGCCGGTACGGTCTAGGAGTGCCAGCACAGGGGACGACCGAGGCGGTTGACGCCGCTCACCGTTCCGCATTTCCCGGCCTGGCAGGGGTGTCATCGCTCGCGTCGGTGCTGATCGCCGCAACTGCGACGCTGACCGGTTTCGCCATCGAGGTCGGCTCGGGACACGGCGAGCTCGGCGCGATTTTCGCCCTCAGCTACGCGGTGGGTTGCCTCGCCGCGGTGCTGCTGGTGCGGCAGTCCAGTGTGTTCACCGCGGTGATCCAACCGCCGCTGCTGCTGTTCGTCGCCGTCCCGCTCTCCTACTTCCTGATGCACAGCTCGGAGTTCAGCGGGCTCAAGGGTTTCCTGATCACCTGCGGGTATCCCCTGATCGAGCGGTTCCCGCTGATGCTGTTCACCTCGGCGGCCGTCCTGGTGATCGGAATGTCCCGGTGGTACTTCGCGACGGCCAATCCCGGGGAGCGGAAGTTCGCCGCCGTCGCGGACGCATCCTCCCCCGGCCTGATCGCCGGGCTGGTTGCCAAGTGGTCGCAGAGCCGACGGGCTCGGCACAGCATCGACCGCGCTGCCCGTGCGCCGCGCAGCGAACGGCGGGAGCCGGCGCGCTCGCGCCACCCGCCCCCGGAGCGCGCCGACGATCAGTCCCGACGCCACCCCACCCCGCCTCCGTCCCGC
>VEQU01000030.1 GCA_018883075.1 Mycobacterium sp.
AGAGCACTTCCACGCCGAGGGACTGCCGCAGAAAGGCGCGCGCCACGGCCGCCGCGGCCACCCGCGCCGCGGTCTCCCGGGCGCTGGCGCGCTCGAGCACGGGACGGGCATCGTCGAAGCCGTACTTGAGCATGCCGGCGTAGTCGGCGTGGCCGGGCCGCGGTCGGGTCAGCGGCGCATTACGGGCGACCTCGAGCTCGCCCGCGTCGACGGGGTCGGCCGCCATCACCGTCTCCCACTTGGGCCATTCGGTGTTGCCGATTTCGATGGCGATCGGGCCGCCCAGAGTGCTGCCGTGCCGGACGCCGGCCAGGACCGTCACCTGGTCCTGTTCGAACTTCATCCGGGCGCCGCGGCCGTAGCCAAGCCGCCGGCGGGCCAGCTGTGCGGCAATGTCGGCGGAGGTCACCTCAACCCCGGCGACCATCCCCTCGACCATCGCCACCAGGGCGCGGCCGTGGGATTCGCCGGCGGTCGTCCATCGCAACACCCGACCATCTTCCCACGTGAGCACGGGCGGACCCCAATCACCGCGGGCATCAGTACGGACACGTTCTTCACAACAGGGCTCCTAGAACAGGGCCAGCGCCGCGCCGCCGAGGCTGGCCGCGCACATGGCAGGTCCGTGGGGAACCGAACGGCCGCGACCGGCCGCCATCACGGTCAGGGACGCGACGGCGGTGAGCAGGGCGGCGCCCAGTGCGGCGAGCGTCCAGACCGCCGCACCCAGGGCGCCGGTCAGCGCGCCGAGAGCCAGGGCGAGTTTGACGTCGCCGGCGCCCAGACCGGCCGGGGCGGCCAGATGGACGGCGAGGTACAGCCCGCCCAGCGCCAGGCCGCCCAGCAACGCGCCAGGGCCGCGTCCGGCCGCCGCCGCGCCCAGGAGCACCGCCGCCGCGCCGCCGAGTGTGAGCACGTTCGGCAGCCGCCGACGGCGGATGTCGATCACGCTCAACGCGACGGCCCATGACACAACCGCCGCACTCACCGCCAGGATCGCCGTCGTTCGCACGGGCATCCGGCCACGCTAAGTCAGCGCGTCCGCCATCGCCTGACGCGGTGCCGGCCGGCCTGTGAATTGTTCAACCTGACTGAAGGCTTGGTGCAGCAGCATCTGCAGGCCGCTGATCACCTCGCCGCCGGCGGCACCGACAGCACGGGCCAGTGGTGTGGGCCACGGATCGTAGAGGGCGTCGAGCAGCACGGGAACCGCGGCGAAGGCCCCCACGTGCGCGGCGGCCGCGTCGGCGGGAATGGTGCTCACCAGAACGTCGGCCGCTGCCGCCAGATCCCTCAGAGCCGGGTCGTGCAGATCGCAGAAGGTGACGGCCGCGTGCAGCGCGGATTGCAGGTCGAGCAGGCGGGCCGCTTTGTCGGCGTTGCGGGCCACGACGGTGATCTCGGACGCGCCGAGGTCGGCGAGTCCGACGACGGCAGCCGGAGCGGTGCCGCCCGAGCCGAGCACGATCGCCTGCCGGAGGCCACGCAGGTGTCCCAGCGCTCCGGCGACGCCGTCGATGTCGGTGTTGTCGGCTCGCCAGCCGCTTGCCGTGCGCAGCAGAGTGTTGGCCGAGCCGACGAGTTCGGATCGTGGCGTTCGCTCGTCGGCCACGCGCAGTGCTGCGAACTTACCGGGCATCGTGACCGACAACCCGATCCATTCCGGCCCCAGGGAGCCGACCAGCGCCGGCAGCTGTTCGGCCGTGCACTCGATCCGCTCGTAGGTCCAGTCGTCCAGGCCGAGCGCGCGGTAGGCCGCAAGGTGCAGTTGCGGCGAACGGGAGTGCGCCACAGGCGATCCCAGGACGGCGGCTTTGCGGCCCCGCACTGTTGCTACCGCCCGGAATTCAGGATCCCGCTACCCCGGGCCTTTTCGATGTTCGACAGGTGTTCGGAGTAGTCGGCCGTGAACAACGTCGTACCGTCCATGTCGACGGTCACGAAATACAGCCAGTCGCCCTCGTCCGGGCGTTCCGCGGCGGCCAGCGCCTCATCGCCCGGTGAGCAGATCGGTGTGGCCGGCAGCCCGGCTTTGGCGTAGGTGTTCCAGGGCGTCTCGGTCTTGCGGTCGGTGTCGGTGGTGGCGACCTCCTGGCGGTCCAGGGGGTAGTTCACCGTCGAGTCGAACTCAAGTCTGTCGTAGTCGCTGTCGAGCCGGTTGTAGATGACGCGCGCCACCTTGGCGAAGTCGGCAGGCTTGGACTCTTTCTGCACCAGCGAACCGACGATCAGCACCTCGTACGGCGAGAGGTTCAGCGCCTGGGCCGTCTCCAGCAGCCCGCCCTCCACGTAGTGGTCGTTGCTCTCCGCCACGAGCGTCGCGAGGATCTGCTTGGGGCTTCCCGACGGATCGACGTTCCAGGTGCCCGGCGCGATCAGGCCCTCCAGGCGGCGGTGGCTGTTGCCCATCACACCGGCCCCCTGCTGCGCCCAATCCGGGACGTTGAGGGAGGACAGCGACCCCTCCTCGGCGGCGGCCTTGAGATCCTCCGCCGACACACACGTCGTCGTTCCGTTGAGTTCGACACAGCTGGCATCGGAGATCAGCGTGAAGATGCCTTTGGTCACCGCACCGCTTCCGACCGCGCGAACGTCGTCAAGCTGGCGGCCCTCCGGGATGACGAGTTTTCCGACCCGCCGCTCGGCGTCGGTGAGATCCGCCACCGCCGTCGCCGAGGGGATCTCGGTGCGCAGCTTGTAGAAGCCGGGCTGGATGGCCGCGATCTGGGGGTTGCCGCGCGCCGCTTCCAGGAAGACGTCGACGTTCGCGATGACACCGGAGTCCTTGAGGGTCTGCCCGATCACCGTGGTGGAGTCGCCGCCCCGCACCTGGATGACGATGTCCTCGCGGCCCGCCCCGGTGTAGTCGGTGGTCGGCGTGAGCAGTCGCGGAACGAAGATCACCGCCGCGATCAGCGCGACGGCGAGAGCGGCGAGGGCCACGACGAGCCGGCGACGGCCCTTGCGGCGGGCCTCGAGCTGATGGCGTCGTCGTGACCGTCCCTCGTGCCCGGCACCGACAGCTTCGGGCCGGGCCCGACCGGACCCCGCCTCGTCCGGGTTCTCACTGTCTGGCATCAGTCTCTCTCACGCGTCGGGCGCCGCGGTGCGGCGTTGGTCTAGCCAACCCTGCAGGATCGCCACGGCGGCGGCCTGGTCGATCTTCCCTCGCTGATCTTTGGCGCTCACCCCGGCCTCCCGTAGCGATCGCGCTGCGCTGACGGTAGTCAATCGCTCGTCGGCCAGTCGAACCGGCACCGGCCCGATCCGCTCGGCCAGCGCGTCGGCGAGCGCCACGGCATCCCGGGCGGAGGCTCCGGCACGGTCGGCGAGGGTGCGCGGCAGACCGACGATCACCTCGACGACCTGCAGTTCTGACACCATCCGGGCCAGCCGTCGCAGGTGGGCGGACCCCCGGTCGCGCCGCACGGTCTCGACCGGGGTGGCCAAGATGCCGTCGGGATCGCTCACCGCCACCCCGATGCGCACGGTGCCGACATCGACCCCCAGCCGCCGGCCCCGGCCCGGGTCGTCGGGTCCCGGGCGCTCCGGCAGGCGCTCGTCGGTCAAGCGGTCAGCCCCGGGCCAGCGCCGCTCGCACCGCTGCCAGCGCCGCGTCGATTCCGGCCGGGTTCGCGCCGGAACCCTGCGCCAGATCGGCCTTACCGCCGCCGCGGCCGCCGACCGCGGCAGCGACGTCGCCGATCAGGTCGTTGGCGCGCACACCGGCGTCCTGGGCCGCGGAGTTGGCCGCGAGGACGAACGGTACCGACACCGCGGCGTCGTCATCCTTGCCCGGGGCGCCCTCGCCGATCAGTACCACCACACCGGGTTGCGAGCCGAGCCGGCCCCGGATATCGCCGACCAGCGACCGCAGATCGGCCGCCGTCATGCCAGCCGGCATCCGGCGCGCCACCAGTCGCACCTCGCCGACCTGCTCCGCACCGGCGGCGGCGTCGGCCGCGGCGGCCTTCGCGCCCGCGAGTCGCACCTTCTCCAGTTCCTTCTCCGCGGCCTTGAGTCGCTCCACCAGGGTGTTGACCCGGGCCGGGACCTCCTCGGAGGGCACTTTCAGCGAGGAGGCCAGGCCGGCCATCAGCGCACGTTCCCTGGCGAGGTGGCGAAAGGAGTCCAGACCCACGTAGGCCTCGACACGGCGCACGCCCGAGCCGACCGAGGACTCACCAAGGATGGTGATCGGGCCGATCTGCGCCGAGTTGTGCACGTGGGTGCCGCCGCACAGTTCCAGTGAAAAGGGTCCGCCGATCTCCACCACCCGCACCTCGTCGGGGTACTGCTCACCGAACATCGCCATCGCGCCCATCGCTTTGGCCTTCTCCAGTTCGGTGGAGAAGGTGTTCACCGGATAGTCGGCCTGCACCGCCTCGTTGGCCACTGCCTCCACCTGGTTGCGCTGGTCCTCGGTGAGTGCGCTCTGGGAGTTGAAGTCGAAGCGCAGGTACCCCGGACGGTTCAGCGATCCGGCCTGAACGGCGTTGGGGCCGAGGACCTGGCGCAGCGCGGCGTGCACCATGTGCGTGCCGGAGTGGCCCTGAGTGGCCCCACGACGCCAGTTGGGATCGACCGCGGCCACCACGGTGTCCCCCTCGACGAACTCCCCGGACTCGACGTTGACGCGGTGCACCCACAGTGTCTTGGCAATCTTCTGCACATCGGTCACCGCGGCCCTGGCCGACTCGCCGCCGCCGGTCCCGGTGATGGCGCCGACGTCGGCGATCTGACCGCCGGACTCGGCGTACAGCGGAGTCCGATCCAGGACGATCTCGACCCGCTCGGGCGGTGGCGTCTCTGAGTGCACGCGCGGATGGTGCGCCACCACCGGGACGCGCTTACCGTCGACGAAGATGCCGAGAATCCTTGCCTGCGAACTGAGTTCGTTGAACCCGGTGAACTCGGTGGGCCCGGCGTCGACGAGGTCCCGGAAGGCGGAGAGGTCGGCATGGGCGTGTTTGCGCGCGGCCGCATCGGCTTTGGCGCGGCGGCGCTGTTCGGCCATCAGCTCACGGAAACCGAGCTCGTCGACGCCCAGGCCCGCCTCGGCGGCCATCTCCAGGGTCAGTTCGATGGGAAAGCCGTAGGTGTCGTGAAGGGTGAAGGCCTGCTCGCCGGCCAGCACCGCCTTGCCGGCCGACTTGGTCGCGGCGGCGGCCTCGGCGAACAGTTTCGAGCCCGATGCCAGGGTGCGGTTGAACGCGGTCTCCTCGGCGACGGCGATCCGGCTGATCCGGTCGAAATCGGCGACCAGTTCGGGATAGGACGGCCCCATCGCATCGCGGACGCATGCCATGAGTTCTCCGACGATGGGATCGTCGATGCCGAGGAGTTTGGCGGAACGCACGATACGGCGCAGCAGCCGACGCAATACGTAGCCGCGGCCCTCGTTCGACGGGGTCACGCCGTCGCCGATGATGATCGCCGCGGTGCGGCTGTGGTCGGCGATCACCCGGTAGCGGACGTCGTCATCGTGATCGCCCTGGCCGTAACCGCGGGGGGCGCGCGCGGCGACGGTATCGATGACGGGTCGCAGGAGGTCGGTCTCGTAGACATTGTCGACGCCCTGAAGCAGGCATGCGATGCGCTCCACACCCATACCGGTGTCGATGTTCTGGCGTGGCAGCGGGCCGAGGATCTCGAAATCCTCCTTGCTCGTCCCCTCACCGCGCTCGTTCTGCATGAACACGAGGTTCCAGATCTCGATGTAGCGGTTCTCGTCGGCCTCCGGGCCGCCCTCGGCGCCGTACTCGGGGCCCCGGTCGTAGTAGATCTCCGAACACGGCCCGCACGGTCCGGGGATGCCCATCGACCAGTAGTTGTCCGCCATGCCGCGACGCTGGATGCGCTCGGGCGGCAGACCGGTCACCTCCTGCCACAGCGCGATCGCCTCGTCGTCGTCGTAGAAGACCGTGGCCCAGAGGCGTTCCGGGTCGAACCCGTACCCGCCCTCGGCGACCGGTTTGGTCAGCAGCGTCCAGGCCAGTTCGATGGCGCCGCGCTTGAAGTAGTCGCCGAACGAGAAGTTCCCGGCCATCTGGAAGAAGGTGTTGTGCCGGGTGGTGATTCCCACCTCGTCGATATCCGGGGTGCGGATGCACTTCTGGATGCTCACGGCGGTGTTGTAGGGCGGCGTGCGCTGGCCGAGGAAGAACGGGACGAACTGGACCATGCCGGCATTGACGAACAGCAGGTTCGGGTCGTCGAGGATCACCGACGCGCTGGGCACCTCGGCGTGCCCGGCGTTGACGAAGTGGTCGATGAACCGCTTCCTGATCTCGTGTGTCTGCACTCAGATGTCCTCGTGTTTCGGCGCCGTCCCACCCTACCGGCCCGGACCGGCCGATCTGTCCCTCAGCCCGCCAGGAAACTCAGCCGCACCGAGCGTCGGGGGTTGTCCCGGTTGAGGTCCACCAGAACCACGCTCTGCCAGGTTCCCAGCAGTGGCGCGCCCCCGGCCACGGGCAGGGTCACCGCCGGTGACACGATGCCCGGCAATACGTGGTCGGCCCCGTGGCCGGGCGAGCCGTGGCGGTGGCGGTAGCGGTCGTCGCGGGGCAGCAGCCGCTCCAGTGCGTCAACCAGGTCCCCGTCCGATCCCGCGCCGGTCTCGATGATCGCGACTCCCGCCGTGGCATGCGGGACGAAGACGTTGCACAGTCCGTCCCCCCGGCCTCGACAGAACGCGCGCACCTGATCGGTGATGTCCACGGTCGTGCGCAGGGCGGTGTCCACCTCAAGCACGTCGCTGTCCATGCCCTCCAGGGTAGGGGCTTGCGGAAGTCAACGCCTGCGGCGCAGGATCGCGCGCAGTTTCTCCAGGCGTGCGCCGATGTCCCTTTCCACTCCACGGGAAGTGGGGTGGTAGTAGTCCGTCCCGTCGATGTCGTCGGGCGCATACTGTTGCGCGACGATGCCGTCCGGGTCGTCGTGCGGATATCGGTAGCCCCGGCCGTGACCGAGCGCGGCAGCACCCGAGTAGTGCCCGTCGCGCAGGTGTACCGGAACCCCTCCGGCGAGCCCCGAGCGGATATCGGCCATCGCCGCATCCAGAGCCGTGGTCACGGAATTGGACTTCGGCGCGGTGGCGAGGTGAACGGTGGCGTGGGCCAGTGTCAGCTGCGCCTCGGGCATCCCGATGAGTGCGACGGTCTGCGCGGCTGCGACGGCGAGGGGCAAGGCGGTCGGATCCGCCATACCGATGTCCTCACTGGCCAGGATCATCAGCCGCCGGGCGATGAATCGGGGATCCTCCCCCGCCACCAGCATCCGGGCCAGGTAGTGCAGAGCCGCATCCACGTCCGAGCCACGGATGGATTTGATGTACGCGCTGACAACGTCATAGTGCTGGTCACCGTCGCGGTCATAGCGAACCGCGGCCTTATCGAGCGACTGCTCGACGACCTCGACGGTCACCGATCGTCCTACGGCCGAGGCGGTTTCAGCAGCCGCCTCCAGCGCCGTCAGTGCACGCCGCGCGTCTCCTGCGCTCAACTGCGCCAGCAGGTCGCACGCGTCATCCTCGCCCTCTACCGAACCGCCGAGCCCGCGCGAATCCGCGATGGCCCGATCCAGCAGGCTGCGGACGTCGTCGCGGCCCAAAGGGTGCAGTTGCAGGATGAGCGACCGAGACAGCAACGGCGCGACCACTGAGAACGAGGGATTCTCGGTGGTCGCCGCCACCAACAGCACCACCCTGTTCTCGACAGCGGCCAGAAGCGCGTCCTGCTGGGTCTTGGAGAACCGGTGCACCTCGTCGATGAACAGCACCGTCTGCCGGCCGAACATCGCCTCGCGCCGCGCCTCGTCGATGACGGCGCGGACCTCCTTGACCCCCGCCGACAGGGCCGAGAGCGCCTCGAACCGGCGGCCGGTGGCGTGCGAAATGAGAGAGGCGAGAGTGGTCTTCCCGGTGCCGGGCGGTCCGTAGAGGATCACCGACGCCGCGCCCGAACCCTCGACCAGCCGTCGCAGCGGCGAGCCTGGGCCCAGCAGGTGCTGCTGGCCGACCACCTCATCGAGTGAGGCCGGCCGCATCCTTACCGCCAGCGGAGCCGACGCCGGCGCTCCCGCAGGGACGTCGCCGCCGGGCACGTCGAACAGGCTCTCGGACATCACGTCAGGCTTACCACGAACGGTGCGTCACCGAACGGCACCAGTCCACCGCGTCTCAGGGCACGGGTACCGATGCCGGTGACACCGCACCACGATCAGGCGCGGGAGCCGGCCACGGTTGGGCCTGCGGACGCTGCCTGACCACCTGTGGCCACCAGAACCAGCGCCCGAGCAGAGCTGCGATCGACGGGGTCATGAACGATCGGACGACCATTGTGTCGAACAGCAACCCGAGGCCGATCGTCGTTCCCACCTGGGCGAGGATCTTCAACTCGCTGAAACCCATGACAGCCATGGTTGCGGCGAACACCAGCCCGGCGGCGGTGACCACCGATCCGGTGCCGGCCATGGCCCGGATGATCCCGGTGTTGAGTCCGGCGTGGATTTCCTCTTTGAATCGCGCCACCAACAGCAGGTTGTAGTCCGACCCCACCGCCAACAGGATGATCGACGACATCACCAGCACCATCCAGTGCAGCGGACGGCCGAGGATGTCCTGCCAGATCAGCACCGACAGACCGAACGACGCCCCCAGTGAAAGCGCGACGGTGCCCACGATCACCGCGGCCGCGACCACGCTGCGTGTCAGGATCAGCATGATGACGAAGATCAGACACAGCGCGGCGATACCCGCGATCAGCAGGTCGTAGTTGGCCGCCTCCTGCATGTCCTTGTAGCTCGTCGCGGTTCCGGCGAGATAGATCTTGGACCCCTCCAGCGGGGTGCCCTTGATCGCTTCGAACGCGGCGTTCTTGATGGTGTCGACATGTGCGAGGCCCTCGGGCGACATCGGATCACCTTCATGGGAGATGATGAAGCGCACGGCTTTTCCGTCCGGCGACAGGAACATCTTCATGCCCCGGATGAAGTCCGGATTGTCGAACACCTCGGGCGGCAGGTAGAAGGAGTCGTCGTTCTTGGCCTCGTCGAAGGCCTTGCCCATCGCGGTCTGATTCTCCTGCATGGCCTGCATCTGGTCATACATGCCGGATTGGGTGCTCTGCATTGTCAGCTGCATCGTCCGCATGGCCTCCATGCTGGAGATCATCGGAGGGATCAGGGTTCGCATCTGTGTGGTCAGCGCATCCAGCTTGTACAGATCAGGCAGCAGGGCCTGGAAGTCCTCGGTCGTGGTGTCGACACCGTCGATGGTGTCGAAGACCGAGCGCATCGACCAGCACAGCGGGATGTCGAAACAGTGCGGCTCCCAGTAGAAGTAGTTGCGGATCGGCCGGAAGAAATCGTCGAAGTTGGCGATGTTGTCCCGCAACGCCTTGAGGTCTTCGAAGGTCATCGTCATTTTTCCGGTCATCGAGTGCGTGACGGCGTTCAGTTCGCCCATGAGGTCATACATCTGCCGGAGGTTGTCGATGTTGGCCTGCATGTCATCGCCCTGCTTGAGCATGTCGTCCATGCGGTCCTGCAGATACGACATGTTCATGGTCTGCAACGTGCCCTGCATGCCGAGCATGAACGGGATAGAGCTGTGCTCCACCGGCGTGCCGAGTGGCCGGGTGATGGTCTGCACCCTGCCGATTCCCGGTTGGTGGAACATCGCCTTGGCCACCCGGTCGATCACCAGGAAGTCAGCGGAGTTACGCAGATCGTGATCGCTCTCCAGCATGAGCAACTCCGGGCTGAGCCGCGCCGCCGGGAAGTGCCGCTCGGCCGCGGCGAAACCCTGGGATGCCGGTATGTCGGCCGGCAGGTAGTTGCGATCGTTGTAGTCGGTCCGGTAACCGGGCAGGGCCAGTAGACCGATCAGGGCCAGCGCCACGGTGGCGACCAGAATCGGTCCCGGCCATCGCACGATGGAGGTGCCGATCCGCCGCCAGAACCGGATCCGCATCGCGCGCTTGGGCTCCAGCGCGCCGAGCTTGCTGGCCACGGTGACGACAGAGGGCCCCAGCGTCAGGGCCGCCGCGACCACGATCAGCATGCCGATGAACAGCGGAATACCCAGCGACTTGAACATCGGGCTTCGGGTGAAGTGCAGGCAGAGCATCGCGCCGGCGATGGTGAGGCCGGATCCCAGGATCACGTGTGCCGTGCCGTGGAACATGTCGTAGTAGGCGGCCTCTTTGTCCAGGCCTTTCGTGCGGGCCTCCTGGTAGCGGCCGAAGAGGAAGATCACGTAGTCGGTCGCCGCGGCGATGGCCATCATCGTCAGCAGGTTCACCGCGAACGTCGACAGGCCGATCAGATTGACATTGCCCGCGAAGGCCACCAGGCCGCGGGCTACGGCCAGTTCCAGGAAGACCATCAGCAGCGACAACACGACGGTGACCATCGACCGGTAGACGAAGAGCAGCATCAGGGTGATCACGCCGAAGGTCAGGGCTGTGGTGAGCCGCAGGCTCCGGTCGCCGGCGATGTGGGTGTCGGCGATCAGTGCCGACGGACCGGTGACATAGGTCGTCACACCAGGCGGGGGCGGGACGCTCTCGATGATCTTCTTGGCGGTCTCGACCGACTCGTTGGCCAGCGTCTCGCCCATGTTTCCGGCGAGATAGATCTGCACGTAGGCGGCTTTGCCGTCAGAACTCTGGGAGCCGGCCTCGGTGAGCGGATCGCTCCAGAAGTCCTGAACGTGTTCGACGTGCTTGGTGTCGGCGTTGAGCTTGGCGACGACCTCGTCGTAGTACCGGTGGGCGGAGTCGTCGAGCGGTTCTTGACCCTCGAGGACCATCATCACCGAGGTGTTCGAGTTGAATTCGCCGAAGACCTCGCCGATCCGGTTCATGGCGATGGTGGACGGCGCATCGGGGTTGGCCATCGGCACCGACTGCTGCTGACCAACCACCTCTATCTGCGGAACCGCGGTGTTGGAGATGACAGCCAATGCCAGCCAACCGAGAATGATCGGTACCGACAGGCGTCGGATCCACTGGGCGATGTGCTGACGCCCGGAACGCCCAGGGGCCTCGTCGACGCGTTTGGCGAGTGTGATCATCCGGATTTGACGATGCAGAACGTCTGGGCGCTGACCCCGGTCGAGATTCTCTCGTCCTTGACGACGTCATCGACAGTGATACGGCATCCGATGGTGTCGGAGTTGCCCTGGGCGACGATGTTGGCCGCAGCAGCGGGTGCGGTGGTGGTCAACGTCAGTGTCCACGGCAAAGTCACGTCGCGGGCGATCTGCGGCTCCGCATCGAGGTTGAGGTAGTTGATGGTCGCCACCGCGCCGGGCGGTCCGAAGATCTCGTAGGTGACCGTCTTGGGGTTGAACGGCTTGGGGTCGTTGGCCAGTCCGCTGCCCTCCCGGGTGAGTTCGGTCTTGCCGAACACCCCGTGCAGGCGGTCGACGGCGTAGGCGGCGATGGCCACGATGACGAGAATCACCAGGGGCATCCAGGCCCGACGCAGAAAGTGCACCACCCAGTAGCCGAGGCTGCGACGCGGCCTGGTGCGGGAGGCCGCGGCAGCGGCGCGTTTCTGTTGCCGACGGGTGCGGCGCGAGACCGGGGCCGCGGATTGCGCGGCGCCGGCCGATGTGGGCGGCGTGGCGGGTTCCGTAGGGACCCCGACCGGGCTGTCCACTGTCACGCTTGCCTGCCCCTTACGTAGTAGAACCTACTTACGCAGTAGAACCTACATAGTAGGGCTAACTGTCTCGTCGCCGCCAAGGCCCGCCGTACGGCGTGACCGGAGTCACTCGACCGTTCCGGAAAGCCCCAAGTCGCGCAGGGTGCGCTCGA
Source organism: Mycobacterium sp. (assembly GCA_018883075.1). Taxonomy (GTDB): domain Bacteria; phylum Actinomycetota; class Actinomycetes; order Mycobacteriales; family Mycobacteriaceae; genus Mycobacterium. The sequence continues at coordinate 11,829 of VEQU01000030.1, forward strand.
CAGTCTCGATCAGTTCCGCGCGGGTGTTGGACCCCTCGCCGTTGGCGTAGCCGACGCTGATGTAGACCTGGCCGTTGATCCGCCCGCCGACCAGGGGGAAGAACACCCCATCGGAGCGGCGCAGGTCGGCGCCGGTGAGTCGCTCGCACATCCGGGCCGCGAACCACTCCGCGTCGGTTCCGTCGGGCCGGTTGGCCATCGGATCCATGTCGGCGACATTGGAGGACCCGACGACGCGGTCACCGCGCACGAGTCCCTCCAGCCGGCGGGCCGCACCCCGCGGAACCAGCGGGGTCAGCGGCAGTGGCGCGAGCAGTTCGTGCCGGGCTTCCCCGAGCCCCGACAGCGCCGCCTTGAACGCGGCGCGCACGCCGCTCAGGTCGGTGATGACCTCCGCCGGATCCGCGGTCATCGTGATTCCGGTGAGGGCGTTACCCCGGTTGTCGTTCTCCGGGAGACGCTCGTTGACCGGCACCGACAGCTTCACCGACCCGTCAGCGCTCACCCAGCCCAGATTATGGCCGAGCCGGGTGGCGAAACCGTGGAACAGCGAGTTGGGTGTTCCGCCAAGGGCGTCGGCACGCCGATCCCACTGTTCGATGTCGAGGTGAACGGTGACCGCGGGAACCGTGACCACTTGGTCCGAACCGCCTTTGGTCACGGCCGCACGGGGGCTCGGTGACAGGTCATCACGGTGGTTGCGTGCCACCTGGATCGCGGCAACCATCGATTTCGCCATATCCGGGATTGCGCGCGCGAAAGCCCGCGAATCCTCTCGCAGCGCTTGCCCTTTGGTCCGCGACCCGGCCGCCGGATAGGGCAGGTCGCGAGTGACGCCACTGGCGGCTTCGGTCACCGCGATCACCAGGCCCACGCCGTCGACAACGGTGTGCGAAGCCAAGAGCGAGACCGCCGCGCCGCCCTCGGCCACAGGCTGCACCGACACCCGGTAGGTGGGGCCGTGCTCGGCGTCGATCGGCAGCAGTGCCTGGGCGTCGAACCAGGCCGGCACGTCCGCGCGTGGGATCGGCGCCGCAGCGATCTCGATGCCCCGCGACCCTGATCCGGAGATCCAGCGGTGACGGCCGAATGGAAGTGGCGAGACCTCGACGCGCCGCCCGAGCAGGCCGCGCCCAAGGTTGTCGTGGAACCGTCGCAGCCCGTCGAGATCGACCTCATGGCTGTAGATCCAGTTCCACTGGATCACCGGGCCGTGGCCGAGTGCCCGCACGCCCAGGAACGACGCCTGGTCCATGTAGTCGATCGTGTTGTCCACGGGCGATATGTTAGGCGGATTTACTCGACGTCCCCGGATAACCCGAAGTCCGCGAGGGTCTCACGAACCCACCGCATCACCTCGTCACGGGTGGTGGTCCCCTCTGCATTGGTGTAACCGATGCTGATGAAGACCTTCCCGTTGACCCGGCCGGTCACGACGGGGAAGAACGAACCGCCGGTACGGCGGATGTCAGCCAGGGTCAAGTTCTCACTCATCCGGACGGCGAGGAACTCGGCAGCGGTCCCGTCGGGACGGTTGGCGATGGGATCGAACTCCCCCAGGTTGGAACTGCCGATGATGCCGGTGCTGATCACCATGCCCTCGAGGCGCCGGGCGACTGCCTTGGGAACAAAGGGAACCACCGGCAACGGGGTCAGCAGTTCATGCCGCGCTTCGCCGAGGGTCGACAGCGCGGCCTTCAGATCCGCACGCACGGCACTCAGATCCTGGCAGACCTGCTCGGGGTCAACTGTCATGGAGACCTGAGTGAGGGCGTTACCCCGCGTGTCGCCGTCGGTGCGTTCATTGACCGGAACGACGATTCCCACCAGACCACGGTCGTCGACCCAGCCGAGTCGTCCGCCCAGCCGACAGGTCATGCCAATGAACAGAGACGTGGCCGTACCCCCGAGTTCAGCCGCCCGCGTGTCCCACTGACCGGCGTCGGCGTAGACAGTGACCGTGGCAGGGGTGGCCGTACGGTCGGGACGGTGCTCAATGGCCTTCGTATCGCGCACCGAGCTGGAAATCGCGTCGCCCCGTGTGCGGGCAAGGCGAACCAAGGCGATCGCGGCACGGACCATCGCTGGGATGTCACGAATCATCCGGCGCGAATCGGCAACCACCGCAGCTGTTTTCGAGGACCGAGCCGCTGCGGGGTAGCCCAGGTCACGGTTCCTGCCCTGGGCGGCTTCGACCACGGCGATGGTGGCCCCGACTCCATCGGCGACGGTGTGGGACAGCACCAGCGTGACCGCGGCGCCACCCTCGGCGATCGGCTGCACGGCCAGTCGCCAGCTGGGCCCGCGTTCCGGGTCGATCGGCAACGCGGCTTGTTCGTCGACCCACCGGTGCACCTCGCAGCGGGATACCGCAGTGGATGCGACGTCGAGATCCGGGGGACCCGGCCAAGCGATCCAGCGGTGCCGGCCGAACGGCAGTGGCGAACGTTCGATGCGCCGCCCGAGCAGTCCACGCCCGAGGTTGCGCTGGAAGCGCCGCAGGCCGTCGAGGTCGACGGGATGCTCGTAGATCCAGGTGAACTGGATGACCGGCCCGTGGCCCAGCGCTCGCAGGCCGAGGAAGGATGCCTGGTCGATGTAGTCGAGCACGTTGTCCATGGCAGGTCCGCCTAGGGCGTTGTCTTCGTGGACTCCGGGCGGGCATCCATCCCGCTCTCCTTGCGCTGCTGCGCGGTGATCGGCGCCGGTGCGTCGGTCAATGGGTCGACGCCACCGCCGGACTTCGGGAAGGCGATCACCTCGCGGATGGAGTCGGCGCCGAACAGCAGCGCGGTGATCCGATCCCAGCCGAACGCGATACCGCCGTGCGGCGGAGCGCCGAAGGTGAACGCTTCCAGCAGGAACCCGAACTTCTCGGCTGCCTCGGCCGAGTCGATGCCCATGATGGCGAAAACCTGTTCCTGGACATCGCGGCGGTGGATGCGGATCGAGCCGCCGCCGATCTCATGACCGTTGCAGACGATGTCGTAGGCGTCGGCGAGCACCGAACCGGGATCCGAGGAAATGTCGTCGGCATGCTCGGGCTTGGGCGCGGTGAACGCGTGGTGCACCGCCGTCCAGGCGCCGGACCCCACCGCGACGTCACCGGCCGCCGCCGCGTCGCCGGTTGGTTCGAACAGCGGCGGGTCGACGATCCAGAGATGCGCCCAGGCGTTCTCGTCGATCATGTCCAGCCGCCGGGCGATCTCACCGCGCGCGGCGCCGAGCAGCGCCCGCGAGGCCTTGGCTCCGCCGGCCGAGAAGAACACGCAGTCGCCGGGTTTCGCGCCGACGTGGGCGGCCAGTCCCTCGCGTTCGGCATCCGAGAGATTCTTGGCCACCGGACCGCTCAGCGTGCCGTCGTCGTCGATGAGCACATACGCCAGACCCTTGTGGCCGCGCTGCTTGGCCCACTCCTGCCAGCCGTCGAGGGTGCGCCGCGGTTGCGACGCCCCGCCGGGCATGACGACCGCGCCGACATACGGCGCCTTGAACACCCGGAACGGCGTGGCGGAGAAGAACTCGGTGCACTCGACCAGTTCGAGTCCGAACCGAAGATCGGGCTTGTCCGAGCCGAACCGGCGCATCGCGTCGGCATAGGTCATCCGCGGAATCGGCGTGGGGAGGTCGTATCCGATCAGCGCCCACAAGGCCGCTAGGATCTCCTCGGCGACGGCGATGACGTCGTCGGCGTCGACGAAGCTCATCTCGACGTCGAGTTGGGTGAACTCGGGCTGGCGGTCGGCGCGGAAGTCCTCGTCCCGGTAACAGCGGGCGATCTGGTAGTAGCGCTCCATTCCGGCGACCATGAGCAGTTGCTTGAACAGCTGCGGGCTCTGCGGCAGCGCGTAGAACGATCCGGGCTGCAGCCGGGCCGGCACCAGGAAGTCCCGAGCCCCCTCCGGGGTAGAGCGGGTGAGCGTCGGGGTCTCGATCTCGACGAAGCCGTGCGCGTCCAGCACGGCGCGCGCGGCGGCGTTGGCCCTCGAACGCAGCCGCAGCGCCTCCCCGGGACCGCCCTCGCGGCGCAGATCCAGGTAGCGGTGCCGCAGCCGGGCTTCCTCGCCGGCGGGCTCGTCGAGCTGGAACGGCAGCGCCGCGCTCTCCCCCAGCACCGTCAACGACGTCGCGTTCACCTCGATCTCACCGGTCGCGATGTCGGGGTTAGCGTTGCCCTCGGGCCGGATCTCCACCACACCTTCTACGGCGACGCAGAACTCCGCGCGCAGCCGGTGAGCCTGCTCCAGGACGCCGTGCTCGCGGAAGACGACCTGAGCCGTGCCCGTCGAGTCCCGCAGGTCGATGAAGATAACGCCGCCGTGGTCGCGGCGGCGGGCCACCCAGCCGGCCAGGGTGACAGTCTTCCCGGCGTCAGTGGCCCGCAACGAACCGGCGGCATGACTGCGCAGCAATGACACTCCTCGGCCGGGGATGGATGGCGGGACGGCAGATGAAGTCTATGAACTCACCTGCTCAGCCCGGCGACCGCCACCTCGAACTGCGATTGTGGCAAGCTTGACGCGGCTGTTCGCCAGGTGGGCGGCACCGACGTCCGGCACGAAGACCGAGGAGCACCGATGACCTTCAACGAAGGTATGCGGATCGACACGCGCAACGCCCGGTCCAGTGGCGGCGCGGGGCGCGGCATCGCGATCGGCGGCGGGTTCGGCGGCCTGGCGATCATGCTGCTGGCCCTGTTCCTCGGCGTCGATCCCGGCACGGTGATTCCCCAGCAGCCGATGGGGCCGACGCGCGCGCAACCGGGATTCGATCTGGACAAGTGCCGCACCGGAGCGGACGCCAACCGCTACGCCGAGTGCCGCGTGGTGGCCACCGGCAACTCACTGGACGCGATCTGGGAGCAGCGACTGCGTGGGTACACCCCGCCCACCACGCAGCTGTTCAAGGGTTCGGTGCAGACCGGCTGCGGCCCGGCCACCAGCGAAGTCGGCCCGTTCTACTGCCCCGCGGACCGGACGGCCTATTTCGACGTCGACTTCTTCGACGTGCTGAAGAACCAGTTCGGTTCCAGCGGGGGGCCGCTCGCACAGGAGTACGTGGTGGCTCACGAGTACGGACACCATGTGCAGAACCTGCTGGGCAACCTCGATCGTGCGCAGAAGGGCGCCCAGGGCCCCACCGGCGGCGGGGTGCGCTCGGAGCTGCAGGCGGACTGCTACGCGGGGGTGTGGGCGCACTACGCGGCGATCACCAAGCAGCCCGGCACGGATGTGACCTACCTGGAGCCGTTGACCGACAGTGATATCGCCGACGCGCTGTCGGCGGCGGCGTCGGTGGGCGATGACCGGATCCAGGAGCAGGCGACCGGTCGGGTCAACCCGGAGAGTTGGACGCACGGCTCCTCAGAGCAGCGCCAGAAGTGGTTCACCGTGGGCTACCGGACCGGTGACCCCAACCAGTGCGACACGTTCAGCGCACGAGACCTGGGCTGAGCCGGGACCTCACTGCGGGCGCAGCGCGCACTGCACGCCGCTGCCACCCTGCTGTGAGACGACGACCTGGCCGTCGACGGCGATCTCGCAGCGGAACTCGGGATTGACCCGCAGGCCACCGCTGGCGCTCACGAAGGCCCACTGGGTGGGGTCGTCGAGGGTGGTCTGGAAGACCCACGGCGCCGCGGGCCCCACCATCGTGCGGGCCAACGGCATGTACCGCGGGTCGTTGGCGGCGCCCTGATCCGGCGGGTCGGCGGTGACGTAATAGATGTTGGCGGTCAGGTCGCTGGTCGTGGTCACCGTGTAGGTGACCTGATGCGCGCCCGCTGTCTCCGGCTCGGCCGCCTCCGGGCTGTTGGTGGTGCTGTCGGTCGGGCTGGGGGTCGGCTCGGGGGTCGGCTCGGCACCCGCCGCCGATGTGGCGGCGATACCCGCGGCCAGCAGCACAGCGGCGGCTCCCACTGCAGTCAGGTGTCGCATATCGGCTCTATCGCCCACGGCCCGCCGGGTGTTACCTCAGCCGGCACGCCGATGGCCCGGCGCGGCGATCCCACGGACCAGGCCGAACAAATCGGTCGCCGAGGCCACCGTGCGATCCACCGAGTCGGTGAGCGCCTCGACGTCGCCGGGCCGGTGGCAGTTGTGGGCCATCACGCCCACCAGAGCCGGGTCGCTGGAGTCGTGCACCACGGCCAGCGCGCACGGATCTGCGGCGTTCCAGTCCGCCGCCAGGTCCGACAGCCGATCACGCGCCTCGGCCAGGAAGTACCGGTCCGGGCTCACGCTCACCTGCACGGTGTCACCATCGGCTCCGCACACCTCGAGGTGCACGTTGAGCCGGCCCCCGTCGGCGCCGGCGAGCAGGAAGAAGTACTCGTCGTCATGACGGCCGCGGAAGTAGCGCAGGCCCCGGCCGCGCAGGTAGGCCTCGATCAGACGGTTCACGCCCGGTTCAACGGGCGGCAGGCCCCGGCGGGTTCCGCCGGCTGCCTAAGGAATCGGTGAAGAAACCACCCGACCCACCGGGAACCACTCAGCCCAGCCGGTCAAGCACCTCGGCGACCACCGCGCCCAGGGCGACGTCATCCTGGCGGCCGGTCGACAGATCCTTCACACCCACCGTGCCGGCCTCGATGTCGCGGTCGCCCGCCACCAGCGCGAGGACGGCGCCCGATCGGTCGGCGGCCCGCATCGCCCCTTTGACGCCGCGGTCGCCGTAGGCCAGGTCCACCCGGACTCCGGCGGCCCGCAGTGCGGCGGCCACCGACGCCAGTTCGAGTTTGGCCTGCTCCCCCAGCGGCACGCCGAACACCTCGCACCGGCTGCTCTCGCCGACGGTTCTGCCCTCGGCGCGCAGCGCCAGCATGGTCCGGTCCACCCCGAGTCCGAACCCGATTCCAGACAGATCCTGCCCCCCGAGTTCGGCCATCAGTCCGTCGTAGCGCCCGCCGCCGCCGATACCGGACTGCGCGCCCAGTCCGTCGTGGACGAACTCGAAGGTCGTCTTCGTGTAGTAGTCCAGACCGCGCACCAGCCTCGGCTTGATGACGTACGGCACGTCCAGCGCGTCGAGGTGAGCCAGCACCGTGTCGAAGTGCGTCTTGGCGGCATCGGAGAGGTGATCCAGCATCACCGGCGCGTCCGCCGTCAGCTCGCGCATGGCGGGACGCTTGTCGTCGAGCACGCGCAACGGGTTGAGTTCCGCACGCGCCCGGGTGGCGTCATCGAGATCGAGGCCGAACAGGTACTCCTGCAACAGCGTCCGGTACCCGGGCCGGCACGTCTCGTCGCCCAGCGAGGTGATCTCCAGCCGGAAGCCCTCCAGGCCCAGCGACCGGAAGCCCGCGTCGGCGACCGCGATCACCTCGGCGTCCAGCGCCGGGTCGTCCACACCGATGGCCTCCACGCCGACCTGCTGCAGCTGACGGTAGCGGCCCGCCTGCGGACGCTCATAGCGGAAGAACGGCCCGGCGTAGCACAGCTTTACCGGCAGCGCGCCACGGTCGAGACCGTGTTCGATCACCGCCCGCATGACCCCGGCGGTGCCCTCCGGGCGCAGCGTCACCGAACGGTCGCCACGGTCGGCGAAGGTGTACATCTCCTTGGCGACCACGTCGGTGGACGCGCCCACGCCGCGGGTGAACAGGGCGGTGTCCTCGAACACTGGCAGTTCGATGTCGCCATAGCCGGCGAGCCGCGCCGCCGCCAGCAGCCCGTCGCGCACCGCGACGAACTCCGCCGACTCCGGGGGCAGGTAGTCCGGCACCCCCTTGGGAGCCTGGAAACCGGTCACAGCCTGATGCCCTGCAGGAAGGGGTTGGCACCGCGTTCGGCGCCGATCGTCGTCGCCTCCCCGTGGCCGGGCAGCACCCGGGTGTCGTCATCGAGGACGAGCAGTTTGGTGATGATCGAGTCGAGCAGGTCGCGGCCACTGCCGCCGGGCAGGTCGGTGCGCCCGACCGACTGCTTGAACAAGGTGTCGCCGGTGAACACCACATCGGATGCGCGGAAACATACCGATCCGCGGGTGTGGCCGGGGGTGTGGTCGACGGTCACCGAGATGCCGCCGACGTCCAGGACTGCGCCGTCGCGGTCGAGTTCGACGATCTGGCGCGGCTCCCGGAACAGCGTGCCGAAAGCGACCTGGGCGATGCGTGGGCCGAACCCGCGGATCGGATCGGTCAGCATGTGACGGTCGGCGGGATGGATGTACACCGCGCAACCGAAGGTGTCGGCCACCTTCTGGGCCGACCAGATGTGGTCGATGTGGCCGTGGGTCACCAGCACCGCTGCCGGGGTCAGGCGGTTCTCGTCGAGAATCCGGCGCAGCGGCGCGAAAGCGCGCTGGCCCGGGTCGACGACGATCGCGTCCGATCCCTGACGATCAGCCAGCACGTAGCAGTTGCACGCCAACATGCCCGCCGGGAAGCCGGTGAGTAACACGCCCACAAGTGTCCCACCGCGCAGGCCGGGGTGGGTGCCGGGCCTGAGCGTATGTCGTGCTGGCAGACTCGGTGGGCGAGGTCACGACAACGAGACCGGCCGGGAGCACGGCCAGGAACACATGGAGGACGACAGCGGTGCCGACCAACGAGCAACGACGCGAGGCGGCCAAGCGCAAGCTTGAGCGCCAGCTTGAGACACGGGCCCAGAAGGCCCGCCAGCAGCGCATCCTGACGGCCGTGGTCTCGGTAGTGGCGCTCGTCGCGGTCGCGGCCGGGCTCGCGTTCTTCGTGTTCAAGAAGTCCGACTCGCCGGCCACCACCGCCGACGCTCCGCAGACGGCCGCCACCCCGACGCAACTCGTTCGCGGCGGCCCCGGCCAGCTGCCGGCGTTTCGAGCCCCCTCCGGTCTCGGCGCCAACTGCACGTACCCCAAGGCTGAGCCGGCCAGCAAGAAGGTCGACCCGCCCAAGGAGGGTCAGGTGCCCAACGATCCGGCGACCGTCAGCGTCAGCATGTCGACCGACCAGGGCAACATCGGCCTGATTCTCAACAACGCCGAGGCGCCGTGCACGGTGAACAGTTTCGCGAGCCTGGCCCAGAAGGGCTTCTTCGACGGGACCGCATGCCACCGGCTGACCACCGCCCCCGCCCTGGGCGTGCTGCAGTGCGGTGACCCGGACGGCAGTGGGCAAGGCGGCCCCGGCTACCGGTTCGCCAACGAGTACCCCACCAATCAGTACGAGAGGGGTGATGCGGCGCTGGGCAAGGCGGTGCTGTACCCGCGCGGCGCGATCGCGATGGCCAACGCCGGCGCCGACACCAACGGAAGCCAATTCTTCCTGGTGTACAAGGATTCTCAACTCCCGCCGAACTACACCGTGTTCGGCACCATCGACTCCACCGGTCTGGCGACACTGGACAAGATCGCGGCGGCCGGTGTGGTCGGCGGCGGAGAGGACGGCAAGCCCGCCACACCGGTCAACATCAAGACCGTCCTCCTCGACTGAGTCGGCGCGATGACGGGCCCCGCGCCGTTCGACCCCACGACACCGGCCTACGCCACGCCCGAGCAGGCTGAGCCCTATCCGCCCTATCCGCCCTACCCGACCTACCCGCCGTCTTACCCGGGGCAGTACCCCTATCCCCCCTACCCCGCCGCGCCGCCGCCCCGGACCAACGCCCTGGCGATCGCGGCACTGGTGGTCGCGCTGCTCTTCGCTCCGCTGGGCATCCTGTTGGGGCATCTGTCGCTGTCGCAGATCAAGCGCTCCGGCGAGGAGGGCCGCGGTCTGGCCATCGCTGGACTGGTGATCGGTTACGTCGTCACCGTGGCGACGATCCTGCTGCTGGTGGCCGGGGTGCTGTTCTTCTCCTGGGCGGCCAAGGTGGTCCGGGAGAACCCGCAGATGCGCGGCGCGGCCGGGCCGACGCTGTCCGGCGATGGGCAGTTGCCGCGGTTCGAGCCACCGGCCGGCCTGGGCGCGGCGTGCGCCTACCCCGCCACCGCGACACCGGCCGCCAAACCGGTCGATCCGCCGCGGCCCGGTCCGGTGCCGGCCGAACCCGCGATCGTCGACGCCAGCCTGATCACCGCGGACGGTGCGATCGGTATGCGGCTGGATAACGCCAAGGCGCCGTGCACGGTGAACAGTTTCGTCAGCCTCGCCCAGCAGGGATTCTTCGACGACACCGTCTGCCGCCGGCCGGCCGACTCACCGGCGCGCTCGGTGCTGCAGTGCGGCGACCCGACCGGCACCGGAACGGGCGGGCCGGGCTACCGGTTCGCCAATGAATACCCCACCAACCAGTACCGGCCGTTCGACAGGCGGCTTTCGCAGCCGGTGGTCTATCCACGCGGAACGCTGGCGATGGCCAATGACGGGCCGGACACCAACGGAAGCCAGTTCTTCATCGTCTACCGGGACTCGGCACTGCCGCCCACCTACACGGTGTTCGGCAGCGTGGACGAGGCCGGTCTGCGCACCGTGGAACAGCGGGCATCCATCACGGTCGAGTCGGTCCGGCTGCTGTAGGCCCGCGCCGACGGTTCGACTGTGCGTTTTGCGCCAGCCGCCCGGCGTGTCGCGTGCGAAACCGCACAGTCGAGCGGGGCGCGCGTTCTCACGCAACTCAGGCCGCGGAGGTCACCCGGTAGACGTCATAGACACCCTCGATGTTGCGCACCGCGTTGAGCAGGTGACCCAGATGCTTCGGGTCGCCCATCTCGAAGGTGAAGCGGCTGATAGCCACCCGGTCATCGGAGGTGGTGACCGACGCCGACAGGATGTTGACCTTCTCGTCGGCGAGCACCCGGGTGACGTCGGAGAGCAAGCGGTGCCGGTCGAGCGCCTCCACCTGGATCGCGACCAGGAACACCGACGTCGGCGACGGCGCCCACAGCACGTCGATGATCCGCTCGGACTGCTGGCGCAGATCTCCTGCGTTGGTGCAGTCGGTGCGGTGCACGCTCACCCCGCCGCCGCGGGTGACGAACCCCATGATGTTGTCGCCGGGGACCGGGGTGCAGCACTTCGCCAGCTTGCTCAACGTGCCGGGTGCGCCCGGCACAGCGATGCCGGTGTCCTCGGTGCTGCGCTGGCGTATCGGCATGGTCGCCGGGGTGGACCGCTCAGCGAGTTCGTCCTCGGCGTCCTCGGCGCCGCCGAGTTGGGCGAGCAGTCGCTGAACCACGTGGCGCGGCGACACGTGGCCCTCCCCGACCGCGGTGTAGAGCGCCGAGACATCGGTGTAGCGCAACTCGGAGGCCAGTGCGCCCATCGCCTCCCCGTTGACCAGACGCTGCAGCGGCAGACCTCCCCGGCGCACCTCTCGGGTGATGGCCTCCTTGCCGGCCTCCAGAGCCTCCTCGCGGCGCTCCTTGGCGAACCACTGCCGGATCTTCGCCTTCGCCCGCGGCGAGACCACGAAGCTCTGCCAGTCGCGCGACGGGCCGGCGTTGGCCGCCTTGGAGGTGAAGACCTCGACGAGTTCGCCGTTCTCCAGCTTGCGCTCCAGCGCCACCAGCCTGCCGTTGACCCGGGCCCCGATACAGCGGTGGCCCACCTCGGTGTGCACCGCGTAGGCGAAGTCCACCGGTGTGGAACCCGCCGGCAGCGTCACCACCTCGCCCTTGGGGGTGAAGACGAAGATCTCCTGCACGGCGAGGTCGTAACGCAGCGACTCGAGGAACTCGCCCGGATCGTCCGCCTCCCGTTGCCAATCAAGCAACTGGCGCATCCAGGCC
>VEQU01000120.1 GCA_018883075.1 Mycobacterium sp.
GTGCAGTGGCACTGCGAGGACCGGGTGATCCGGTTCGGCAATCAGACCGTCGTGTTCTGAACGGTCTTCTGACCATCGGCCAGCCGGCGCAGGATCTCGGCGACGAGCTCCTCGGCCGGAAGATCCTGCGGCGACGCCCGAACGTCGAGCGGCTGGCCCGCCTCCCCGGGCTCCAGGTAGCCCGCCGCCAGCAGCGCCTCGATGGGTGAGCGCTGGTAGACCCGCGCCACCAGGATCACCGTCTCGGCCTTGGGCCTGGTCTTGCCGTGCAGCCAGTTGCACACCGAGAGCCGGCCGATGCCGATGCGCTCGGCGATCTGGCCCTGGGTGGCGCCGCCGCTGATCCGCCGGAGATATTCCGGCCAGGTTTCATTCATCATTTCCCCTCCCCATCGCAAAGGATATGAGGGAGGTCTGACAAAAATGCTGAGGCAGGCCGTCAGCAGCAGCCGCGGTGGGTCTTCGTCGCCAGATGGGCGTGCTCGCGGGTGCCGGTGCCGCCCACTGCGGCGACGAAGGCGTCCAGGTCCACCCGCTCGCCGCCCAGCCAGGTCCCTCTCACGGTGGCGCTCTCGGCGAGCGTGGCCGGATCCACCGCGTACGGGTCGGCGGCGAGTTCGGTGAAGTCGGCCAGCTTGCCGGGGGAGATGGAGCCGACCAGGGCGTCGCGGTGCAGGGTGCGGGCGGCGTCGATGGTGTGGGCGCGCAGCGCCTGATCGAGGGTCATGCTCTGCTCGGGCGCGTGCACCGCACCGGAACGGGTGCGCCGGGTGACGGCGGTGGCGATGTTGAGGATCGGCGACGGCGGCGACACCGACCCGTCGTTGTGGAACGACACCACCGCCCCGGAGGCCGCGGCGTCACCGAAGGACTGCCACGGCGCGCCGTGCGCGGGGTCGAACATCTGCCCGTCCAGCAGATCGCCCCAGTAGTAGTACTGGAACGGCGCCAGCGAGATGTGGACGCCGAGCGCGGCCGCACGCTCGAAGTGCTTGCGGGTGCCCGCCCCGAGATGTTCCAGGCGCCAGCGGTGGTCGCTGCCGAGCAGCTTGTGTTTGCGCAGAGCGCCCTCATAGGCGTCCAGTGCCAGGTCGATGGCCAGGTCACCGTTGGAGTGGAAGGCCATCTGCCAGCCCGCCGGGGCGGCCTTGTCGAGCACGGCGTCGAGCTGCTCGCGGGAGTAGTTCATCGACCGCGTGCCGCCGGCCGTCGCGGGGTTGATACCGGCCCGCCGGGTGGCCTCGGTGTCGAGGTAGGGAAAGGAGATCCCGATGTTGCCGACCCAGGGCGATCCGTCCGTCCACAGTTTCACGCCCTGTTTGATCAGCCAGTCGTCGCCGGCCGCGAACGACAGGGGCTCGGTGTAGGTGTCGCTGGTGGAGACCTCGAACATGCTGATCCGCAGCGGGCAGGACGGTGCGGCGGCCAGCGCCTCGTAGCCGGCTTTGAGGTTGAGGTCGAACGTCATATCGGAGGTGGAGGTGTAACCGGCCTGCGCCATGCTGGCGTAGTAGCGCGCACCGGCCAGCAGCGGGTTGCCGAGTTTGGCCATGATGTCGCCGATCACGTCGAACAGCACCGGCAACTCGAAGCCCTGCCCGTTGAGGCTGCCATCGGCGTTGCGTCCGAAGTGCCCGCCGACCGGATCTGCCGGGGCGTTTACGTCCCACCCCTTGGTCTTCATCAGTGCGGTGTTGAAGTACACGCCGTGGCCGGAGTTGTCGGCGATCGCGACCACGCGGTCGCCGAAGATGCGGTCGAGTTCATCGGCTTTGGGAGCGGGACGCTGGTGCAGCAGGGCGTCGAAGCCGGAGAACAGCAGCGGCGTCTGCGGGTCGCTCGCGGCCATCGTCGCGGCGAAGACCTTCTCCACGTCCGACCAGTTCGGATCCTTGAACGGGGTGATGTTCACCGCCGGCGCCTCCAGGGCGACACCGCTCATCAGCGGATGGCCGTGCGGTTCGATGAGCCCGGGCAGCAGGGCCGTCGCACCGGTGTCGACGACCTGCGCGGCGGGCAGTGCGGCGCGGCACTCATCGAGTGAACCGACGGCCGTGATGCGGCCCCCGGAGACGGCCACCGCCTCGGCCCGGGGGCGCGCGGCATCCATGGTGATCACGGTTCCGGCCGTGAGGATTCGGTCGGTCATGCTCGCAGTAGACCATGTGTGAGACGCTGCCGTGGTGAATGCCGGCGCACGTGCCCGGGCGGCGGGAATCCTCGTGGGCTACCTGGCTGATCTGGCTCTGGGCGACCCCCGGCGCCGCCATCCGGTGGCCGGTTTCGGCAGCGCCGCGCAGACATTGGAGACGCTGACCTACCGCGCCGCCCGGGCGGCCGGGGTGCTGCACACCGCCGTCGCGGTCGGCGGCCCGGCGGTGACCGGATACGCGTTGCAACGGCTGACGGCCGGCCGCGTCGCGCGCGTCGCGCTGATGGCGGCGGCGACGTGGGTGGCGCTCGGCGGAACCACGCTGGCGCGCACCGGAGAGGCGATGGCCGACCTGCTCGACGCCGGCGACCTCGACGGCGCACGGGAACTGCTGCCGTCGCTGTGCGGCCGCGACCCGCAGTCCCTCGACGGCGACGGGCTGGTGCGGGCGGCCTGCGAGTCGGTCGCGGAGAACACCTCCGACGCCGCGGCGGCACCGCTGCTGTGGGCGGCCGTTGCGGGGGTGCCCGGTGTGCTCGCCTACCGTGCGGTCAACACCCTCGATGCGATGATCGGGAACCGCTCGCCGCGCTACGCCCGCTTCGGTTGGGCCGCAGCACGTCTCGATGACGCCGCGAACATCGTCGCGGCCCGGGTGGCCGCAGCCCTCACGGCGCTGTGCGCGCCGCTGGCCGGCGGTTCCCCGGCGGGGGCGGTGCGGGCGTGGCGGCGCGACGCCGGCCGGCACCCGAGCCCCAATGCCGGTGTGGTGGAGGCGGCCTTCGCCGGTGCGCTGGGCGTGCGGCTGGGTGGGCCCACCCAGTACGGCTACCAGTTGGAGATCCGGCCCACCCTCGGTGAGGGGCCGCCGCCCGGCCCGGACGATCTACGCCGGGCGGTGCAGCTGTCGCGGCTCGTTCAGCTGGGGGCGCTGGCACTCGCGGTGGCACTGTGCGGCGGCACGGCTCAGCGCCGCCGTCCGTAACGGTCCACCAGTTTCTCCTCGACGGTGGGCGGCGCCGGACTGGCCTCGGCGGCCTGACGCTGGGCGGCCTCGCGGCGGCGGGTGCGGATCTCCGAATAGGCGAAGTAGCCCAACCCGATGGGCGCCAGGATCCCGAACGCGATCCACTGAATGCCGTAGGACAGGAAGGGCCCGGCGTCGAGTTTCGGCAGCGCCAGCACGCCCAGTCCGCCGGGCTGATCGGCGACCAGCTGCAGGTACGAACCGGTCAGCGCGGTGCCGGTCAGCCCTGCGACCTGCGCGGTGTCGATCGTGTAGACGTGCTGGTAGCCGCCTTCGGTGAAGGGCTGTTTGCCCTCGGGGGGCGCCGTCTCCGAATCGCGCAGCCGGGCGGTGATGGTGACGTCGCCCGGTGGCGGCGGCGGGATCTGCGGCACTTTCGTCACCTCGACGGGACGCACATAGCCGCGGTTGACCAGAACCGTCGGGCCGCCCCGCACGGCGAACGCGGTGAGCACCTCGAAGGCCGGAGCGCCGCCGATCACTCGTAGCCGCGCCAGGACGGTGCTCTGCGGCAGGTAGCGTCCGGTTGCGGTGACCTGACGCCACTGAGCATCCGGCGCGGACGAATCCTGCTGTGGCAGAACGGTTGTCACGGCCACCGGATCAGCCGACAGCGATGCCTCGATCTGCTGGTTCTCCCGCGAGGTCGTCGTGTTCTTACCCAGCTGCCAGGGCGCCAGCACGCTGAAGCACAGATACGCGAACGCGACGACCACCAGACCCAGTGCGATCCAGCCCGGGCGCAGCAGGAATCCAAGCCGACGCATCAGCCGGCCAGTCTGTCGTCGACCCAGGCATGCAGGCCCGGCAGCGCGGCGTCGATGACATCGAACACCTCGCCGAAGTCGGCGTCGGTCCCGTAGTAGGGGTCCTCGACATCGGGGACGTGCGCACCGCACCGCGGGTCGAACGAGCGCAGCATCCGCAACCGGTCGGTGTCCACGCCCCACTCGGTGAGCATGCGCAGATGATTGCGGCCCAGTGCGATCACCAGGTCCGCCGACAGGTGGTAGTCGCCGACCTGCGCGGCGCAATGGGTCGTCGGGTAGCCGCGCTCGGCCAGCACCCGCACCGCGCGTTCGTCGGCGCCGGCACCGGCGTGCCAGCCGCCGGTGCCCGCGCTGCTCACCCGCACCCGGCCGTCCAGGCCGCGTTGGCAGATCTGGTGGGCGAACATCTTCTCCGCCATCGGTGAGCGGCAGATGTTGCCCGAGCAGATGAAGGTGATGTGCAGCCGGGTACGCCGCGGGTGCTCAGACACCGAGTGCCTCCCGCAGTTCGGCGACGGTGGCCACGACCGTGACGGGCTCGCCGGCGGCGAAATCCCCGCCGCCGTAACCCCATCCGACAACCATCGTGTCCAGACCGTGGGCGGCCGCCCCGTCGACGTCGTGGGACCGGTCGCCGATCATCACCACCCGCTGCGGCAGCGGCCGCAACTGGTCGAGGGCGTGTGCGATCACATCCGCCTTGGCGGCACGGACGCCGTCCGGGCTGGCTCCGGCGATGACCTCGAAGTGCTCGGCGACGCCGAAGTGCTCGAGGATGCGCCGGGCGGTGGACTCGAGTTTCGAGGTGGCCACCGCGAGGCGAACCCCGGCGCGGCGAAGATCGGCCAGCAGTTCGCCGATGCCGTCGTAGAGTTCGTTGATGGCCCAGCCACGGCTGGTGTAGTCGGCGCGGTAGGCCGCCATCGCCTCGTCGGCGCGGCTGCCCAGGCCCAGGGTCGCCAGGGTGTGGTGCATGGGCGGGCCGACGATGAGTCCGGCGAGGTCGCCGGGGGGCACCTCGGCGCCGACCGCGGCCAGCGCGTGGGTGAAACTGGCCACCACACCGGGTGCGGAATCGGTCAGCGTGCCGTCGAGGTCGAAGATCACCAACTCCGGTCGGGTGTCGGCGGCTGTGCACGTCACCGCTCCATTGTCGCGCACTACTGTGCTAGTGGTGAGCGGGCAGGTCGACGGGCAGGCGCCGCGCCCCGGCGCGCGCTTCCACGGCGATCAGGACGCCGAGCCCGGGCTGGTCGACTTCGCCGTCAATGTGCGTGGCGCCCGGCCGCCGTCCTGGCTGCTGGAGCGGCTGGCGCGGCGGCTGGCCGACCTGGCCGGATACCCGTCTGCCGCCGATACGGCGGCGGCCGTCGCGGCGGTGGCCCACCGGCATGGCGTCGACGAGGACCGGGTGCTGCTGCTGGCAGGCGGTTCGGAGGGCTTCAGCCTGCTGCCGGCGCTTCAACCGCGCTCGCCGGTGCTGCTGGCGCCGTCGTTCACCGAACCGGAGGCCGTCTTCGCCGCAGCCGGAATTCCGGTGCGTCATGCCGTGC
>VEQU01000031.1 GCA_018883075.1 Mycobacterium sp.
AGCCAGACCAGGCCCAGGCAGCCGGCCAGGAGTTTGCGGTCGGAGGTGACCGATTCCAGGCGGTCGTAGCGGACCTTGGCGAGCACCGGGTACATCATCACCAGCAGTCCCAGTGCGATGGGCAGCGAGACGCCGTCCACCTGCACCGCCGAGACCACGTCGCCCAGGCCAGGGACCAGCCGACCGAGCATCAGACCGGCCGTCATGGCGATGCCGATCCAGACTGGCAGGAATCGATCCAGTGTGGACAGTCGGGCGACGACACCGTCGTCGTGGGCGACGGCCATCTCAGGTACAGCAATCCGGGTCGATCACCGCGCACAGCGCCGTCATCGCGTCGCGGTGCGGGCGGTGGTAGACGTTGACGCCGCGCCGGTCGGACTCCACGAGGCCGGCGTTGCGCAACTGGGTGAGGTGGTGGCTGACGGTGGACTCGCTGATCCCCAGCTCCGCCGCCAGGTCCCCGCTGTTCGTCTCGCCGTCGACGGAGCAGAACAACAGCGACATGATCTTCACCCGCGCCGGGTCGGCGAGTGCCTTGAGCCGCAATGCGACCTCCAACGCCGCCTCGTCGCTCATCGGTCCGGCCGCCACCGGGGCGCAACACACCGGGGCTGACATGTCGATCACGGGCAGAGACTTGGGCATGGCGCCGATGCTGCCATAGACATTGACATATATCAAAAAGGTGGAAGGCTGGCTTCATGTCCAGAGTCCAGCTCGCCCTCAACGTCGAGGACCTCGACGCGGCAATCTCGTTCTACTCCAAGCTCTTCGGTGTCGGGCCGGCCAAGGTCAAGCCGGGATACGCGAACTTCGCCATCGTCGAGCCCCCGCTCAAGCTGGTGCTGTTCCACAGCCCCGGTAGCGGCGGCTCCATCAACCACCTCGGCGTCGAGGTGGATTCCAGCGAGGCGGTGCATGCCGAGATCGCCCGGCTGAGCGGCGAGGGGCTGTTTACCGAGGAGGAGATCGGCAGCACGTGCTGCTTCGCCCTGCAGGACAAGGTGTGGGTCACCGGGCCGAGCGGAGAACGCTGGGAGGTCTACACCAAGCTGGCGGACTCGAAGACCTTCGCCGAAGCAACCGCCGCCGAATCCGGCTGCTGCGGCTAGCGCTCAGGACTCCTTGACCCGCGAGTACCAGATGCGGTCGGCCACCGACACGATGTCATCGGAGATCGCCGAGACCCTGCGGTAGAACTCGCGGCGGGCGACCACCGCGGAGATGTCGGTGACCGCGAGTAGATCGCTGGCAGCCTGACGGTAGACCCGTTCCAGATTCCGCTGCGACTTCACCGCCTCGTCGGCGGCATCGGTGGCCGACACCGCCGAGTGGTTGGACCTCTCGTCCAGGTTCGCGAATGCCGCCTCGAGGTGTCCGGTGCCCTCGGCGAGGAGAACGGCCATCTCGGCGGTCGCCGGGTCGGGCGCGATGTTCATCGCCTCGGACTCCCGGACCGTGTTCTTCGCGCCGTTGATCACCTTGTCGAGATCGCGCGACAATTGGAACAGGTCCTCGGGCTCCAGTGGGGTGGTGAACGCCTCGCTGACGTTGTCCACCAGCAGTCGCCGTACTTCGTCGCACTCGTGTTCGGCGATGCGAACATCCTCGGCGCGCGCTGTCTCGCCGCCGGCCCAGGCGGCGAAAGCCTGCATACCGCGGGAGGTGATCGCGGCCTGCCTCTGCAACATCCCGATCAGGTCAGGCGCTTCGGGCAGGAACCAACGGCTTCGCTTACGGCCCGCAGCACTCATGGTGTTCTCCAAGACTCATCGCACTCTATTCCGATAACTCAAAGCGCTCTCCAGATCAGAAGGACGACGATCGCCACAAAGGCTGCCGCCGGGATCGTGGTCAGCCAGGCGACACCCATCTCCCGCACGATCTGCCACCGCACGTGCCGCCACCGTCGCCGACCCGCACCGACGCCGACAACCGAGGAGGCCACCACCTGAGTGGTGCTCACCGGGGCGCCGATCAGCGAGGCGCCGAGGATGACGGCCGTGGATGAGACCTGGCTGGAGAAGGAGTCCACCGGGGTGAGGGTGAAGATGCGGCGGCCAATGGTCCTGACGATGCGCCAACCGCCCAGTGCGGTTCCCGCCGTGAGCGCGACTCCGGTGAGGATCTTGGCCCATAGCGGCACGCTGAGCGTCGTGGTGTGACCGGACGCAAGCAACAGCACAGCGATGACGCCCATCGCCTTCTGCGCGTCGTTGCCGCCATGGCTGAAGGACAGCCCCGCCGCGGCGAGCCATCCTCCCGCGCGCACTGGATTGGCCCACCGCGTCGTCCACCGGCGTGACACCAGACGCAGAAGCCGAAGCAGCACGAATGCGAAGAAAAAACCCAGCACGGGCGAGATCAGCAGCGCCACAAGGACTCCGATGATTCCGGTGGGGTGCCAGCCTTCGAATCCACCCCACTGGACGGACTGCGGCCCGCCGTACCCGGAGATCACCCCGTCGGCTATGGCCGCGCCGCCCAATCCGCCGACGAGTGCGTGGCCTGACGACGACGGCAGACCCAGCGCCCAGGTGAGCAGATTCCACGCCGTCGCCCCGGCCAGTCCCGCCCCGACCACGGTCACCACCTGGGTCTGCGGCACGGTGACGATCTTGCCGATGGTGTCGGCGACGGCCGTTCCGAGAAGTACCGCGCCGCCCATGTTGAAAACGGCCGACAGCAGCACCGCCTGGCCCGGAGTGGCCCCGCGGGTGGCAACCAGCGTGGCGATCGCGTTCGAGGCGTCGTGGAAACCGTTGGTCAGCGCGAAGGCCGCCGCGAAGCCGATGGCGATGATCAGCCCGACTTCCACTCCCAACCTCCCCTGTCACCACCGGTTAACAATCGGCGACTGCGAGGTGAACATAGCAAGAACCGGACGTGGGTCAGGGCCCCGCGGATCACGGCCCCGCGAATCACGGAACTGTCGAAGCAACCGCCACCACGGCGGCGAAGGCCAGAGTGGGCGCTGCCATCCCGGCGCAGAAGGCGGTGCCGAACCGCCGGCCACCGGCGGTGAACGCCAACACGCACTTCACGATCAGATTGGATCCGAGCGCCGCCGCGATGGCCAGCACCGCGGTGTCGACGCCGATGTCCCCTTTTGCAGCCAGGCTGGCGGCTGCGACCGAACCCGCGTGCGCATCCGCCAGGCCGGCGGCAAACGCGGCGAGCACCGCACCCCTCGGGCCGAGGACCTCCGCACCCCAGCGCCCGATGAGCAGTGCCCCGATCAGAACAGTGGCCAGGATCAACGCCGGTCTCAGCGCGAAGGGACGGCCCGGCGCAGGCGCCTCACCGACCACCTGGCCGTTGCGGTTCGCAACAGTGGAAGCACCGCGCCGGTAGACGACGGCGATGGTCGCCGTCAGCACCACCGCGCCGGCGAGTACCGGCGGCCACAGCCGTCGCAGCACGTCGGCGTCGACCACTGCGGTCACGATCACCAATTGGACGAAGGTGGCCAGGCTTGCGGCGAGCGCGCTCGCCAGTGGGGCGCGCACCGAGGAGAAGGACCGGCTGAGCCTGCCCATCGACGCGGTGGTCGCGGTGGCCGAGACGAATCCGCCGGCAAGTCCCGTCACCAGCAGGCCGCGTTCGGGGCCCAGAGCCCGCACGCCGATGTAGCCCAGCCACCCGATACCGGTGAGGAGCACGACGAGTAGCCATACCTTCGACGGATTGAGGACGCCGTAGGGACCCATCGGCCTGTCGGGAAGCAGCGGAAGGACGACGAAGGCGACGGCGAAGAACTTGATCGCATCCTCGAGTTCGACCTCGTTGACCACGTCGCGGGCGAAACGATGGATGCGGCCCTTGGAGACCAGCAATCCGGCGACCACCACGGCGAGTGCCACCGCCACCGCGGGACGGCTGTAGGCGAGTGCGCCCAGCAGATAGGCGACGACTGCGGCGATCTCGGTGGTGGTCCCCGGATCGTCCCCGCTGGTTCTGAAATAGGCGAGTGCCATCAGGGCGGCGACGCCGACCAGACCGAGGACCACCGCCCACTGGCCGAAGCCGGCGGCGATCGCGCCGGCCAGTGCCAGCAGCGCGAAGGAGCGGGAGCCCGCCGGGGCGCGGCCCGCATGGCTGCGTTCCCGTTCGAAGCCGAGCAGCAGACCGATCGCCGTCGCCACCAGATACGGCTGGATCTGCTGCCAGGTCACCTAAGGAACTCTGATGCTTTTGGGCACTGAGCACGCCACCGTCTTGTCCCCGGCGGACCACCGGGCGATCCGGCAGTCGAGCACCATGGTGGCGAGGTGGTAGGCGTCGTTGCGGGTGATGCCGAGATTGCGGGCCATCACGTCCAGTGCGGCCGAGGCCGCGGTCTTCATCGCGTCGAGTGTCTTGGGCGCCGTGCCGGCGGACACCCACGCGGTGGCGGTGTCGCTGGTGGGCAGGTCGGGCGCACGCGGACCGTCGAGGTTTTTCGGGACAACGCAGTAGGTTCCGTCGATCTCGTCGACGACCTGGGAGATGCGGCAGTCCCATGTCTTGTCGAGGGCGTCGGCCGCCTCGGCGGCGGGCAGGCCGTGGGTGTCCATGATCAGGGCGATCGTCTGGGACTTGGCAAGCTCGAGGGCCTTGTCGAGATCCGCGTCATAGCCGACGGCGACCCAACTGTCCGGTGTCTCGACCGTGGGCCACTGTTGCGGCTTTGCCTTGACGAGGTCGATGGTGACGTTGAGTTCGGGGTACCAGGTCTCGAGCGCGTCGAGGTCGATCTCTCCGTTGCCCTGCTTGGCGTGTGAGTCGCCGGTCCACAGCAGCGCGCCGGGAACCTGCACCGGCAGATAGGTGGTGGTGCCGACCTGCATCATCGGCAGGTCCATGTTGCCACCGTACGGGCCGGGTTGTTCGGTGCTGCATTTGCCGTCGGTGCAGGACGGCCCGGAGGTGTCGGAGCGCCCGACGCCGAGCACACCCGGGAAGGGTTCCAGCGGAACGATGACGTTGGGTGAGAAACGCAACTGCATCTTGTCGGGGTCGAGGTAGTAGCTGCGGACCTCGGCCGGGAACTCGTCGGTGAACAGGCCCTTGCCCTCGGCGGTGTTGTTGGTCGCGAAGTTCGGCAGCCGGATCCGGTTGATGCGCACGGCCAGCAGGTCGCCCGGTTCGGCTCCGTTGACGTAGATCGGGCCGGTGACGGTGTGCGGACCGCGGTTGGGGACAGCGCCGTTGATCGTCTCGATCTGGCCCTCGGTGATTCCCGGAGCGACCTGGCCGCCACCCCCGGGCATGGTCTCGATCGCGACGGTGTCGCCGGGGTCGATGCGCAACACCG
Organism: Mycobacterium sp.; assembly: GCA_018883075.1. Classification (GTDB taxonomy): domain Bacteria; phylum Actinomycetota; class Actinomycetes; order Mycobacteriales; family Mycobacteriaceae; genus Mycobacterium. The sequence goes on from VEQU01000031.1 coordinate 5,300, forward strand.
GCGGGGTGCTGTTGTCGAAGAATCCCCACTGCGTCGTCTGCGGGGTCGCCGGGAGCATCCAGAACCGGTGCCCGTCCTTGGCCAGCGGGGCAGCCTCCATCAGCGACTGCTCCGGCGGGCCCTGAAGGTAGGTGGCGGTGTAATCCGGGTAGGGGTCATCCGGAACATCGCCGGCGCCGGAGGATCCGGACCCGCACGCGGCCAGCAGTGCCGCGAGCATCCCGCCCGCCGTCGCCGTCAGCGCGCAGCGGGCTCTGCTCACCAACGGTGGCTACCTGTCTCTGCGCCGCCCCGGCTGAGGCGGCGGCGGGGGTGTGGCCTTGGTGGCCGGTTCGAACTTGCCGCCCTTCTTGGGGTCGTACGTGCCCTTCTTCGGGTCTGTCATGGCACTGCCTCTCGTCGACGGTTCGCAGACCACGCTATCGGAGTGCGCCGCCCGATAAGTAGAGTTCGGGGTATGGCAGGCGGTCTGGTCGGGCTGTTGGATGACGTCGCCGCGCTGGCCAAACTGGCTGCCGCATCCATCGACGACGTGGGCGCCGCGGCGGCCAAGGCCAGCATGAAAGCTGCCGGTGTGGTGGTCGATGACGCCGCCGTGACACCGGCCTATGTGCGGGGACTGGCTGCCGAGCGCGAACTGCCGATCATCCGTCGCATCGCGATGGGTTCGATTCGCAACAAGCTGCTCATCATCCTGCCCGCCGCGCTGCTGTTGAGCGCGGTGGCTCCCAAGGTCGTCGAGGTGATCCTGATGTTCGGCGGATGCTTCCTCGCCTACGAGGGCGCTCACAAGATCATCCACGCTCTGCGCCATGACGATCACGACCACGACGTGCCCGCCGCGCAACTCGGCCCGGACGCGGAATCGGCCACGATCTCCGGCGCGATCCGCACCGATTTCATCCTGTCCGCCGAGATCATGGTGATCGCGCTCAAGGAGGTCATCAGCGAACCGCTGGTGAACCGCGGGGCGATCCTCGCCGTCGTGGCGGTGGGAATCACCGCCGCGGTGTACGGGGTGGTCGCGCTGATCGTGCGGATGGACGACGTCGGGTTGAAGCTCGCTGGACGCCCCTCGCGGTCGTCACAACGCATGGGCAGGCTGCTGGTGTCGGGGATGCCGAAGGTCCTGTCGTGGCTCTCGGTGATCGGTGTGGCCGCGATGCTGTGGGTCGGCGGGCACATCCTGCTGGTCGGCTTCGATGAACTCGGCTGGAGCGCGCCCTATCACCTGGTCCACCTGCTTGAGGGGACGGTGCACGGTGTGCCGGGCGTCGGCGGTGTGCTGGCCTGGATCGTCAATACGGTGGCCTCGGCCCTGGTGGGCCTGGTGGTGGGCGTCATCCTGGTGACGGTGATCGAGCGCCTGCCGTTGCGTCGTTCAGGAGCCAAGGGCGGTTCGGGAGCGAAGCATTGACCTTCACCCACATCGTGACCTTCAAATGGCGCCACAGCGATGTGGCCGCCGCCGAGATCGCTGACGCGCTGCGCACTCTGGCCTCCGGGTTGGAGGGTGTCCGTAGTTATCTGTGCGGTCCTGATGCGGGTGTCACACCTGACGCCTACGACTTCGGGGTGATCGGCGCTTTCGACGACGCCGCGTCGTTCATGGCCTACCGCGACCATCCGGAACACCGGCGGATTCTCACCGAGATGATCCTGCCGAACGTCGAGACGCGCACCGTCGTTCAGATCGAGGACTGAGACCCTGTCGGGTCCCTCGTCTACCCGGCCGCGTTACGCACCAGAGCGATGGCGAACTCGTTGACGAACGCGCCGGCATAGGGATCCCCGCGGTCGCACGACCCGTCGGACTCGCCGACCCGCTTGATCCAGAGGTAGGCGTCGGCATGGGCGCCTGCGGTGTCGGTAGTGGGCTTGACGCCCAGAGCGCGACCGCTCGGGTTGCACCAACTCAGCGGGGCATCGGGCAGCGGGCCGGCGCCGTTGCGCGAGGTATCGATCACGTAGTGCGATCCGCCGGTGAGCCCCGAAATCGTTTCGCCGTAACCGATTTGCTCTTCGGTGGTGTAGTAGTTGGTGATGTTGAGGCTGAATCCGCGCGCCTTGCTCACGCCCACCTCGTTGAGGCGGGCGGCCATCACCTCGGCGGGCACCCAGCGCGAGTGCCCGCCGTCGACGTACACGGTCGCCGCGGGGTTGCGGGTGAGCGTGTCCACCGCGTAGCTGATCAAGTCGAACCGTTCCTGACGCTGGTCAGCCGACAGACAGTCGGCCATCGCGAGCGCATCGGGTTCCAGGATGATCGCGGCGGGCATGGCGCCCAGCCCCGAGGCGATCGAGTCGATCCAGCCGCGGTATCCGGCGGCGCTGGCGAACCCGCCGGCGGCGAAACTTCCGCAGTCGCGGTGCGGAATCGCGTAGATGGCGAAGACCGGGGTGGCGCCCGCGGCCTGGGCTGCCCCGGCGTATCGCGACACCGTGTTCGCGACCGTGCCGGCCGGGAATGCGTGGTCCAGCCAGTACGCCTGCGGGGTGTTGGCGATCGAGGTGAGTTCTGGACTCGGCGGGTTGGCGTTCTTGGCCGCTGTCATCGCCCGCGAGATGGGATCTACGTAGAACGGCTTTCCGGCCAGAGGGTTGCCGTCAGCCGTCAGTAGGACGGCGGCGGTGTCGGTAGATACGGCAATCCCGGCCACCGCCGCGACGGCCAGCAGTGGCCGCAGCCAGCGGACGGCCGTGGCGGTCAACGAGGAAATCACGCACCCGAAAATAATGCGGGACACCCCCCGGTGTCGCATTTTGGCCGTTTGCCGAGGCAGAACAACGTGCCCCGATACGCTCGTCATCCCGTGACCTCCCCGCAGGACAGCCGGTGGCCGCACATCCTGCGGCTGGGGTTGTTCGCCGCCTTCCTTCTGACACTCTTCTATCTCGTCGCGGTACGGCGGGTCATCGACATCGAAGCGGTGCGCGGCACGGTCGCCGCCACCGGCCCGGTGGCTCCCCTGCTCTACATCCCGGCGGCGGCACTGCTCGCGGCGATCTTCGTGCCCGGCCCCCTACTGGCGGCGGGCAGCGGTCTGCTGTTCGGTCCGGTGCTGGGCACGGTCGTCACCCTGTGTTCGGCGGCAACGACGGCGGTGATCGCGGCGGTGATCGGCCGCCGTGCCGGGCGCGACAGCGCCCGCGCACTGATCGGCAATCAGTGGGCGGATCGCATCGACGAGCAGATCCGCCGGCACGGCCTGTGGGCGGTGGTCGGCCAGCGGTTCGTGCCCGGGATATCGGATGCGATGGCCTCTTACACCTTCGGTGCGTTCGGGGTGCCGCTGTGGCAGATGGCCGTCGGCGCCCTGATCGGATCGGCGCCGCGGGCCTTCGTCTACACCGCGCTGGGCGCGTCCCTCTCCGACCTCAACTCACCTTTGGCCTACGCCGCCATCGCCGTCTGGTGCCTCACCGCGATCATCGGCGCGTTCGCCGCGCACCGCGGCTACCGCAGTTGGCGCGCCCGCGGCCGGTAAGCGGCCGCCGCGCACCAGGGTGCCACTAGGGTGCACAGTGTGGGAAGCCGGCAGAGCGGTTGGTCGAACTCGTGACCGCGTCATCGGAGGCGCCGGAGCTCGAGGCCCGGGTCGGCCACTACTACGAGATGGACGGCACCTATCTCGTCGGCAGGGAGAAGGTGCGTGAGTACGCGCGCGCCGTGCAGGACTATCACCCGGCGCACTGGGACGTCGACACCGCAGAGCAGCTGGGTTACACCGGGCTGGTGGCGCCCCTCACCTTCACCTCCACACCGGGCATGTCGTGCAACCGCAGGATGTTCGAGTCGGTGGTCGTCGGTTATGACACCTACGTGCAGACCGAGGAGGTGTTCGAACAGCACCGCCCGATCGTCGCCGGCGACGAACTGCACATCGACGTGGAGCTGACGTCGGTGCGCAGAATCGCCGGACGGGATCTGATCACCGTCACCAACACGTTCACCGACGTAGCGGGCGAGCGGGTGCACACCCTGCACACCACCGTCGTCGGTGTGACCGCCGAGGACATCAATCCGGCGGTGAAAGCCGCCGTGCAGAAGGCGATGATGCACGACGTCGACATCATGGCGGTCGGCGAGGGCACCTACGAGAAGACCGTGCGGCCCGCCGGGGAGGTCCGCTTCTCCGACGGCGGCCTGACTCGCACACCGGGTACGCCCAGATTCGAGGACGTCGCCGTGGGCGACGAACTCCCGGTGCACTACACCCGGCTCTCCCGCGGCGACCTGGTGAACTACGCCGGGGTGGCCGGCGACGCCAATCCGATCCACTGGGACGAGGACATCGCCAAACTGGCCGGCCTGCCCGATGTGATCGCGCACGGCATGCTCACCATGGGTCTGGGCGCCGGATTCGTCTCCGCGTGGTCCGGCGATCCGGGGGCGGTCACGCGCTATGCGGTGCGGCTGTCCGCACCGGCGATCGTGCCGGCCGCCGGGGGGGCCGACATCGAGTTCAGCGGCAAGATCAAATCGCTGGACCCGCAGACCCGCAGCGGTGTGGTCCTGGTCGCCGCGAAGTCCGACGGCCGCAAGATCTTCGGCCTGGCGACACTGGACGTTCGCTTCCGCTGAGATTCCCGGCTCCCCGGCGACCCCGGTGGCCACCTGTGATCCCTAGGGTAGGCCGTCGGATTTCGTGGTGGTCGCCGCCGCGAGGACCGCGTCGTTGACCGCCGTCGGCGTCAGGCGCACCAACGCCTTCTGAACGCGGCTGGGGACATCGAGGAGGTACCTGCTCTTGGGGCGGTTGGCGGTCAGCGCGTGGTCGACGGCCTTCACCACCTTCTTCGGATCGGCGGCCATCTTCTGCATGCGGCCCAAGAGCTTGCGGGTGCCGGAGAGATGCGGCGCGTACAGCTTCCGATGATCGTCGGCGAGTTCGGCCACCATCCGGTCGTGCTCGACGAGCGCCCCGCCCCACATGTCGGTGCGGATGGGCCCCGGTTCTACGAGACTAACGCGAATCCCCCACGGCCGCAGTTCTATGCGGAGTGCATCCGCTATCGCCTCGAGCGCGAACTTCGACGCGTTGTAAGCCCCGGTTCCCGGCGTGGCGATCAATCCGCTGACCGATGAGATGAAGACGATCCGGCCCTTGGCCGCGCGGATCTTGGGCAGCGCCGCCTGCGTCACGCCGATCTGCGCGGTGACATTGACATCGAGCTGCCTCGACAGGTCCTCGAGGGTGAGGCCCTCCACAGGGCCGTTCACGATGATGCCGGCATTGTTCACCACACCGTCGAGCTGAGCCGGCAGCTGCTCGGCCAGACCACTGAGCGACTGCCGGTCGGTGATGTCGAGCCGTACGGGGTGAACCCGCGGCACGGTCGCGAGTTCACCCAGGGCGCTCTCCGAACGCGCGGTGGCGTAGACCTCCCAGCCCTTGGCGCTCATGTGACGGGTGATGGCAAGTCCGATACCTCGATTGGCACCTGTCACTAACACCGAAGGCATGCGCTTCTCTTCTCTCGTTGTGGCGGGGTGGATACCGGTCCGCCCGCCTACGTGGCACGCTACCGTCATGCGTTACCACGATCATGTGATAACCGAACTGCGGCCTTAGGTGCGTCGGTGTCGCGACTCAACCGGGTCATCGCAGTGACCGCACTCAGCGTCGCCGCGGCCAGTGCGTGCGGGCACACGCCGCCGCGGTCGCCGGTGGCTTCCGACACTGCCGCTGCCCCGCCGCGTGTTCCGGTGGAGATCGCCCCGACCCCACCTGAAGCCGTTGTACCCGCCGGGGACTTCGCCCCGGTTGCCGCTCTTGTCAACGCCGACATCGCCGCCCGCCGACTCCCCGGTGCGGTGATCCAAGTGGGTCACGACGGCAAGATCGTGTTCCGCGAGGCGTTCGGCGAGCGCAAGCTACCCGATGAGCCGGGACTCGACGGGATGACCGCACCCGCTGAGCCGATGACCGTCGACACCGTGTTCGACATCGCCTCGCTGTCGAAGATCATCGTGACCACCACTGCCGTGCTCCAGCTGTACGAACGGGGCAGGGTGAATCTGGACGAGCCTGTCTGGACCTACCTGCCCGAGTTCAACACCGGCAACGATCCGCGCCGTGCGCAGGTGACGTTGCGCATGTTGCTCACGCACACCTCCGGCATCGGCGGTGACCTCAGCCGCCAGGGTCCGTGGGGGTTGGTCGCCGCTGACAGGGCGGATGGCATTCACCGGGCCCTCACCGCTCCCCTGGAGTTCGCTCCCGGTGAGACCTTCCACTACTCCGATATCGGCTTCATCGTTCTCGGCACCCTTGTCGAGCAGATCACCGGCGAGCCGTTGGACCTCTACGCCCACGACAACATCTTCGCGCCGCTGGGCATGGCCGACACCTTCTACCTGCCTTCGTCGAAAGCCTGCGGGCCCTACCGGATCCTGGGCAACGCGATCGCCTATGACCCGGGCGCGGTGCAGCGCCAACCCTGCCCACCCGATACGTGGAGCACCGACGTTCTCGCCCGGGTCGCGCCGACCGCGCGCGACGAAGACACCCCGGGCATCAATCCGGATATCGGCCGGCTCCTGCGTGGCACGGTCCATGACCCGACCGCACGGCGGATGGGCGGGATCACCGGCAGCGCCGGGGTGTTCTCCACCGTCGGGGACCTCGGCAAGTACTCCCAGGGGCTGCTGGATCGCCTTGCCGGGCGGCCGAGCACATTTCCGCTGACGCAATCGACGCTGGAGTTGATGACGACACCGCAGCAGCCGGCAACGGTGGTACAGGCGCTACGCGGATTCGGCTGGGACATCGACACATACCAATCCACGCCGCGCGGGGCGATCTTTCCCGTCGGCAGCTTCGGTCATACCGGCTTCACGGGTGTGACGATGTGGATGGACCCCGGTTCTGACACCTATGTCATCGTCCTCGCCAACGTGATCCACCAGCGCGGCGGGCCACCGGTGGTGACCCTCAGCGGCGACGTGGCCACCGAGACCGCGCGTGCCCTGGGTCTGTACGGCAGTTAGGAACTAGCGGCGTGCCTTGGCCCACGCCGAATACGACGCGACGGAACCGGCGCGTGGGCGTTCGAGCCAGGGCCACGGATGCACGTCGACGACGTCGAGGCGGGCGGCTCTGGACTTCCAGCCCGGCACCGGAGTGAAGGTCGCCGCCACGGGTGTGGCCGCCAAAACCTCGACAGGGTCACCGCGCCACAGACGCACCTCCCGGCGCGTCGACAGATCGGTCAGCGACTGCGCGAGGAACACCAACCGGTTCACCGACAACCGCAACCGGCGCAGCAACGGCTCGTCGAACACGAAGACGACGGGCAGTTCCGGGTGCGCCGTAGCCGCGGGATCGCGGTCACTCAGACTCTCGGCGGTAAGCCACACGGCATCCGGTTGTGTCGAGTACCGCGCTGTCGCCGGGCCGGCCGTGGCCTCGGGGTCGTCGTCGCGCCGAAGCCGCGGGTCGGTCAGGACCAGTAGCTCGCGCTCCTGGGTCGCGGGCCACTCGGCGATCGGGCAGCGCTGTTGCAGAGCGCATGACGAGCACAGGCCGGGTGCGCGCTTCTCCACCTGCCATCGGGAGAACCCGTACGCCTTGCCGGTGAGGGCGCCGACCGTCCACTGCCAGCCGAGTCTGTTGGCCGCGCGGGAGCCGTCGAGCAGATGCCGGTACATCAGGTCCTCGCCGTCACGCCAGCCTCGGCCGGCGCGGACGTTCCAGTGCGAGGCCAGCCACATGCGGGTCTGGTTGGTCAGCCATCCCTGCGTGACCAGCTCCGACCACGATGACTCCAGACAGAGGGCTGACGACGACTCAACGGGTGACGACCACGGATTGTCGTCGTCTGCCGACACGCCGCTGCGCTCACCGACCGCAAATCGCAAGGAGGTGCGCGACGCCGTTCCCATCCGCGCATAAAGATGGCGCGCGTACTCCTGCCATCGCAGTTCGTCGCGAAACTTGGTCACGTCGTCATGCGGGCCGCCGGCCACGTGGTCCCACACCTCGCGCAACGTGAGAAGCCCGTGGCGGATATACGGCGACAAGCGGGAGGATCCCCGTGTGTCTGGCGGCCAGACGTTGTTGCGCCGGCGCGCATACCCGCGCACGTCGAAGGCCGCCAGCGCCCCGTCGGCGGCCCGCTGACCGCCGGTGATCCGCGACGGCTCCGCAGCGGACGGCGTGCAGAGATCTCCGAGGTGGCGCATCACCCAGGCGCCGATCGCGTCATCCCTGGGCGGCGGGTCGGGCAGGCGCTGCGGGGTCATCGCATCATTGTTCCCCGCCCGTCGACCGCAATACTGTGCATATGGCTGTCGCCTCACCTGTGTCCGAACGGCTCACCGTCACCGCCCTGCTGCTTCTGACCTTCGCCACGGGTCTGGTCGACGCGATCAGCGTCCTGGTTTTGGGCCATGTGTTCGTCGCGAACATGACCGGCAACGTGATCTTCCTGGGTTTCTGGTTCGTCCCGCATTCCGGTGTGGACCTCACCGCGGCGTTGGTGGCGTCCGTTAGTTTCATCCTCGGTGCGGTCATCGGCGGGCGACTGGCCCGCCGTCTGGATCATGACGTCAAGTTGTGGCTCACCGCGGCGATGGGTTTCGAGGTGGTGGCCCTGCTGGTGCTCGCGCTGCTGGCGGGGATCGGCATCCTGCACTACCACGAAAGCGGCCGGCTGATTCTGATCAGCGGATTGGCGGTGGTGTTCGGCGGTCAGTCGATGGCGGCTCGCAGATTCGGCATCCAGGAGTTGAGCACCACGGTGCTGACCGCGACCATCGTCGGTATCGGGGCGGACAGCAGGCTCGCCGGCGGCACCGGTGAACGGGAGAAGCTGCGCTATGGCGTGGTGCTCACCATGCTCGGCGGTGCTGCACTCGGTGCGACGCTGTCGAGGTTCGTCGTCGCTCCGGTGATCGCGCTGGCGGCGCTCAGCGTGGCCGCCGCTTTGGCGATTTTCCGCTATGGGCGCTCAGATTCGTAGAGATCGAGTGCTCTTCTGAGTTCGGTGACCTCAACCGGGTCGATGCTGACTGAAACGAGATCCTCCGCCATCGCGAGGTTGATGTACCGCATGGCGGACACGCGATTCGTGCGTGCCGAACTGTGGAAGGCCCGGGCGCCGGTGAACCGCGCCAACTCGACTATGTTGGCGGCTCTGACCCCGGAGCCCACCATGATGGTGATCCGCTCCCCGGCTGCGCTGACGAGTGCGCGCAGCATGTCTTTGCCGAGATCGGCCGTCGGACGCAGCCCGCTGGTGAGGATCCGGGTGCAACCGAGGTCGATGATCTGCTCCAGCGATCTCATCGGGTCGGCCACACGGTCGAACGCACGATGGAAAGTGACGTCCATCGGGCCGGCCCGCTCGATCAGTGCGGCGCACCGCCGGGTGTCCACTGCACCGTCGGCCAGAAGCATTCCGACGACGACACCGTCACAGCCCAGCTGTCTGCACTGATCGACGTCGGCGATCATCGCGTCGAATTCCGAATCCGAGTAAATGAAGTCGCCGCCGCGCGGGCGGATGATCGGGAACAGCTGGACCGCGGTCGCTCGCCGCGCGGCGGCGATCATCCCGTAGGAGGGTGTGGTCCCGCCCTCGTGCGGATTGGCGCACAGTTCAATCCTGTCGGCGCCACACTGCTCAGCGATCGGACACGACGCCAGATCGAAGGCGATGACTTCCAATTCCATCACGGCATTATCGTGGTGAAGAGGTGTAAACACCTAGGGCTCGCGGAAAGGGCGGCAGGCGATGATTCGAGCTGTGTGGAACGGTGCGGTCCTGGCCGAGTCGGAGCAGACCGTTCAACTGGAGGGCAACGACTACTTCCCGTTGGATGCCGTCGGACGCGAGTTCCTCAGCGACAGCGCCACCACCACTGTGTGCCCGTGGAAGGGTACGGCGCACTACTACACCGTCACGGTCGACGGTCAGGTCAACCCCGACGCCGCGTGGTACTACCCGAAACCGAGTTCTCGCGCCCAGCAGATCAGTGACCACGTCGCATTCTGGAAAGGCGTGCGAATCGAGCGGGACTGACGACGCAGCCCCAGACGCGGGTATCTATGCTGCTGCCATGCCTCGTATCACCGTCGTCTTCTCGCTGATATACATCGCGCTCGGCCTGGCCGGGTACTTCCTGACCGGCGCCGTCCACAAGACAGCCCTCATCCCGGCTTTCATCGGAGCGGTGCTGCTGGTCCTGGGCCTGCTCGGCGGCAACGAGAAACTGCGGATGCACGTCATGCACGCCGCCCTGCTGATCGGGTTGCTGGCGCTGCTGGGCACGGCGCGATCGCTCCTGAAGTTGCCCGCGGCCTTCGACGGGACGGCCGAGCGTCCGGGTGCCGTCTTCGCCCAGGCCGCCACCGCGGTGTTGTCGCTCGTCTATCTCGGCTTCGGTGTGCGATCCTTCATCGCCGCCCGGCGCGCCCGCACCGCCTGATCTGCCGCGGCCGCACATCCCGCATGGGAGCGGGACTGCTCAGGAGACCGTGATGTGCACGTGGTCGAAGTGGGCCGCCACCCGCCACATGGTGTACTGCACGCCGAACCGCGCCGCCTGGCGTTGAACGTCGGCGTTGATGGCATCTCCCAGCGCCATATCGCCCCCGATCATGATGTCGATGGCGCGACCGCTCGGGTGATCGGGCAGCGGATCTGAGCGCACGCCACCGATAGCCTTCACGTTGGGGTAGGTGGCCATGATGTACGCGGCGAGGAGCCACGCGTTGGGCACCAGTCCGCGCATCCCGACGGTGGGGATCGGCGCGGTGATGCCCAGTGCCGCCATGACCGATGGTTGCGGAGTAACCGAGTAGCGCGCACTGACCAGGGCGATCTGGGTACGCAGCTCGGACTGCTTGGCCTTGAGCGCGTCCCGGGCGGCGACTGCTTCATCGACAGCAGCCTTGGCATTGGCGGCGGACTCGGCTGATGCCGCCTGCACGGCCTGCGCCTCCTGGTGAAGGCGGCGGAAGCTCTGCATGTTCTTGGACACCTCAGTGGCCACCATCTGTTGGATGGCCATCTTGTCGATGAGTGCCGTCGGCGACTGGGCCGTCAGGACGGCATTGAGTCCGTCGGTGCGCCCGCCCATGTAGACGGCGGCGGCGAAGCGGTCGACGTTGCGCTGATAATCGGCCAGCCGGGCTTCGGCGGCCTGCAGCGCCGCGAGATCGTCGGCGTATTTCTTGTCCGCCGCGGCCAGCAGCTGCATCTTGCGGTCGAAGTTCTGCTGTGCGGTGCGCATGTCGTCGGTCAGTTGCTGCGCCTGCGCGGACAACTCGTTCAGATTGGGAGCGTTGTCCTGGGCCGGTTCGGCAGAGGCCACCGGAGACATTGCCACCGGAGACAATGCCGCGCCGAGGGTGATCAGCCCGGCGATCGCCACAACCATCAGCTTTGTCACAACGGACTTTGTCACAACGGATTTGTCACCGATCGCGGGGTGAGACTTCAAGACTGTGCATCCTTTGACTGCCGCCGACGTCTTATTCGTCGAACTGCCTGTCCTCTTACCTTCAGGTCTGTGCCTTCACAGATCGTGCCCAAGGTCTCGGTCAGGTTACGAAACGGCAACGGCTTTGTCCAACGCGTGATCTGCTTTATTCAGTCCAGTGGGAGCCGATCCGCAGGGAGAACCCGTGACCGACGACGACAGTCCGGACAATTTCCGCCGATCTCGCCGCTTCGCTCTCGCAACACTGCCGGTGGTGGCACTTGCGGCTGCTGCCTGCAGCAAAACGCAGTCTCTCGAGGAGGTCAGCAAAGAGGTTGGGCCGCCGCCCCGGCCGGCGACACCGCAGGAGGCCGTCGACGCGCTAATGCAGGGAAACGCCCGCTTCGCCGCCCGGACACCGCAGGTCCGCGACACCGCGGACATCGAGATCCTGTGGACGCAGGTCGCCACCGGCCAGGAGCCGTTCGCGATGGTGCTCGGGTGCGCCGACAGCCGGCTGGCGCCAGAACTGGTCTTCGACCAGTTCGTCGGGGACATCTTCGTGGTCCGCGAGGCCGGGAACATCGCCGACTCACCCACGAACCTCGGCAGCCTGGAATTCGGGCATGCGGTGCTCAAGGCCAAGGCACTGGTGGTTCTCGGCCATTCGGGATGCGGGGCGGTCAAGGCCGCCTTCGAGGGTGCCTCACCGGGCGGCAACATCCAGGCGATCGTCGAGGGCATCACACCAGGGATCGCGGGCGCGACGGACGTCGACGACGCCATCGTCCGCAACGTCAAGGCGGTGATGGAGCGGGTCCGTACCGGCAGCCCCCTGCTAGCCGAAGCGGAGCGGTCCGGTGAGCTGAAGATCGCCGGCGGCATCTACGACATCGCGACGGCCGCCGTACGGTTGATCTAGCCGATCAGGACCACTGCTCGCGCGGGGCGATGAACACCATCTCGTCGGACGGCTCGAGCGGCTCCTCGGACGGCGGGACGATGACGCGACCGTCGCGCAGGACGGCAGCCAACAGGGTGTCCTTGGGCAGTGTGATATCGCAGATCCGCTGTCCCACAAGCGAATTGGCGGGATCGAGAGTGAGCTTGGCTACCTCCGACTGTCCCTGCCGCAGCGCCAGCATCCTGATCAGGTGGCCGACGTCGATAGCGCCCTCGACGGCAGCGACCATGGCTCGCGGTGTGCTGACCGCCTGATCCACTCCCCAGGCCTCGGTGAACAGCCACTCGTTGCCGGCGTTGTTGACCCTGGCCACCACCCGGGGCACGCCGAATTCACTTTTGGCGAGCATGGATACCGCGACATTGGCCTTGTCGTCGCCGCTGGCAGCGATGACGGCGTCGCAGTTCTGCACCTCGGCTTCCTGCAGGGTCGACAACTCACACGCATCAGCAAGCAACCAGTCCGCGTCCGGAACGATGTCGGGCCGATAGCGGTCGGGGTTGCGTTCGATCAGTAGAACCTTGTGCCCGTTACCCAGCAGTTCCAGCGCAACGGCACGCCCGACCGCACCCGCTCCCGCGATCGCGATGCGCATCGTCTGCTTCTCCCCTCGGCGCCCCGGGATGCACTGATTTACTGACACCTACCGGCACACACCCCACCGGCCCCCATCAGCGCCCGAACGAGGACACGATGAGCCTGCAGCAACTCTATGTGGTGCTGCTGGCCGCGGGACTTGTGTTGCTCGCCAGCATTGTCGCCACCCGGGTGGCGACGATCGTCGGACTGCCCAGTCTGCTGCTGTTCCTCGCCGTCGGCGTCGCGATCGGCGAGGACGGTATGGGTCTGCGCTTCGACAACGCCCAATTGGCTCAGACCCTGGGCACGGCGGCGCTGGCGGTCATCCTGGTCGAGGGTGGGCTCACGACACGGTTCAGCGATATCAGGAACGTGTTGCGGCCCGCGGGCGCCCTCGCCACTGTGGGCGTCGCCGTCAGCACGGCGCTGACTGCGGCCGGGGCGCATCTCCTGCTGGGGCTGGACTGGCAATTGGCGCTGCTGCTTGGCGCGACCGTGTCCTCCACCGACGCCGCGGCGGTGTTCTCGGTGCTGCGTATCGTTCCGCTTCCGCGGCGCCTGGCCGGTCTGCTGGAGGCCGAGTCCGGTTTCAACGACGCCCCGGCGATCATCCTCGTGCTGCTGTTCAGCGTCACCCCACTCACCCTGGCACCGGGCGAGATCGTCGGCAGTCTGGTATTCGAGTTGGGCGCCGGAATTGCGATCGGCTTGGGGTGCGGCTTCGCAGGTGCGGCAGCGTTGCGCCGGATCGCTCTGCCCGCATCGGGCTTGTACCCGCTCGCCACGTTCACGCTCGGAATGGTGGCGTTCGCCGCCGCGGGAGCGGTACATGCCAGCGGATTCATCGCGGCATATCTGTCAGCGGTGGTGCTGGCCAACTCGGGCCTGCCACACCGTTCGGCTACCCGTTCCTTCGCCGAAGGCGCCGGCTGGCTCGCACAGATCGGTCTGTTCGTTCTGCTCGGCCTACTCGTCTCGCCGGACAAACTTCCCGGCGAAGTCATTCCCGCGATCGTCGTCGGACTCGTGTTGCTTCTGATCTCCCGTCCGATCTCGGTGCTGGTGTCACTGGTCGGGTTCCGGGTGCCCTGGCGCGAACAGATCTTCCTGTCGTGGGGGGGTCTGCGCGGTGCGGTCCCGATCGTGCTGGCGACCTTCCCGATCGTCGCGGGTGTGCCCGACAGTGACCGACTACTGAATATCGTCTTCATCCTCGTCGTGGTGTTCACCCTGATTCAAGGTCCGAGCCTGCCCCTGGTGGCGCGCACGCTCGGACTGGTTCATCGCGACACCGCACGGGAGATACAGGTCGAGTCGGCTCCGCTGGACGTGCTGGGAGCCGAACTGCTGACCCTGACCGTCTCGCCCCGGTCGCGTCTGCACAACGTGTCGGTGCGCGAACTTCGGTTACCGGACCCGAGCGTCATCACGCTCATCATCCGGGATGGCCATTCGTTCGTGCCCGACCGTGGGACGCATATCGCAATCGGCGATGAGTTGCTGATCGTCACCACGTCGAAGACCCGCGAGTCCGCCGAACGGCGCCTGCGAGCGGTCAGCCGTCGTGGCAGGCTCGCCCACTGGTTCGACGAGTACGGCAATCAGGACTGATCAGTTCCCGACCGGTGGCGGCAGGCGTCCCATCACCGCGGGCGCTCCGTCGCGGATCCTGACGGTCACACCTTCGCCCTCAGCCCGTCCCGCCGTGATGCCGCGTGCGCGGAATGCCTCGCCGATCGCCCGGGCCTGTGCCCTACCGGGCTCGTTGAGATTGCGCTGGGTGGCACAGTCGCCCGGAGCGAAGCCGGCGGGATCCCCCGTCCCCGGAGCGCTGGCGTGACACACCTCATGTTAGGTCGGGCCGCGGCGGCGCTTTGGTCCCGCCGTCGCGGTACAGAGCGAGGATCGCCGCAAGCACCGGGATGGTGGTGGCGAACGTCGCCACTGCTGACATCGACAGGCTGATCTCGGTTTCTCCGTGCAGTACCGGTCCGAGCATCACCGGCAATGCGAATGCCAGGTACACCAGTATCGGCGGTAGATAGAAGATGCGGTTCGTTCTCGTGGCGATGAAGTCCATCGCGCTAGTGCCGTTGGTCAGGAACCGGTAGAGGAAGAGGAAGATCAGCGTCACGAAGAACCAGTCGACGAAGTTGTGCAAGGGCACGCCGAAGTAAGCGCCGCCGCCCTCCCAGATCCACAGTTTGCGGACGGTGGCCTGCGTCGGATCCACCGATAGATCGTGAGTGACCATCGTCAAGGCGGCCAGAACCGCGACGCCGAAACCTTTGAGCACCGATATCGGACGGTTCTCGTTGCCGGCGATGACCCGCGCGATGATGTATGCCGGGTACCCGAGCGCGAAGTAGTCGATCATGGTGATCGGCGGGACACCGAACAGCAGTGGCCCGTTGAGAGGCTCGGTGTAGTAGTAGCCACCGAAGGTGGACTCGGAACGCATCCGCACCCCGATGAACTCGGCGACGTATCCGACTGCGAAGGTCAGCGCGAACATCTTGAGAGCAGTGCGCCACCCGGCCCACAGACTGCAGTGGATGAGGCAGATGACGGTGGCGATGTTGCCGATCGCGTAGATCGTCCAGACCGAGTGGTGCCGGAACGGGATGAAGCCGACCACGAAGGCGGCGCCTAGAAGCAGCCAGACGATGTTCATTGCTACACGTTCCTGCTTCACCTGCATGGCCGACTCCTCTCGCGACACCCGCCTCTGTTGGCTGGCTTAAGTTACCGGCGCCGGTGCGACGCGGGGCCCTAACTTGCCGCGCGCCTGCACTGTTTACAGACGTCACATTGTTAGCATCGCCCGGTGTCCGGCCTGCGGCGATCGCGTGACGTTTCCCGCCGGGACGCGCTCCGCTACGCCGCCGCTGTGCCCGTACTGGCCGGGTTTGGCGCGGCATCGGTAGCAGCCGGCACACCTAGGGCGGCCGCGGCCGCTCCAATGCTGATCGACTACGCCATGCGTCAGATTCCGGCCGCCGATATCCGGGCCGCCGGCTACGCCGGGGTGATCAACTACGTCTCGACGTCGCGTCCCGGTTCGAATTTCGGTGCCAAGCCCATCACCCGCCCCTACGCCGAGTCGCTGACCGCGGCGGGGTTGGTCATCGTCAGTAACTTCCAGTACGGCAAGCCCGGCGGGACGGCGCCGTCGGACTACACCCGCGGGTTCGCCGGCGGCGTAGCCGATGCCAAGACCGCCTGGTCTATCCACACCGCCGCGGGCGGCGGCCAGAGTGCGCCGATTTTCTTCAGTGTCGACGAGGACATCAGCCGCGACACCTGGAACACCGTTGCGCTGCAATGGTTCCGGGGTATCAACTCCGTGCTCGGAGTGCAGCGCACGGGTGTCTACGGCGGCATCGACGTATGCCAGTGGGCGATGGCCGACGGTGTGATCGGGATCTCCGGCACGCCCGGCCGCCGGTGGGCCTGGCAGACCAAGGCATGGTCCGGCAATCGCGTTCACCCCGCTGCGGTGCTCTACCAGCGCATCGTGGCCACCGCGTCCAATCCGGGTCCGATCGTCGGCGGCGTCGAGGTCGACGTCAATGACGTCCTGGCCGGGGACGTCGGGCAGTGGAACCTGCATCCGTAAGATCGTGTCGCGCGCTCGGCGCACAAGCTTCGGAGGGTTCTGATGCGTGGGGTGGGCAACCTCGGTCGAGTCGGCGCGGTGGCCGTGGCCGTGGGTGTGGGGACGGCGATCGCTTCACTGCAGGGCACGGCCCACGCTGATACGACGGATGTCGGGTCCGGCTCAACGACGCCGGCCACCTCCGCAGGATCTTCGGCAGGGCCAGGCTCCGCAGCGGGAGCGAAGCCGAGGAAGAACTCCGCGGACTCGGCTCGGCCGCACTCCGCGGGTTCGTCGCGGGGGGCGCGCACCACTCGGGCGGTAACTGCTCCTTCCGCTGCCGGTGCCGTCGATCGTTCGAGCCTGAGGGTCAGCTTCGCACCGCCGATGGCGGCCACGGTACCCACGGTGGCCACGACGGCGCGGCCGGTTGCGTCGGCGATCGGGATCGGCGACATCTGGCTCTTCGGCGACGGCACCGAGACCCACCCCAACGCCGGGATCTTCGTCGGCAACGGCTACTCGTGGAACGCGACCTCGTGCGCGGGAACCGCCGCATGCATCGGTGGTAACGGCGGTCTGCTCGGCAACGGCGGCAACGGATGGAACGGTGGAAACGGCGGCGCGGCAGGCTGGTTCGGCAACGGCGGCAACGGCGGCGACGGTGTGGCCGCGGCCGACGGTGGTCGCGGCGGCGATGGCGGTGCGGGTGGGCTCTTCAGCGGCGACGGCGGCAACGGCGGAATAGGCGCAGCCGCCACCGGTGCCGGCGGTGACGGTGGCGCCGGCGGCAACGGCGGCAGCGCCGGACTGTTATCGCTGCGTGGAAACGGCGGCAACGGCGGGATGGGCGGAGCCGGGGTGGCCGGCACCGCCGGCGCGAACGGCTCCACTGCGGGCGCGCCGGGCATCGATGGTCAGGCCGGCGGCAGCGGCGGCAGCGGTGGCAACGGCGGCTGGGGCAGCTGGATATTCGGGACCGGCGGT
>VEQU01000121.1 GCA_018883075.1 Mycobacterium sp.
GGGGAGGGTGACCCGCCACAGCGTGCGCCACTGCGCACCCTTGCCGGCGAGGTCCTCGCGCACCCACTCGTCCATCTCGGCGGGCAGCACCTTGCCGTAGCAGTAGGCGATATATGCAAACGGACTCGGTCTAGACGACACCGCTGACCCGTTCTCCGGCATGCACGGTTGCGCACACCGCCCGCATCGCCGCGGCGCTGGCGGTCCAGGAGAACTCCTCGCTGCGGTCGGCGGCCTTCGCTCCGAGTTCCTCCCGAAGGACGTGATCGGTCAGCAGCCGCGCCAGGCCGTCCACGAGTTCTTCGCGCTCGTCGACCAGCAAACCGGTCACACCATCGACCACCGAGTCGGTCAGCCCACCGGATGAGCGGTAGCCGATCGTCGGCACACCGTGCTGCGCGGCCTCCATGACGGCAAGCCCCCACCCCTCCTTGGCTGAAGGCAGCACGTGCACCCAGCTCCGTTGCAGCACAGCATGTTTGGCTTCATCGCTGATGTGGCCGTGAAAGGTCACCGCATCGGCGATGCCGAGCCGATCGGCGTGTGCGATCAAACGCTGCTGCCACCATCCGCCGCCCACCACGTCGAGGTGCACTCCCGGGACGCGCTGACGCATGAAAGCCACCGCGTCGAGTGCGTCCTCGATCCTCTTGTGCGGGACGAGCCGGGACAGCACCACCACGCGCGGGGTCAGAGAGCGGCGCCCGGCCAGGGTTTCCGGCGGTACCTTGTCGAGTCCGTTGCGCACGACGGCGATAGCGGCGCTGTCCACGCCCAGTTCGGCGAGATCCCGCGCCGACGGCCAGGACACCGTCACGTACTGGTTGCGCCGGTGCAGCCGCGGCGACAACCACGACTCGACGAACCAGCCGAACCGGCCGAGCAGGGGGCCCGCCACCGGCCACTGTTCCCGGTGGCAATGGTGGACGAGGACGACCACCTTCCGGCCGAACGCGAGCCGGGCCAGAAACGGCAGGCCGTTCTGACTGTCGATCACCACGTCCGGACGACACCGGCCCAGCGGACCGAGTCCCAGCCGCGCGGCCACCATCGCCAGACCCGCGCGGATATAGACCGTGTAGCGGCCACCGGCGCGGCTGACACGCACCCCGTCGACCATCTCCTCGGATGCCGAACCCGGGTAGCGGGCGGTGCGCAATGTGACGTCGAGACCGGAGGCGGCGAGTTGGGCGCCGATGCGCTGAAGATAGGTCTCACTGCCGCCGCTCTGCGGGTGTCCGGTATCGCGCCAGCACAGCAGCAACAGGGTGCGAACGGGACCGGACATCGCTGCCAGCGTATCGCCTACGCTGTGGCCGATGGTGGCAACCGAGGTGTTCGCCCGGCGCGCTACGCTGGCGCGCTCGGTTCACCTGCTCAGGCAGTTCCGCTACGAACAGACCGACCCGGCCCGCTTCTACGGCGCGCTCGCCGCCGACACCGCCGACATGGTGAATTGCCTGTGGGGCGCGCGGCCGCGCGGCACACTGCTCGACGTCGGCGGCGGCCCCGGGTACTTCGCCTCCGCGTTCGCCGGCGCCGGCTGGAACTACATCGGCGCCGAACCCGACCCGTCTCAGATGCACGCCGCCGCACACCTGCAGGACGCCCCGGGCAGTTTCGTCCGCGCATCGGGCATGGCGTTGCCGTTCGGCGACGCGTCGGTGGACGTGTGTCTGTCATCCAATGTCGCCGAGCACGTGACGCAGCCGTGGCGGCTGGGCGAGGAGATGCTGCGCGTGACCCGGCCCGGCGGCCTGGCGATCCTGTCCTACACGGTCTGGCTGGGCCCCTTCGGCGGACATGAGACCGGGCTGTGGCACTACCTCGGCGGTGCCCGCGCGGCGGCCCGCTACACCCGCCGGCACGGCCATCCGCCGAAGAACGACTACGGGTCGTCGTTGTTCGCGGTGTCGGCCGCCGAGGGCCTGCACTGGGCGGCGGGCACGGGTGCCCTGGTGGCGGCATTCCCCCGCTACCACCCCGGATGGGCATGGTGGGTGACCGCGGTGCCGGGTCTGCGGGAGTTCCTGGTCAGCAATCTGGTGCTGGTGCTGCGTCCCCGGTGAAACAGGTTCTCGTCGCATCGGTTGATCGGTACTGTGAGTCACATGACACAGACGGCCTACAAGACCGAATACGACAAGCTCTTCATCGGCGGCAAGTGGGTGGCGCCGTCGACCACGGAGGTCATCGAGGTGCATTCGCCGGCCACCGGCGAGTACGTCGGCAAGGTGCCGATGGCGGCTGCGGCCGACGTCGACGCCGCAGTGGCGGCGGCACGCAAGGCCTTCGACGAAGGCCCGTGGCCGCGGATGACACCGCAGGAGCGCCAGGCGGTGATTTCCAACGCGGTCAAGCTCATCGAGGACCGCGACGACCTGTTCAAGTTCCTGCTCAAGGCCGAGACCGGCCAGCCGCAGATGATCGTCGACATGATGCAGTACGGGGCGGCGATCTCCGGTCTGCAGTTCTACTCGACCGCCGCGGACAAGTTCACCTGGAAGGACGTCCGGGACGGCATCTACGGCCAGACCTTGGTGCTGCGCGAGCCCGTCGGAGTGGTGGGCGCTGTCGCGGCCTGGAACGTCCCGCTGTTCCTGGCGTGCAACAAACTGGGCCCCGCGCTGCTGGCCGGCTGCACCGTGGTGCTCAAGCCCGCCGCGGAGACGCCGCTGAGCGTCAACGCGCTCGCCGAGGTGTTCGCCGAGGCGGGTCTGCCCGAGGGCGTGTTGTCGGTGGTGCCCGGCGGCGCGGAGACCGGGCGCGCGCTGACCGCCAATCCGGACGTGGACAAGTACACCTTCACCGGTAGCTCCGCGGTCGGCAAGGAGGTCGGCAAGCTCGCCGCCGACAAGCTCAAGCCGTGCACGCTGGAACTCGGCGGTAAGTCGGCCGCGATCATCCTCGAGGACGCCGATCTGGACGCGACCCTGCCGATGCTGCTGTTCGCCGGACTGATGAACTCCGGGCAGGCCTGCGTCGCGCAGACCCGCATTCTGGCTCCCCGGTCGCGTTATGAGGAGGTCGTCGAGAAGCTCGCCGCCGCGGTTGCCGCGACCCCGGTAGGGCTGCCCGACGATCCCGGGGCGGTGATCGGACCGCTGATCACCGAGAAGCAACGCGAGCGTGTCGAGAGCTACATCGCCAAGGGCAAGGCCGAGGGTGCGCGGCTGGTCACCGGCGGCGGTCGCCCTGAGGGTCTGGACAGCGGACACTACGTGCAGCCAACGGTTTTCGCCGACGTGGACAACTCGATGACGATCGCGCGCGAGGAGATCTTCGGGCCCGTGCTTTCCGTCATCCCCTACGAGACCGAGGACGACGCGGTCCGCATCGCCAACGACTCGGACTACGGGCTGGCCGGCAGCGTATGGACCACGGATTTCGACAAGGCGATGGAGATCGCGTCGAAGATCCGCACCGGGACGTACGCGGTCAACATGTACGCCTTCGACCCGTGCGCGCCGTTCGGCGGCTACAAGAACTCCGGCATCGGACGGGAGAACGGGCCGGAGGGCATCGACGAGTACGTCGAGCACAAGAGCGTGCTGCTGCCGTTCGGCTACACGCCAAAGCTCTGAGCGGTCCTCAGAAGACGATCCGGACGATCATCTCGGCCACCGCGGCCGGCTTCTCGACTCCGTCGATCTCGATGGTGTGAGTGACGGTGAGATCGGCGGTGCTGTCTTTGGCCTTGGCGTCGCTCAACTCCGAGCGGACCCGGATGCGCGCTCCCACCGGCACGGCGGACAGGAAGCGGACCTTGTTGAGTCCGTAGTTGATCGCCAGCTTGGCGTTCTCGACCCGGAAGTTGTCCTTGCTCAGGGCCGGGATGAGGGACAGCGTCAGGAAGCCATGGGCGATGGGGGCGCCGTAGGGGCTCTGCGCCTTGGCCCGCTCCACGTCGACGTGGATCCACTGGTGATCCTCGGTGACGTCGGCGAAGTCATTGACCCGCTGCTGGTCGATCTGCATCCAGTCGCTGACGCCGAGTTCGGTGCCGACCAGCGACTGCGCCTCCTCGATGGAGTTGATCACCTGCACGGCGTGTTCCTTCCCGTTCCTACCCGCTCCGTCCCCGCCGGATGACTATGATCTGAATCATACAGACGGGTCATCGGCGCTGTTCAGCGTGCCGTCATTGAGCTGTTATCCGACACGGCCGGTCCACGATTGCGAGGCGGACGGAGCAAAACTATGGTTGTAAGCATAGTTATGGAGGCAGTCATGAGCAGTTCCCGGATCTCCGACGATCAGCGCCAGTCCCCGCCGGATGCCGCGCGGGAAGCCGGCCCGTGGGTCGTCGAACTGAAGATCGCCGGCTGCACCATCAGCCGGCGGGCCGCCCGGCGCCGTCATCTGCTCGGCATCGGCGACCTGGTGCCCGCCAGCACGGCATGACAACGTCCGCCGCGCTACGGACCGCGCAGCGGCGCGCCCGTGGCTCCACCCGCATCGCCATGCTGCACAGCGCCGCGGAGTTACTCCGTGAACACGGCGCGGCCGGAGTGACCATCGACGCGGTCCTCGCTCGCAGCGGGTCACCGCGCGGGTCGGTCTACCACCATTTCCCCGAGGGTCGCAGCCAGCTGCTGCGCGAGGCGCTGGAGTTCGCCGGCCACCAGATCACCGAGGCGATTCACCAGGCGGCCGGTGGTGACGGCACCGCGTTGCTGCGCCGGTTCGCCGAACTATGGCGCGACGCCCTGGTCTGCAGCGACTACGCGGCCATCTCCCCCGTGCTCGCGGCCGCTGTGGGTTCCGGCCAGGACGAGCAGCAGCTAAGTGCGGTGGCGGGCGATATCTTCCGCAGCTGGCGCGACGCCTCGATCGAGGCATTCGTCCGTGAGGGATTCGACCGTGCCGAAGCCACCGCGCTGGCCCACACGACGATCTCCGCCCTGGAGGGCGCGGTCGTGCTGTGCCGGTCCACCCGGACTCTCGAGCCACTCGATGATGTGACCCGCGAGATGGAGTTTCTGGTCAAGGCACGCGAATTCGTTGGCCGCTCAAGGGTTTCGGATCTTCGATGACGACGTCCATCCCGTATGCCGAGGGCATCGACCCGGAGACTCCGCTGAGCGTGTTGCGGCGTTTCGGTGTCACCACGCTCGAGCAGGACTTCGACAACTTCACGGTGGTGGCGTCGATGCCGGTGGCGGGTATGCTCAACCCGTTCACGTCACAGCCCTCGGTCGCGGGGCTGGCCATCCTGGTCGACGACGTCGCCGGGCGGGTGAACTTCTACCGGTGCGGACGTGGGCAGTGGACGGTGTCGAGCGAATTGACCGTCGAGATCACCCCGGGCGCTCTCGCCAGCGTGCTCGCCGCACCCGATGAACCGGTGATCGCCAGCGCGCGCCCACTGGGCCCGGCCGGGGCGACCCTGCTGTCGGTCTGCACACTGACCCACCGAGGCACCGTGATCGGCGGTGGCACCGTGCACACCGTGCCGC
>VEQU01000032.1 GCA_018883075.1 Mycobacterium sp.
CCCATGCCCTGCACGGCCCGCGCGGCGATCAGCAGCGGCCCGTCGGTGGCCAGGCCGCAGGCCATCGAGGCGATGGTGAACACGCCGACCCCGGAGATGAAGGCGCGTTTGTGCCCGATCGCGTCGCCGACCCGGCCGCCGAGCAGCAGCAGGCCGCCGAAGGTCAGCACGTAGGCGGTGATCACCCAACTCTTGGCGGCGTCGGAGAGGTCGAGCTGTTCCTGCATGCGGGGCAGCGCGACGATGACGATGGTGCCGTCCAGGGTGGACATCAGCTGCATGCCGGTGATCGCGACGATCGCGACCCCCAGGACGCTGGAGGCGAGGGGGCGGGCAGGCGGTTCGGGAGAACTCACGCCGGCCATGGACAGTCACCCTACCGAGGGGCGGCCGGCGGGGTGGGGCCCCTAGAGCTCCCCGGCGTCGATGGCTTCCTTGACGTCCTGGGCGTGCGCCACCTCCTGGGCGGAGTAGCCGATGAACAGCGCCACCGCGCCGACGATCACGGCCGCCCCCGCCACCCACAGCAGTCCGTAGGTGTAACCGTGATCCAGTGCGTGCAGCTGGTCGGGGGTCATCTTCGCGACGGGTCCGGTGGTGCCGCCCAGATACAGGGTGCGGGAGGTGATGACGGCCTGGATGACGGCCAGCACCACCGGGCCGCCGAGGTTCTGCAACATGAGCGCGATCGCCGACACCGGGCCGATCTGGTCGAGTCCCACGCCGGCGATCGCCGAGACGGTGAGCGGGACGACGATCATGCCGATCCCCATACCGCCGACGACGATCGGTGCCAGCAGATTCGGGAAGTACGGGATGCCGGCGTCGAGTGTGGAGCCGTAGAGCATCGCACCGAGCACCAGCACGCCGCCGGAAATCACCAGCAGCCTGGGCGGGAAGTAGTTCACCAGTTGCGAGGACACTCCGAGTCCGACGCCGAGGGCGACGACGAACGGGATGAATCCGATCCCGGCCCGCAGCGCGCTGTATCCCATGATGTCCTGGACGTACAGGCCGATCAGGACGGTGAGGGTGAACATCACCCCGCCGGCGAGGAACACCGCGGCGAAGGTGGCCAGGCGGTTGCGGTCGGCGAAGAGCCGGAACGGCACCACCGGGTTGACCGCGCTGCGCTCGACGGCGACGAACGCCGCGAACGTGCCCAGCGCGATCAGGCCGGACAGCAGTGTCATCGGATTCAGCCAGCCGTTCTCCGGACCCTGGGTGAAGCCGAACACCGCGGCGGTGCACCCCACCGTGGCCAGCAGCGCGCCCGCGGCGTCAAGTTTCATCGGTTCGCGATGCGTCTCGCGCAGGGTGGTCCACGCCAGGTAGATCATCAGCACGCCGATCGGGATGTTCACCAGGAACGCCAGCCGCCAGGACACCTCGACGAGGGCGCCGCCGACCACCAGGCCCATCACCGAGCCGATACCGGTCATCGCGGCGAAGATCGCGGTGGCCGTGTTGCGCGGCGGACCCTTCGGGAAGGTGGTGGCGATCAGCGCCAGCCCGGTGGGCGAGGCGATCGCCGCCCCGACGCCCTGCAGCAGCCTCGCGATCACCAGGGTGGTCTCGTCCCAGGCGATCCCGCACAGCACCGAGGCGATGGTGAACAGCGTGACGCCGACGATGAACGTCCGTTTGCGCCCGATGGTGTCGCCGAGCCGACCGCCCAGCAGCATCAGCCCGCCGAAGGTCAGCACGTAGGCGGTGATCACCCAGCTGCGTCCGGCGTCGGACAGGTTCAGCTCGTCCTGAATCTTCGGCAGGGCGACGATGGCCACCGTGCTGTCCATCGTGGCAAGCAGTTGCATCCCGCCGATCGCGACGACGGCGGCGATGAAGCGCCACGAGGAACCTCCGGCGGGGCCGGCCGGCTCCGGGTGCGCCTGCCCAATCGGTAGCGGGAGCAGCCGCGGCGAGTCGGGGGCGATCCGGGGTCCGGACGCGCGCTCGGCATCACTGAGGGCCGTCATAGGCGGCAACCCTACCCGAATATTAAGAGAACTTTAAAGTCCCGATAAGGTCTCGAACGCCGCCACCGGGCCGATAACGATCACCGCCGGCGGGCGAATTCCCTCGTCGCGGATGCGTTCAGCGACGTCAGAGAGGGTTGCGCGGAGGATCCGCTCAGCTGCGGTGGTGCCCTGCTGCACCACCAGGACCGGCGTTTGGGCAGGCCGGCCGCCCTTAAGGAGGGCGGCGGCGAACAGTTCGACGCGTTCGACCGCCATCAGCAGGACCAGCGTTCCGGACAATTTCGCCAGGGCGTCCCAGTTCACCAGCGATTCCGGGTCATCCGGTGAGAGATGGCCGCTGATCACCACGAATTCGTGATTGATCGCACGGTGGGTGACCGGGACCCCGGCGAGCGCCGGCACCGCGATGGCGCTGCTCACACCGGGCACCACGGTCACCGGGATGCCTGCCTCGGCGCAGGCCAGCACCTCCTCGTAGCCGCGGGCGAACACGAAAGGGTCCCCGCCCTTGAGCCGGACGACGAACTGGCCCGCCCGCGCCCGCTCGATGAGGACCGCATTGATGGCCTCCTGGGCCATCGCCCGCCCGTACGGGATCTTGGCGGCGTCGATCACCTCGACGTTGGGCGCCAGTTCGGCGAGCAGCTCGGGCGGGGCGAGACGGTCGGCGACGACGACGTCGGCGTAGGCCAGCAGCCGCCGGCCGCGGACGGTGATCAGTTCCGGGTCACCCGGTCCCCCGCCGACCAGCGCCACACCTCCCGGCACGATGTCGGATGCGGTGGCGGCGACCAGATCCGGGCTGATGCGGCCCTGGGCGAACGCGTCGCGGATGGCCGAGCGGACCGCCGCCGACCGGCGGTGCTCGCCGCCGGCGAGGACACCCACCAGCAGCCCCTCGTACTCGAACGAGGCCGGCGTCACCGCGGTGCCCTCGCGCCCGGAGTCGGCGCGCACGCAGAAGATCCGGCGCCGTTCGGCCTCGGCGACCACGGCGGCGTTGACAGCGGGCTGATCGGTGGCGGCGATCGCGTACCAGGCGCCCTCGAGATCGCCGTCGCGGTAGTCGCGCACCTCCAGGGTGATACCGGGTTGCTGCTCGGCGAGCGCCTCCACCGCGGGAGTGGCGGCGCGGGCGATGACGTGCACCTCCGCGCCGCCGGCGATGAGCACAGGCACCCGCCGCTGGGCGACGGTGCCGCCGCCGATGACGACGACCTTCTTCCCCGCCAACCGCAGGCCGACGAGGTAGGCGTTGTCGCTCACCGGTGAGAGCCTAAAGCGTCGACTGCTCGACGAACCGGCGGACCGAGTGCGGACGGGCCGCCGGATGGGTGTGCAGGTATGACGCATGAACCCCGCCCCGGATAGCCCCCTCCGATGTCGATGGCTGCATGAACCAGGCCGGACCGACCGGCTCGGCGAACTCGACTGTGGTGCGATGGAATTCGTGCGCGGTGACACGCTCACCCGCAGGGTGCAGCGCCGAGTCGGCCGCTGCCACGGCATCGCGGTACCCCAGCGTCAGCCGCGGCCCGAACTGTGCCGAGCCACGCAGCACCCCGCACATCGGGTGACCGTCGAGATCGCTCATCAAATAGGTCAGTCCGCCGCACTCGGCGTGCACCGGAGCGCGGGCGGCCAGCGTTCGGATCTGTTCGCGCAACGCGGTGTTGGCTGACAGCGACTCGAGATGTTCCTCGGGAAACCCGCCCGGCAACACCACCGCCGCCGCAGACTCCGGCAAGGTGTCAGTCAGGGGATCGAAGACAACCGGCTGCGCCCCGGCGGCGCTGAGCAGTTCGGTGTGCTCGGCGTAGCCGAAGCTGAATGCCCTGCCGCCGGCGACGGCCACCACCGGGTTTCCCGCCACCGGCTCGCCCACCGCGTCCGCCGGCGACCACGCAGGCGCGCTGACGTCGCCGCGAGCGAGCGCGGCCACCGCGGCGACGTCGATGTGGGCGCGTACCAGATCGGTCATCGCCGTCACCGCAGCGGCGGCCTGCGCGCCGTGCTCGACGGCGGTCACCAGACCGAGGTGACGGGACGGGACAGCCATCGCGCCGTGGCGCGGCAGCGCACCCATGACCGGAACTCCGACCGCGTCGCAGGCCTGCCGCAGCACCTGCTCATGGCGAGGTGATCCGACATTGTTGAGAATCACGCCACCGATGCGGATGCCGGGCGCCAGAGTCGAAAAACCTTGTAGCACAGCGGCAATGCTCTGACTCTGACCACGAACATCGACCACCAGCAGCACGGTGGCGCCGAGCAGTCGGGCCACCTGCGCGGTGGACCCGCGCGGTGGCATGACGAGCGCATCGTCGATACGGCCGTCGAACAGACCCATCACACCCTCGATGACGGCGATATCGGCGCCGAGTGAACCGTGCCGGTACAGCGGACCGATGAGATCCTCGCCGACCAGGACCGGGTCGAGGTTACGGCCCGGCCGTCCGGTGGCCAGCGCGTGGTAGCCGGGGTCGATGAAGTCGGGTCCGACCTTGAACGGGGCGACCGTGCGGCCGGCGGCGCGCAGCGCCCCCATCAGACCCGTTGCGACGCATGTCTTCCCACTGCCGGAAGACGGCGCGGCGACGACGACGCCGGGGACCGTCACCACGCGGAACTCACCACTCGATGCCGCGCTGGCCCTTACGGCCGGCGTCCATCGGATGCTTGACATACGCCATCTCGGTCACCAGGTCGGCGGCGTCGATCAGTCGCGCCGGCGCGTCGCGGCCGGTGATGACCACGTGCTGGCGGCCGGGCCGTCCCACCAGTGTGTCGACCACCTCGTCGACGTCCAGCCAGCCCCATTTCAGCGGATAGGTGAACTCGTCGAGAACGTAGAAGTCGTGCAGTTCGGCGGCGAGCCGCCGGGAGATCTCGGCCCAGCCCTCGGCGGCAGAGGCCGCGTGGTCTTCCTCGGACGAGGACTTCCGCGACCAGGACCACCCGGCCCCCATCTTGTGCCACTCGACCGCGCCGCCGCTGCCGTGCGCGGCGTGCAGCCGGCCGAGTTCGGAGAAGGCCGCCTCCTCCCCGACCTTCCATTTGGCGCTCTTGACGAACTGGAACACCGCGACGCTCATGCCCGCGTTCCATGCCCGCAACGCCATACCGAAGGCAGCGGTGGACTTACCCTTGCCCGCCCCGGTGTGCACCGCGAGCACCGGAACGCTACGGCGCTGGCGGGTGGTGAGACCGTCGTCGGGGGTCGAGACCGGTCTGCCCTGCGGCATCAGGCCGCTCGCCGTACCGCGTCGGCAAGTGCATCCGCGCGCAGCTGGCCCAGCCGCAGTTGCGGCGCGCGCAGATGCGCAGCCAGCTCGCCGGCCAGCCCCAGCCGCACATATGACGTCTCACAGTCGACCACCACGGCCGCCACACCCTCGGCCACCAGCCGTTGTGCGGCAATGCGGGAGCGCCGCAGCGGATCCGGACCGCCGGTGGCCCGCCCGTCGGTGAGCACCACGACCAGCGGCCGCCGCGAGGCGTCCCTGGCGCGTTCGCGGATCACGACCTCGCGCGCCGCCAGTAGTCCCTCGGCGAGTGGCGTGGTGCCGCCGGTGTCGAACCGTGCCAGCCGCTTCGAGGCGGTATACGCCGAGGCGGTCGGCGGCAGGAGCAGGCGGGCGCCGCCTGCGCGGAAGGTGATGACGGCGACGGTGTCGCGGCGCTGATAGGCGTCGCGCAGCAGTGACAGTGCCGCGCCGGAGACCGCCGACAGGCGGTCGCGGGCCGCCATCGAGCCGGACGCGTCGACGACGAAGATGACCAGATTGCCCTCCCGGCCGATCCGGGTGGCCCGGCGTACATCGGCGGGCTGCGGGCGCAGCGGCCCCGGTCCGGTGCTGCGGTCGGCGGCGGCGAGCAGCGTGGCGAACAGGTGCAGGCCGTGTCCGCGTTCCGGCGCCGGACTGGCTCCGACCGATGCACCCGAGGAGTTACGCGACGCCGAGCGGCGCCCTGCCGCTCCGTCGCCGACGCCGGGCACGACGAGCGCGCGGGTGCCGAAGGTGGCCGCCGGCGGCGCGGAGGGACGGGAGCGAGAGTCGCCGGACGGCTGCCGCTGATGCCCGGCGGCAGACTCGCCGGCCGGGCCGTCGACCCCGCCGCCGGGCGGGTCGGGATCCGGGTCGTCATCACCGCCGGATCCCTCGTCGCCGCACCGAAGGGCGTCGTCGAGATCACCGGGGTCGATACCGGGATCGTCGAACGGGTCACGGCGACGGCGGTGCGGCAGTGCCAGCTCGGCGGCCACCCGGATGTCCTCGTCAGCCACCGCCGGCGCACCGCGCCATGCGGCATGTGCCACCGCCGCGCGGGCGATCACCAGATCGGCGCGCATACCGTCGACGTCGAAGGCCGCGCACAGCGCGGCGATGCGATCCAGTTCCCGGTCGCCCAGCACCACATCGCCGACCACCGCGCGAGCCGCCGCGATTCGGGCGCCCAGCTCACCGTCGGCCCGGGCATATGACGCGGCGAACGCGCCCGGATCGGCCTCGTAGGCCAGCCTGCGGCGGACCACCTCGCTGCGGACCGCCACGTCCCGGGAGGCGGTGACGTCGACCGTAAGGCCGAACCGGTCGAGCAGTTGCGGCCGGAGTTCGCCCTCCTCCGGGTTCATGGTGCCGATCAGGACGAAGCGCGACTCATGGCTGTGCGAGACACCGTCTCGTTCGATATGCACCCGTCCCATCGCCGCGGCGTCGAGGAGAACGTCGACGAGATGGTCGGCCAGCAGGTTCACCTCGTCGACGTAGAGCACACCGCGGTGCGCGCGGGCCAGCAGACCCGGGGAGAACGCGTGCTCGCCGTCGCGCAGCACCTTCTGCAGGTCCAATGAGCCGACCACCCGGTCCTCGGTGGCGCCGATCGGCAGCTCCACCAGGTGCGCGTCAGGGTCGGCGCCGGCCAGTACGGACGCCAGCGCGCGCACGGCGGTCGATTTCGCGGTGCCCTTCTCCCCGCGGATCAGAACCCCACCTATCTCGGGCCGCACCGCGCAGAGCAGCAGCGCCAGCAGCAGGCGGTCGTGTCCGACGATGGCACTGAACGGATACGGGGCGATTGTCACGGCCGCGCCGTCCGCAGCATGGGCGCGCGCAGCATGGGAATGTGAGCGATGGCGTCTTCGAGGAACTCCGGACCGTCCTGAGTGAAACCGTGCCGGGCGTACATACCGGCCAGATAGGTCTGCGCGCTGATGCGGCAGGGCAACTCGCCGACTTCGGCGAGCGCGGCCGCCATCAGCCGGCCGGTGTGCCCCTGGCCGCGCTCGCTCTGCGCGGTGCATACCCTGCCGATCCGGAATACCGTGCGGCCCTCGGGAAACTCCTCCATCAGCCGTAGCGTGGAGATCACCTCGCCGCGCGCGTTCTGAAGCCAGAAGTGCCGGGTCTCGCGCAACAGGTCACGTCCGTCGAGTTCCGGGTAGGGGCAGTTCTGTTCGACCACGAACACCTCGACCCGAAGTTTGAGCAGTTCGTAGAGGGTCGTAGCGTCCAGATCCGCCCCGCGGCAGAGTCGCAGCGCCGGCGTCACACCAGTCCCGCGCGTTCAGGCATGCAGCAAGGTTATCCCGGCCCCCGGCCCGGCACCCGCCGGAGTCGGCGGCGGCGAACTAGGGTTGGGTCCGTGCGGTCTGCGGCAGCCGGGTGGGTCGACGACGAGCTGTCCGGCTACCTCCGGACCACCCTGTCGCTGGGCGCCGATCCCGACGGCGAGGGTGAACTGTTCGCGACGCTGGTCCGCCGCGCCGAGCAGCCCCCCGCCACCCGCACGATGCTGGCGGTGCACGGTTTCACCGACTACTTCTTCAACACCGAACTCGTCGATCACCTCGCCGCGCAAGGCATCCGGTTCTACGGGATCGACCTGCACAAGTGCGGGCGATCCTGGCGGTCGGGCCAGACTCCGCACTTCACCACCGACCTGTCGCGCTATGACCGCGAACTTCAGTGGGCGTGCTCGCTCATCGCAGCGGAGAATCCCGGCGCGGGCGCGATGGTGTACGGACATTCCACCGGCGGCCTGGTCGTGTCGCTGTGGCTCGACCGGGTGCGCCGGCGCGGGGACACTGCGGCACTCGGACTCGTCGGACTGGTGCTCAACAGCCCCTTCCTGGACCTCAACGGTCCGGCCATCCTTCGGGCCCGGGTGACCTCGACGGCGGTGAGCGCGGCATCGCGGGTCGCCAGGACGCGGGTGCTGCGCCCGGCCGGCAAGGGCGGCTACGGGTTGACGCTGCACCGGGACTATCACGGCGAGTTCGACTACAACCTGCAGTGGAAGCCGATCGGCGGCTTCCCGATCACCGCGGGCTGGATCCACGCCATCCGCCGCGGACAGGCGCGGTTGCACCGCGGGCTGGACGTCGGCGTCCCCAATCTCGTGCTGCGATCGGACCACAGCGTCGCCGAGACCGCCGGAACCGATGTGATGCAGCGCGGCGACGCGGTGCTCGACGTCGAGCACATCGCCCGCTGGGCCGGCTGCATCGGCAACCGCCAGAACATCGTGCCGATCCCCGACGCCAAGCACGACGTCTTTCTGTCGCTGACCGGACCCCGCGTGACTGCCTATCGCGAGCTCGACCGCTGGCTGGCCGGATTGGCGTGATCCGGGCGCCCGGACTCTCCGAACAGCGCTACAGCGGAGTCACGTAGTGGCCGCTGATTCCGCCGTCCACCAGGAACGTCGATCCAGTGATGAAAGACGAGTCGTCGCTGGCCAGAAACGCCACCGCGGCGGCGAGTTCCTCCGGCTCGGCGAACCGGCCGATCGGCACGTGCACCAGGCGCCGGGCCGCCCGCTCGGGATCCTTGGCGAAGAGCTCCTGCAACAGCGGGGTGTTCACCGGCCCGGGGCACAGGGCGTTGACCCGGATGCCCTGCCGGGCGTACTGCACGCCGAGTTCACGGCTCATCGCCAGCACCCCGCCCTTGGATGCGGTGTAGGAGATCTGTGATGTCGCCGATCCCATCACCGCCACGAACGAGGCGGTGTTGATGATCGAACCGCGTCCGGCCGGCACCATATGCCGCAGCGCGGCCCGGCAGCACAGATAGACGCTCCTGAGGTTGACGTCCTGCACCCGCTGCCACGCGGGAAGTTCGGTGTTCTCGATGAGGTCATCGTCGGGCGGTGAGATCCCGGCGTTGTTGAACGCGATGTCCACCGATCCGTAGGCGGCTGCCGCGGCGTCGAAGAGGTTATCGACCTGCCCTTGGTCTGCGACGTCCACGGAGACGAAGAGCCCGTCGAGTTCGTCGGCCACCGGCTCGCCGGCCTTCGGGTCGATATCGCCGACCACGATGGTGGCGCCCTCGGCCCGCATCCGGCGGGCCGACGCCAGTCCGATACCGCTGGCGGCCCCTGTGATCACCGCTACCTTGCCGGCCAGCCGCTGGGTGAGGTCGATGTTGGCTGCGGTCACTGCGGATCTCCGATCGCGATGAAGACGTTCTTGGTCTCGGTGAAGTGTTCGGGCGCGTCCGGGCCGAGTTCGCGGCCCAGGCCGGATTGCTTGAAGCCGCCGAACGGGGTGCTGTAGCGCACCGACGAGTGCGAGTTGACGCTGAGATTGCCTGACTCGACCGCACGGGAGACCCTCAGCGCACGCGAAAGGTTCTCCGTCCAGATCGAACCCGACAAGCCGTATTCGGTGGCGTTGGCCAGTTCGATCGCATCCGCCTCGTCCTCGAACGCAAGTACCGCCACGACGGGCCCGAAGATCTCCTCGGTGACCGTCCTGTCGCCTCGGGAGGGGGTGAGCACCGTCGGCGGGAACCAGTATCCGGGACCGTCCGGCGCACTCCCTCGGAACGCCACCGGGGCGTCATCGGGCACGTAACCGGACACCGACTCGAGTTGCTTGCGGGACACCAGCGGTCCCATCTGAGTCTCACGACGCGCTGGATCACCCACCACCACACCCTTGACGGCAGGCTCCAGCAACTCCATGAACCGGTCGTAGACACTGCGCTGCACGAGGATCCGGCTCCTCGCGCAGCAGTCCTGTCCGGCGTTGTCGAATACTCCGTACGGTGCGGTGGCCGCGGCGCGTTCCAGATCGCAGTCGTCGAAGACGATGTTCGCACTCTTCCCGCCGAGTTCCAGCGTGACCCGTTTGACCAGTTGCGCCGCGCCGGCCATCACCCGGGTCCCGACCTCGGTCGAGCCGGTGAAGACGATCTTGCGGACATCCGGGTGGGAGACGAACCGCTCACCCACGACGCTGCCCTTGCCCGGCAGCACCTGAAAGAGATCCGGCGGGAGTCCGGCCTGTACCGCCAATTCGCCGAGCCGGATGCTGGTCAGCGGCGTCCACTCTGCGGGTTTGAGCACAACGGCGTTGCCCGCCGCCAGTGCGGGCGCGAACCCCCACGACGCGATCGGCATCGGGAAGTTCCACGGCGTGATCACCCCGACCACCCCGATCGGCTCGTGGAATGTCACATCCAGACCGCCCGCCACCGGAATCTGCCTGCCGCTGAGGCGCTCCGGGGCTGCGGAGTAGTACTGCAGCACATCGCGGACGTGTCCCGCCTCCCACTCGGCCGCCGACACCGGGTGCCCGGAGTTGGCCACCTCCAGTGCCGCGAGTTCGCCGACGTGGGCGTCCACGACGGCGGCGAACTCACGCAGGGCGGCGGCCCGCTCGGCCGGCGGGCGCGCGGCCCAAACCTTCTGCGCGGCCTTGGCCCGCGCCACCGCGTCATCGACCGCCGCGGAGTCGAGCAGCTCGACGGTGCGCAGCGGCTCCTCGTTGGCCGGGTTGATCAGCTGCGTGCTCGTCACTGTTCCCCTCTCGTGGACCTGTAGTCCTTCGCCGCCTCGACCAGTCCGGAGAACAGGCGCAGGTCATCGAGGGTCTCCTCAGGGTGCCACTGCACCGCCACGACGAATTGCTCGCCGGGTTTCTCCACCGCCTCGATGACACCGTCGCTGGTCGCGCTGACCACCAGTCCCTCACCGAGGCGTGCGATCCCCTGGTGGTGATAACACTTCGCGTGGGTCGACTCGCCTATCAGGCCGGCCAGTCGGCTGCCCGACACGGTCTGCACCGTCGTGGTGGAGAAGACCGCGTCTGCGGGCTGGTGGCGGGTGTGCCCGATCACGTCGGGCAGATGCTGGTGCAGTGTGCCGCCGAGGGCGACGTTGAGCACCTGGGCACCGCGGCAGATGCCGAGGATGGGCATCCGCCGCTGCAGTGCGGCGTCGGTGAGGGCGAATTCCCAGGCGTCGCGATCGCGGGCCGGTTCGTCGGTCGCCGGGTGTGGCTCATGACCGTAGGCGGCCGGGTCCACATCGCGGCCGCCGGTGATGATCAGGCCGTCGAGTGCGTCGAGCACCCGGGCGGCTGCTCCCGTGTCAACCGGCTGGGGTGGCAACAGGACGGCGATGCCACCGCCGAGTGTGACGCCGTCGAGGTAGACACCGGGCAGGAAGCTGGCGTGCACGTCCCAAACCCCGCTCCGAGCCTGTTGCCGATAGGTGGTCAAACCGATCAGCGGCGAGCGGCTAGAAGCGTTCAAAACCGCGCACCCTCTCCCAGTCGGTCACCGCGGAGTCGAACGCCCGCACCTCGATGCGCGCGGCGTTGAGGTAGTGCTCGACGACGTCGTCACCGAAGGCGGCCCTCGCGATCTCGGAGGATTCGAACAATTCCGCCGCCTCGGCCAGGGTGGTGGGCAGCCGTCGCGCGCCGCCGGTGTAGGCATTGCCCACGAAGGGCTCGGGAAGCTCAAGGCGGCGGTCGATTCCGTGCAGACCGGCGGCGATCATGCCCGCGACCGCCAGGTACTGGTTGACATCACCACCGGGCGCGCGGTTCTCGACCCGCATGGAGTGTCCGTGCCCGACCACCCGAAGAGCGCAGGTGCGGTTGTCCAGGCCCCATGCGATCGCGGTCGGCGCGAAGCTGCCCTCCACGAACCGCTTGTAGGAGTTGATATTCGGCGCGAACAGCAGGCTCAGTTCGCGCATCGCTGCGAGCTGTCCGGCGAGGAAGTGCGCGAACATCTCCGACATCCCCCGCGGCCCAGAATCGTCGGCGAAGACGGCCGTGCCGTCGGTCGCGCGCAGCGAGATGTGGATATGGCAGCTGTTGCCTTCCCGCTCGTCGAACTTCGCCATGAAGGTCAGCGCCTGACCGTGCTGGTCGGCGATCTCTTTGGCGCCGTTCTTGTAGATGGTGTGGTTGTCGCAGGTGATGATCGCGTCGTCGTAGCGGAAGGCGATCTCCTGCTGGCCCAGGTTGCACTCGCCTTTGACGCCCTCGCAGTACATGCCGGCGCCGTCCATGCCGAGGCGGATGTCACGTAACAGCGGCTCGGTCCGCGTCGAGGCGTGAATGGCGTAGTCGACGTTGTAGTCGCTGGCCTTGCGCAGGTTGCGGTAACCGGCCGCCCAGGCGTCGCGGTATCGGTGATCGAAGACCATGAATTCCAACTCGGTGCCCACACACGCCACCAGACCGCGCTGCGCCAGCCGGTCTGTCTGCGCGCGCAGGATGCTGCGCGGGGCGGCCGCCACCGGATCGCCACCCTCCCAGCACAGATCAGCGATCACCAGTGCCGTGCCGGGCAACCACGGGATCAGCCGCAGCGTGCTGATATCCGGGCGCATCACCATGTCGCCGTAGCCGGTGTCCCAGCCTGACATCGCGTATCCGTCGACGGTGTTCATGTCCACGTCCACGGCGAGCAGGTAATTGCAGCACTCTGCGCCGTGGGCGGCCACCTCTTCGACGAACAGCCGGGCAGACACCCGCTTGCCGGTGAGCCGGCCCTGCATGTCTGCGAAGGCGACGATCACGGTGTCGATGTCCCCGGCTGCCATCAGCCGTTCCAATTCGCCGAGTGTGAGCAGCCCACGCCGGCGTCCGGTGCCCTCAGTCGTCACATGCGCTCCCTCGAATCGCTGGCCTCCCAGGTTTACACGATCGACACGGAAAAGGTAGGACACCGCAGCGAGAACCGGCCTATTGTCCGTAGCACTGCTTGTCCCCAGCTGCACCCGCACCACGAAGGAGACGCCCGTGCCGGAGGGTCATGAAATTCTCGACGAGGATGAACTCCACCTTGCCCGGCTGGGTTACAGCCAGGAGCTGCAACGCTCATGGTCGGGATTCTCCAACTTCGCCATCTCGTTCTCGATCATCTCGATTCTGGCGGGCTGCTTCACCTCGTTCGGCCTGGGCTGGAACAACGGCGGCCCGGCGGCGATCGCGTGGGGCTGGCCGATCGTGGGCGCCTTCATCCTCCTGGTCGGCTTCTGTCTGTCCGAACTGGTGTCGGCGTACCCCACCTCGGGCGGAATCTATTGGTGGGCGGCGAAACTGGGCGGGCCCAAAGCCGGCTATTACACCGGATGGCTGAATCTCATCGGACTCACCGCGATCCTGGCCTCCGTCGCCTACGGCAGCGCCACGTTCCTGGACCTCACACTCGGAACGATGAGCGAGAACTGGCTGGCCGGATACAGCCTTCAGCGGACATTCGTGATGTTCGTGGTGATCCTCGCCGTCGTCGCGGTCATCAACATCTTCTCCAGCCACCTGCTGGCCGTCATCAACAATATCTCGGTCTGGTGGCACGTAGCCGGCGCCGCCACGGTGATCGCGGTCCTGTGGCTGGTTCCCGAACAGCACGCCAGCGTCTCGGACGTGTTCGCCCGGACCATCAACAACAGCGGCATGTTCGGCGGGTCGACGTCCGGGTGGGGTTGGCTGCTGTTCGTGCTGCCCATCTCCGCCATCCTCACCCAGTACACGATCACCGGCTATGACGCCTCCGCTCACCTGTCCGAGGAGACCAAGAGCGCCGCCAACGCCGCCGCCAAAGGCATCTGGCGCTCGATCTTCTACTCGGTGATCGGTGGCTGGATTCTGCTGCTGTCCTTCCTGTTCGCCGTGCAGGACGCCGATGAGGTCTCGAAAGCCGGCGGCGCGGTGGCGGCGATCTTCAGCCAGGCGCTGGACTCCAAGTGGGCGGCACTGGTGCTGCTGATCTCAACCGCCGGGCAGCTGTTCTGCACGACGGCCTGCCAGACCAGCGCGTCGCGGATGCTGTTCGCCTTCAGCCGGGACCGCGCGGTTCCCGGCCACCGGCTGTGGTCGGCGATCAACGCCAACAAGGTCCCGGCCAACGCGGTAATCGTGACGGCGGTGGTCGCAGCGCTGCTGACCCTGCCCGCGCTGGTCGAGGTGGACATCAACGGGGCGCCCGTCCCGGTGGCGTTCTTCGCGGTGGTGTCTATCGGCGTCGTCGGCCTGTACCTGTGTTTCGCGGTGCCGATCTACTACCGATGGAAGGCCGGCGACTCCTTTCAGGTGGGCAGCTGGAACCTGCGCGGCCACTACCGCTGGATGGCGCCGGTGGCGATCGCGGAGATCCTGATCACTTCGGCCATCGCGATGTTCCCCACCTCGATGGGGGGCATGCCGTGGGATCCGAGTTTCGAGTGGAAGTTCGTCAACTACACCCCGCTGGTGGTGTTCGGGGTGCTTTTCCTGCTGTTCGTGTACTGGCATGTGTCGGTGAAGAAGTGGTTCACCGGGCCGGTGCGGCAGGTGGAGCTCAGCGAGGCACAGCAGCGCCCGTGACCCTCACCAACTGTTGGTGCGCAGAACTATCTCGGCCGCAAGTTGCGCGGTGGACTCGGCGGCGTCGCGGCGGCCGGTGAACTCGGCCAGCCGGAAGTCGCTGTAGACGTGACGCTGGCTGGCCTTCGCGGTCGCCCGGGCGGCCGGGCTGGTGACCAGTGCGGTGGTGTCGATCTCGACGGCCGGGCAGTCGCGATCGCGGATGACGCCGCGCGGGTCGGCCACCCGGGGATGTCCGCGGTCGATGACGATCAGGCCGGTGAAGCGGTCGGGCCGGGCGGCGGCCAGTTCCCAGGCCACCTCGGCGCCGAACCTGTCACCCACCAGAACCGCCCACGGCACCTCGAGCGCGTCGAGGATGGCCACCACGGCCTTGGGATGCAGACGGGGATCGGCGCCGATGACCACCGTCCGCAGCGCGGCGACGTGAAGCCGCGCACACAGCGCGTCGTACGCCGCCGGTGCGTGCAGGGCGGCGCCGAGCACAACGACGTGGGGCCCCTTCTCCGGTCCGCTCGCCACCACCTGAACCGGGAACCCGTCGACCGTCATCATCGTCGCAGGCATCCGGCAACGCTACTGCGGCCACATCGGCGGCAGCCCGTTTTACCTCCGGCTCTCAGACGCTACTCAGGAAGGCCGCTAATCAGGAAGAACGCAACTTGTCGGCCTGCCTGGTGAAGACGTCCAGAAAGGTCTGCGGCAGTGTCGCTTTGGCCGCAAGATCGGGGTTGCGGGTGGGGTAGGCGATGGCGAACAGCGATCTGCTCCCGACGTTCTGGAAGCCCATGTACACGCTGTCCACGATTTCCCCCAGAGTCATCGTCTGCTGGTAGGCCAGCGCGTCCGGAGCCAGGCCGGCCAGGTCGGAGGTGACGATCGGGATGCCGTCGGAGGCCGGATCGAAGAATGCCTCGAACTGCGAGCACCGGGCGGCCTGGGCGCTCAGCCGTTCCAGGTCCAGGTTCCCCGACAGCAGGGTCATCATGATGCGGGCACCGTCATAGGCTGCCGAGTACTTCAGCGCGCTGCCCGGTCCGCGTTCGGCCGACTGTGCGATGACGTTGGTCAGCGCATTGGAACAGCCCTCCGGGCGCGACAGCATGGGGCCGGGCGCACCCGCTCCGTCGGGCTGCCCGGGTGTCTCGGTGATGCGGTCGTACTGCACGCCGGGCGGGAAGTCCGCGGCGCCCAGTGCGGCACGGGCCAGGGCAGCTCCCGGCCAGGTCGGGTCGCCGGCGACCGTGGGTCCGCAACCGGCCAGCAGCACGGCCAGCGCGGCGATGACGGCATACCTCATGCGAGCCAGGGTAGGTGACCGACGGCGCTGCTGATGACCGGCGACGGGCGCGGCGGACCGTCGAGCAGTGCCAGGACGGCATCGAGGTCGAGGTGCGCGGCCAGCAGGTCGGCCATCAGGTCCAGTTGCGCGTCGCGCCGGGCGGCAACGCTGACGTCCGGGGCCACCTGAAATCCAGGCCGGGTGGCTGCCGCCTCGCGCAGCCAGGCGCGCCGGAAGTCGTCGTTGTCGAGTAGTCCGTGCCAGTGAGTGCCGAAAACACTGCCGTTCACCCAGCCGTGGGTCTGCCCGCCGGCGTGGAACCAGCTCTGCTCGGAACAGCGGGTCAACACACCATGGTGGATCTCGTATCCGCTCAGCGGTTCGTCCCAGCGCCGCAACCGCTTCTCGGCGGCGAAGGTGACGTCGGCGTCGAGCAGGCCCAGTCCGCCGACCGTGCCGCGGCCGCTCTCGATGTCGTCGTCGATGCTGCGGCAGAGCATCTGGAATCCACCGCACACGCCCAGCACCGCCCGGCCGCCCGCCGCGTGCGCCAGGATCGCGTCGTCCAGACCGCCCGCGCGTAGCCAGTCGAGATCGGCGACGGTGGCCTTGCTGCCGGGGATCACGATCACATCGGCGTCGGAGAGGTCCGCGGGACTGGCCGCCCAGCGGACGAGAACACCCGGCTCGCACGCGAGCGCCTCGATGTCGGTGGTGTTGGAGATGCGCGGTAGCCGCACGGCCGCCACCCGCAGCCACTCCTCGCCGGCCGGCGGCGCCGGCTCACCCACCACACCGCCGGCGAGCACCGACAGTGAGTCCTCGGTGTCGAGCCACATTCGTCCGGTGTAGGGCAGCACACCGTAGGTTCGGCGTCCGGTCAGTGACCTCAACTGCTGCAGGCCCGGTTCCAGCAGGGCGGGATCGCCGCGGAACTTGTTGATGATGAAACCCGCGATGAGTTTCTGATCATCTGGTTCCAGCACGGCGACGGTGCCGAACAGATGGGCCAGCACCCCCCCGCGGTCGATATCACCGATGACGACGACCGGCAGGTCCGCGGCGCGAGCCAGTCCCATGTTGGCCAGATCGGTTGCACGAAGGTTGATCTCGGCCGGCGAACCCGCGCCCTCGCAGATGACGACGTCGAACTGCCGGCGCAGACCCGCGAGTTCCTCGGCGACGACCGCCGCGAGGGCATCGCGATGCGCGATGTAGTCGCCGGCGGCCACGTTGCCCACCGGCCGGCCGCGAACCACCAGTTGCGAGGTCCGGTCGCTTCCCGGCTTCAGCAGCACCGGATTGAACCGCACGCTCGGTTCCAGCCCGGCGGCACGGGCCTGGGTGGCCTGGGCGCGACCGATCTCGCCACCGTCGAGGGTGACGGCGGAGTTGTTGCTCATGTTCTGGGCCTTGAACGGGGCGACCCGTACCCCCTTGCGGTGCAGCAGCCGACAAAGACCGGCCACGACCATGGACTTACCGGCGTCGGAGGTGGTGCCGGCGATCAGCAGTGCGCCCGTCACCGATGGCCCTGCAGCATCACGCGGGCAGCGTGAGGATTTCTGCGCCGTCCTCGGTCACGACGATGGTGTGCTCAAATTGCGCGGTCCACTTGCGGTCCTTGGTCGCCACGGTCCACCCGTCGCTCCAGATCTCGTACTCCAGCGAACCGAGGTTGATCATCGGCTCGATCGTGAAAGTCATGCCGGGCTCGAGCACGGTCTCGACCGACGGCTCGTCATAGTGCAGCACCACAAGGCCGTTGTGGAACGTGGTGCCGATGCCATGACCGGTGAAGTCGCGAACCACGTTGTAGCCGAATCGGTTCGCATACGACTCGATCACCCGGCCGACGATCGAGAGCGCGCGCCCCGGCTTGACTGCCTTGATAGCCCGCATGGTGGCTTCCCGGGTTCGTTCGACGAGCAGCCGATGCTCCTCGGTGACGTCACCGGCCAGGAATGTCGCGTTGGTATCACCGTGCACGCCGTCGATGTAGGCGGTCACGTCGATGTTGACGATGTCACCGTCGGAGATGACGGTGGAGTCCGGGATGCCGTGGCAGATTATCTCGTTGAGTGAGGTGCAGCAGGACTTCGGATATCCCTTGTAGCCCAG
This sequence comes from Mycobacterium sp., assembly GCA_018883075.1. Taxonomy (GTDB): domain Bacteria; phylum Actinomycetota; class Actinomycetes; order Mycobacteriales; family Mycobacteriaceae; genus Mycobacterium. Next base: position 18,005 of record VEQU01000032.1, read on the forward strand.
TGTCGACGGGTAGGCGCCGCGCTCGACCATGTACTCGTGCGCGATGCGGTCGAGTTCGTCGGTGGTAACCCCCGGTGCGACGGCTTCGCCGGCCACCTGAAGGGCCTCGGCCGCGATCCGACCGGCGACGCGCATCTTCTCGATGACCTCGGGCGTCTGCACCCAGGGCTCGCCGCCCTCCCGGACGCGGTCCTGCCAGGCGTACTCGGGCCGCTCGATCGACGCGGGCACCGGCAGCGTCGGCGACACCACCCCGGCGCGAAGCGCACTGCGCGTGGGCATGGCGGTAAGACTAACCGCGGCGCGGCAGGGCCGTACTGCCGCGGCGCGGCAGGGCAGATGTGCTGCGGCGCAGCAGCGGCCGGCGCGGCCCGCGGATGTTCACCGACCCCAGCACCACCCGCCCGGTGAGGACAACGTGCGGCCGTCCGTCAGCGGGCGGATTCTTGCGGCGATCCCGGGCGCTGCCGCCGTAGACGGTCACATCGTCGAGCGATGCGCTCGCGCCGTCGGGCAGCCGGATATCCACCGACCCGCGCACCATGTCGAGTTCGATCACCACCACGGGACCGGCGAAGCGGGCGTTGGTGAGGTCGAGGTCCACCGATCCGACCCTGCGCACCAGCGCCAGACGGGTCGGCACCGACCACTCGCCACCCCGGTGCAGCGATCCGAGCCAGCCGCGCAACTCCAGCCGGTCGGCGGCCGAGGCGGCGATCGCCCCCGGCGCGGGCAGATCCTCGACGAGCGCCTGCAGTTCGCCAGGTGCGCGGGCCACCGCGACCTGCGCCGAACGCTCCCCGAATTCCTCGATGTCGATCAGGCCGAGGGCGACGGCGTTGTGCAGCCGACGCAGCGTGCCGCTGCGGTCGGCATCGGAAACCCGCAGGGCGGGGATGCTCGCCGGGGAGCTCTGGATGTCGGTCATGACGCCTCTCAACGTACCCGGCTAGGCTACTGCGCCATGTCCGGTGCAGACGGTGACGCCCGCCTGGATACCTGCCGTGATGGCCTGCCGCGGCGCTCGGTTCTGCTGGGCGCCGCCGTCGCCCCGCTGGCCGCCTGCGCCGCGCCCGACAAGACCCCGCCTCCCACCCCGGCAGCGGGAGCGCCGCTGGTCGCGGTCGCCGACGTTCCGGTGGGCTCCGGCACCATCGTCGACGGCACGATGGTGACCCAGCCCAGCGCAGGGGTGTTCAAGGCGTTCAAGGCCCGCTGCACGCACGCGGGCTGCGCACTGACCACGATCGTCGACGGCGCCGCGGAGTGCCGCTGCCACGGCAGCAAATTCAATCTGGACGGCTCGGTGGCCCGCGGTCCGGCCACGGAGCCGCTTGCCGCCCGTGCGGTCGTGGTGCGCGGCAACGAGATCGTCGCCGGCTAGACCGGTTCAGAGCAGGACGGCGTCGTTCTGCTTGAACTTCGTCACCGGAACACCGCGCAACGTCACCGTGCTCCCGCCGACGGAGATGACGGTGTCGGTGCCCACACCTGCGATGCGCAGCCCTGTCACGCCGAGGTTCTCGAACTGCAGGCGATCCTGGCCAACCCTGAAATCCGTGACGACCGCGTTGACGCCGGATCCGCTGATGACGAACGTGTCCGCTCCCGCCGCGCCGGTCATGGTCTGACTTCCGGTTCCGGCGACCAGCATGTCGCCCTTGCTGCCGCCCACCAGCGTGTCGCCGCCGTCGGATCCGACCACCAGTTGCGGGGATAGCGGGTCGTCCATCACCCCCCCGCCGGCTGATCCGCTGCGCCGTTCGAAGTACACGAAGGCGTCGGTCTGCATGTGCTCGATATCGGTGTTGTTCAGGATCACCGAGGACAGCGTGGTGGACTCGATGGCCTTGAGCGTGGCCGCATCGAAGCCCTGGTTCTGGTACCAGAAACGGTCTCCGTCACGCAGATTCTGGAATTGGCGGCTGACGATCGCAGAGAAGGTCTTCCCCACCATCGCACCCGGAACGTGGTCCTCGGCCAGTCCGCCGATCCACAGTTCCACCTTGTTGACGTCGCCGTAGGCCTCTTGCAGCGCTGCGGCGACGGTCGCATCAGAGGTTATCTGGGAGAAACTCGTGTACTGCGTGAGCCCCAGCGCGGCCCGGGTCTCGTTGAGCGTGCCGAGTCCGAGATCGCGGCCGCGCTGCAGGTTGATCGCCGCCAGGTCCAGGCCCGCCGACGGGCCGAACAGGAAGTTGCGCAGATCGTCGACGATGTGGACGTCGAGAGCATTGGACGGGTCGTTGGTGAGGTGCCGCAGCAACCCGGCCGCACCGGTATCGATGACGAAATCAGCCGGATCCTGGAAGAAGGCATCCCTGAGGGTGACGGCCGCACCGACCTGGTTGCCCTGTTCGTCGGTCTTCTCCAGGTTGGCCGAGACGATCGAGTGGCCCAGCCGGTAAGCCGCGCCCGCGAATTCGAGACTGAGCCGGGCGTCGACTCCGGGCTTGTAGCCCTGATAGGGCTTGATCGCGCCGCGGCCGAGCAGATGAGGAAGGAACTCGTTGTAGGTGATCCGCGCGATCTCCGCGGTCACGATGGCGCGAGCCTGGTTGTAGAGCTGATCTGAGGTCCAGTCGGGGTGCGCGGCCTTGAGCAGGTCGACCTGACGGTTGTGCTCGCGCATGAAGATCGTGTGCAGGGCGGTCAGGTCGGGGTTCTCCGAGACCCGGATGTCCCCGGCGGCGAACGCACCGTCGACGATCGGCAGGTTGTTCCCCGCCGATGTCAACAGATAGCCGTCGGTGCCGCGCAGACCGGCAGCGGTCGCCGCGTCCGAGCCGTAGACCATCGACGCGTCGAGCCAGCCGGTCACATTGTTGGTGGCGGTGGCGGGCTTGCCCGTGGTGCCGGTGAGCGGATCGATCACGGCACGGGTCACCGGTATCGAACCGGTCAGCGTGGGGTCGCCACTGGGCACCGTGATGTCGATGTGGGTGACCTCGTCGGAGTTGGTGAGGTTGATGTCGTGGTCGACGAACTGGCCCCAGGCGTACATCATCCCGGAGAGGCCCTCGGTGTTCGGCACCGCGCCGTTTCCGTCGACCACCAGATTGCTGACGGTCCGGGGGTTGGGCAGGTCGGTCCGCAGCGCCGAGACGCCGTCGGCGAAGTGCGCCGGGCCGATCCGGCTGAAGTCGGTCCCGGTGGCGTTGAGCGCCGGGTTCGCGAGGTTGTTACCGCTGCCGTCGATCGACCGGTAGCTCACGCCGGGTCGGGACGGCGGTACCGGGGGCGGCGCCGGTTGTGCGGCGCCCAGCTGCTGCTTCTTGGCCGCGGCCGGCGGTGCCGGTGCCCGATCCGGGGCGGCCGCCCGACCCGAGACCTGGCCCTGACCGCCACGGACGGACCGGACTGAGTCTGTTGAGTGACTGTCATCGGCGGAGGCCGCCCACGGTACGGCCGCCAGTGCGCCGCCGATCCCCAGGGCCACGGCGAGCGCGCCGACCCGCCCGATGCTCAATGTGTGTGCCGGTCCTGCCATCGGACAACCTGCCCCTCGAGGTTCGGTGCGCAGAACCCCTCTGATCTGCGGGTGTTATTAATTGACAGAGGCTATAACATCATCTCGCAAGCCCTGGGTCAAGTATCTGAATGCCCGGAAAGCCCGGTGTCTCCTGGACGTCTCGGCGATGTGCTGCGGGCCCGCCCAGGCAGGAATGGATTACCCTGACCTCAGCGAGACTCCCGGACGACGAAGGGCGGTGCTGTGTCGGCGCAGAAGCCCGACCCAACCGGGGCCAAGATTCTCGACGGGGCGATACGGGTCCTGGCCGACTTCGGCGTCAAGCGGGCGACCGTCGAGTTGGTGGCGAAATACGCCGGTGTGTCGCATATGACCATCTACCGGCGCTGGCCGAGCAAAAGCGACCTGTTCACCGCCGCCGTCCTCGGCGAATTCACCGCACTGCTGGATGCCGCGTTCGACAGCGCCGCCAACTCGGACGAGTCATTTGCTGACCGGACGCTGAAAGCCTTCACCGAGATCGTCTGGGAGGTTCAGCACCACCCCGTCGTGCTTCGGGAGCTCAGCAGTGAGTCCGGCGAGCAGGTCCTGATGCTGTCGGGCGCCGTGATGGAGACCAGCGTCCCGATGGTGATCGAGCGGCTGCGTCGCCTCGCCGTCGCCGGTGCCCCTGCGGACCTGGATGCGGTCGCCGACGTCTTCGTCCGGCTGGCGCACTCCCTGGTCGTCGTGAAGCGCCCGGGTCAGTCGCCGGCAGACCGGGAGGAGTCGACGGGCTACGCACGGGAGTGCTTCGGACCGTATCTGAAAGCGCTGGCCGGTCCGGCCGCATCCGGCGCCGGCGCCGCACCGGTGATCGATCTCGATCAGCGCCGCCCGTCGCGACAGAGCGCCGGGCGGCCACGCATGCACATCGCAGTGGCCAGTGTTCTCGCCGTACTGGGGTTGAGCGTGGGACTCACCGTGGCTCTCAGCGGCAACAACAGGCTGCCCTTCATCACCCCTGCCGATAACCCGCGCTCATCGGAGCCGGCAGCGCCCGCCGCGGTCCCGGGCGCGCCGGCACGGGGCGGTTCACCGGTGACCGCCGAACCGCTCCCGCCCGCCCTGCCTCCCGAGGACACCGCGGCCGGATCGCGGGTCACTGCGATACCCGCGGCACCCCCCCAGACGCCGCAAGTCCCGCCGCCCGCGGCCGCGGCGCAGACCGGCGCAGGCCGGCAGCCCACCGCGGTCGTCGGTTC
>VEQU01000122.1 GCA_018883075.1 Mycobacterium sp.
GGCTCGGAGATGTGTATAAGAGACAGGGCGGCACCGGAGCCGCCGGTTCAGGCAGTGCCGCCGGGTCGGGCGGCAGCGCGCCGTCCTGCACCGGGGCCGCCGGGGCTACCGGGTCCACCGGGGCCTCCGGAAATTCGGCGTCGGGCGGTGGCGCAGGAGCCTCGGTGGCCGGTGCGTTCTCGGGCGCGACGTCCATCGGCTGGGCCTGCACCGGCAGGGACATGTGCCGGGTGAACTGGGGCTGGTAGGCCCCGCCGCCCCCGACCCGCACGCCGGTGCCGCCTTCGCCGGCCGCCACCGGGGTGCCGTCCGGCAGGGTGACGGCAGCGTGGCCGCCGTTCCAGCCGATCACCACCGAGTTGGGCGCCGTGCCGTAGTGGAAGCCGCGGGCGAGCAGAGCGGACTCCATATTGCCGGTGTGGAAGCGGCTGCCGAACGCCGGCCTTCCGGACGCCACGTTGGCGACCCAGGAGGCAAGGCCCGAGCAGTCCGTGCCCGCCGGAGTGTCCCCGCCGGGGATGTACGGCGTACCGGATACCTGAGTGATCAGCGACATCAAGGCCGCGAGAGCAAACATGGGGCGAAACGCTAACAACACCGATGTGGTTATCCCAAAGTCTGTGGTGTGTCTCACTTTTGGAATTCATAGCTGTGGCGTAACAAATAAACCGTAAGCAGCCCAACGTAATTCGCGTACACCGGATTCTAGGTCGTATGAAAAGCATTACTCATCAGCATCTTTGGGGCATAGTGTGACACCGGACACAGCGGATCGAATTCGCTCACGAAGCGGTCACGAAATAGCGCGCGCGGGTTGCCGCAGATAATTCGCCGACATTGCGTCCCGGCCGGTGAATTCGCCTATTGCACACACCGTCACAAACCGCGTGCGGCAAGATGGCGAACATGCGCGAATACCTGAAGTTCTACATCGACGGCCGGTGGGTCGACCCGGTCGAATCACGCGTGCTCGACGTGGAGAACCCGGCCACCGAGCAGGTCTGCGGACGCATCGCGTTCGGGGCGTCCGCAGACGTCGACAAGGCGGTGTCGGCCGCCTGCGCCGCGTTCGTGACGTGGTCGCAGAGCACCCGGGAGGACCGCCTCGATCTGCTGCAGGCGCTGCTCGCCGAGTACCAGAAACGCTCCGGCGATCTGGCCGAGGCGGTCACCGAGGAGATGGGCGCGCCGCCCGCGCTCGCATCCGGCCCGCAGGTGCAGATGGGCGTCGGCCATCTGGTCACCGCCATCGACGTGCTGAAGAACTTCGCCTTCGAGCGGCCGCAGGGCACCACCCTGATCGTCAAGGAACCCATCGGCGTCTGCGGGATGATCACACCCTGGAACTGGCCGCTGAATCAGATCGCGTGCAAGGTCTTCCCGGCACTGGCCGCCGGCTGCACGATGGTGCTCAAACCGTCGGAGATCGCGCCGTTCTCCGGGCAGATCTTCACCGAGATCCTCGACGCCGCCGGCGTGCCCGCGGGTGTCTACAACATGGTGCACGGTGACGGGCCCGGAGTGGGCGCGGCGCTGTCCAGTCACCCCGGCATCGACATGGTGTCGTTCACCGGTTCGACGCGCGCCGGGATCGAGGTCGCCCGTAACGCCGCACCCACCGTCAAGCGGGTGACCCAGGAACTCGGCGGCAAGAGCCCCAACATCGTTCTCGACGATGACGCGTTCACCCAGAGCGTGGCCGGCGGGGTGATGGCGATGATGCTCAACACCGGGCAGAGTTGTAACGCCCCGTCCCGCATGCTGGTGCCGCGTGAGCGGATGGACGAGGCCGTCGCCGTGGCGAAGGCCACCGCCGAGCAGGTCAAGGTCGGTGACCCCGCGGACGCCACCGCGATCGGTCCGGTGGCCTCACGGGCGCAGTTCGACAAGATCCAGCGTCTGATCCAGGCGGGCCTCGACGAGGGCGCCGAGATGATCGCCGGCGGTCTGGGCCGGCCGGACGGCCTGGACGTGGGCTACTACGTGCGGCCGACGGTGTTCGCCGGCGTTCGCAACGACATGACGATCGCCCGCGAGGAGATCTTCGGCCCGGTGCTGTGCATCCTCGGCTACGGCGACATCGACGAGGCGGTCGCGATCGGCAACGACACCGACTACGGGCTGTACGGCTACGTCTCCGGCGCCGACACTGAGCAGGCCCGTGCGGTGGCGCGGCGTATCCGGGCGGGCACGATAGCCATCAACCACGCCATCGACATCAACGCCCCGTTTGGCGGCTACAAGCAGAGCGGCAACGGCCGGGAGTGGGGCGAGTTCGGCTTCCACGAGTTCCTGGAGACCAAGGGTATCGCCGGCTACGGGACCGGGGACGGCACCGGGGACGCCGACTGATCCATGCGGGTCCTGGTGCAGCGGGTCACCTCGGCCTCGGTGTCTGTTGACGGTGAGGTGGTCGGCGCCATTCGGCCCGAGGGCCACGGACTGCTGGCGCTGGTCGGTGTCACCCACGACGACGATGACGCCGTGGCTCGCCGGATGGCCGAAAAGCTCTGGCAGCTCAGGATTCTCGATGGCGAGAAGTCGGCGTCGGAGGTGGATGCGCCGATCATGGTGATCAGTCAGTTCACCCTGTACGCGAACACCGTCAAGGGCAGGCGGCCGTCGTGGAACGCCGCCGCGCCGGCCGCGGTGGCCGAGCCGCTGGTGGCGGTGTTCGCCGATGCGCTGCGCGACCTCGGCGCTGAGGTGGCCACCGGAGTCTTCGGCGCGCACATGGAGGTCTCACTCGTCAACGACGGGCCGGTGACCGTACTGCTCGAACTGTGAGGACTACCAGATCGAGAAGTCGGTCGAGCCGATTCCGCTCTCGGGGAAGCTGGCGTAGTTCATGTAGATCGGGTTCTGCGCGAACGGCGCGTTACCGGTGTTGATCAGACCGCTGGCGATCACCGGCGTACCGAACAGACCCGCCTGAGCCGTGTAGGTGTAAAGCAGGGTCGTCCCGTCGGTCGCGTAGACCCTGATGACGGTGCCCGGTTGCACGTTCTGGCCCACCGTCGATCCGGCCGGCGCATTGGCCAGCGCCAAGGTTCCGTACACGCCGCCGGAGTCGATGATCGCGCCCGCGTCGGTCAGCGGCTCACCGTTGACGCTGACCTTCACGAAGGCGTCGGGCGCGCCGGGCAGTGACACCCGGGTGGGCAGCGGGTTGGGGCCGAAGACCATCACCCCGCCCAGGCCGATGGGCAGCAGGCCCTGCAGGAGCAGCACCCCGTTGCTGAGCTCACCGGGCAGCGTGGCGTTCGCGATCGGCGCCGGTCCCGGTCCGGCGGTGTTGGCGCCGACACCGAGGATGCCGTCGGCGCCCCAGGAGAAGAAGTCGGCGAAATCGGCAACGCTGTCGGGGTATTCGTCATTGTTGGTGACGACGTTGACCAGGCCGGTGTCGGTCACCGCGCCGCCGCCGAAATCGATCGTGGTCTCGTAGGTCTCGTAGTGGTAGCACAGCCCACCGGAGAAGCAGCTGTCACCGGCGCCGACAGGTGTGAGCGCCTCAAGATTCGGCACCGCGGTGGGTAGCACCACGACGCCGGAGGCGCCGGTGTCGATCAGCAGCGGCACGCCCCGCCCGCCGTTGATCGAGACGCTCGCCACCGGCTGGGTGGTGGCCTTGATCTGGACGGGCACGATGGCGTAGACGGTGCCGTTCTGGCGGGCGGCGGCGATGATCGGCGCGGTCGCGGCCACAGCGGACTGGCCGCCGAGCAGGCCGACGATCGGCAGAAACAGTTCGGCCCCGGCCAGCGACACCTGCGAGATGTTGGTCAGCCAGGTGTTCACGATCAGGTTGGTCTGGGCCACCTGGTGGATGAGCGGGATGCCGGCGGTGGAGGCCAGGAACTGCTGAGCGCCGGGGTTGGTGGCCTGCCAGGCGCTCAGCGACAGCGCCCCGCCCGTCAGGAAGATCTGCGGGACGATCGAGGCCAGTCCGGCGAGCACATTGCCGGTGCCCCAGGTCTGGGCCTGCAGCACCTGCCCGGCGATGGCCATCTGCTCCAGAGCCAATTCCACCCTGGCGCCCGGCACGATCGGGGTGTCCGGCAGCCACGACTCCATGTTGGGCGCGGGATCAGCGGCCGGCAGCGCGACGACGGCCGACGGCTTCGCGGCGGTGACGGCCGGGGTCTCGACCCGCGGTGCGCGCCGCGTGGCCGTTGTCCGGGGATCGGCGGTGGTGTCAGCGGTGGTGTCGCTGCCGGTGGCCGGCTCGGCGACCGCGACTGCGACGGCGGCCGCGGGCAGGGTGACCCGGCTCTCGGCCCGCTCGCTCTGCGCGGCGCCGGCGGCACTGACGTCGGTGTCACCGGTGGTCGGGCCACGTCCACGGGTGGCCGCCTTCTTCGCCGGAGACGAGGCCCTGGTGGGGCCGGAGTTCGCCGCGGCCGACGTGGTCGCGGTGTCCGCGGCGGGCCCGGTATCGGCGCCGGTGTCGGCGAACGCGACGGCAGTTCCGCTGACCACCCCCATACCCAGGCCGAGCGTCACGGCGCCGGCGCCAAGCCAGGCGTAGGGCTGGATGCGGCCTCGCCGGTTGCGCGCTGCTCGTGACACGGGAAACCCCCACGGGATTGAGTTTGCTGGACTACTCCTAGGTTTTTATCATACTTTTCTCAGGTTCCGCAGGGGGCACGGTCTGATTCAGTGCGCGCGGCGGTCGGCGTCTCGGCTGGGCTGCACCCGTTTGGGCTCACCGGGCATTTTCGGGTAGTTCGGCGGGTACGGCAGATCGCCCAGGCCTCGATCGGCGTCGGCCTTCGCCATGTCCAGTAACGGCGCCAGGGAGTGGGCCAGGGTGTCCAGACCCGCCATCGGGTCGCCGCGCCGCGCCAGCAGGCCCGGCACGGTGGCCATGGTGTAGTCGTCGGGGGTGGTGGCGGCGGCGAGTTCGGCCCATGTCAGCGGGGTGGACACCGTCGCGATCGGAGTGGGGCGCACCGAATAGGCCGCGGCGAACGTACGGTCGCGCGCGTTCTGGTTGTAGTCGATGAAGATCCGCCGGCCCCGTTCCTCCTTCCACCACGACGTGGTCACCAGATCCGGCGCCCGGCGGGCCACCTCGCGGCCGAGCGCGATGCCGGCCCGGCGCACGGCGACGAAGTCCCAGTCGGTGGTGATACGGATGAACACGTGCACGCCGCGCCCGCCGGAGGTCTTGGGATAGCCCACCAGCCCGAGTTCGTCGAGCAGAGGTTTGAGGACGTCCACGGCGACGGCGCGGGCCTCGGCGAATCCGGTGCCTGGCTGCGGGTCGAGATCGATGCGCAACTCGTCGGGGTGGTCGGTGTCGGGGCAGCGGACCTGCCACGGGTGCAACGTGATCGCGCCCATCTGGGCGGCCCACACGATCGCCGAGGC
>VEQU01000033.1 GCA_018883075.1 Mycobacterium sp.
GGGGCTTCTCGTTTGACCTGCCCTACCGGTGCAGGTCGTAGCGGTCGCTGTCCATCACCTTGACCCACGCGGCGACGAAGTCCTGCACGAACTTCTTCTTGGCGTCGTCGGAGGCGTAGACCTCGGCCTGTGCGCGCAGCACCGAGTTGGACCCGAACACCAGATCGTTGGCGGTGGCGGTCCACTTGACCTTGCCGGTCTTGCGGTCGGTGCCCTCGTAGACGTTCTCCGCCGCCTTGGACACCTTCCATTCGGTGCCCATGTCGAGCAGGTTGACGAAGAAGTCGTTGCTCAGCACGCCGGCCTTCTTGGTGAACACCCCGTGCTTGCTGCCGCCGTGATTGGCGCCGAGCACCCGCAGCCCTCCGACCAATGCCGTCATCTCCGGCGCGGTAAGATTCAGCATGTAGGCCTTGTCCAGCAGCAGCCGCTCCAGGGGCAGCTTCTCGCCCTTCTGGTGGTAGTTGCGGAAGCCGTCGGCCCTCGGCTCGAGCACCGCGAAGGACTCCACATCGGTCTGCGCCTGGGTGGCGTCGGTGCGTCCCGGATGGAACGGCACCGTGATCTTGACCCCGGCGTCGGCGGCGGCCTTCTCCACCGCAGCCGAACCGGCCAGCACGATCAGATCCGCGAGCGAGATCTTCTTGCCGCCGGCCGACTTGTTGAAGCTCGCCTGGATCTTCTCCAGAGTGGGCAGCACCTTGGCCAGCCGCTTGGGCTCGTTGGCCTCCCACTTCTTCTGCGGCTCAAGGCGAATCCGGGCGCCGTTGGCACCACCGCGCTTGTCGGTGATGCGGAAGCTGGATGCCGAGGACCACGCCGTGGCGACGAGGTCGGAGACCGACAGACCGGACTTGAGCACCTTGGCCTTGAGCGCGGCGACGTCCTTGGACGACACCAGCTTGTGGTCGACCTCGGGCACCGGGTCCTGCCAGACCTGCACCTCCTCGGGGACCCACGGCCCCAGGTACCGGGACACCGGACCCATGTCGCGGTGCAGCAGCTTGTACCAGGCCTTCGCGAACGCCTCGGCCAGTTCCTCGGGATGATCGAGCCAGCGGCGGGTGATCTTGCCGTAGATCGGATCGACCCGCATCGAGACATCGGTCACCAGCATGGTGGGCTTGCGCTTGGGGCCGTTGAACGGATCGGGAATGACCGCCGGGCCGTCCTTCGCGACGAACTGCCAGGCGCCGGCCGGGCTCTTCTCGAGTTCCCACTCGTAGCCGTAGAGCGTCTCCAGGTAGCCGTTGTCCCACTTGGTGGGGTTGGGCTTCCACACCACTTCGAGGCCGGAGGTGATCGCGTCCTTGCCGACACCGCTGCCGAACGAACTCTTCCAGCCGATGAGCTGATTCTCGATGGGAGCGGCCTCGGGGTCCGGGCCGACAAGATCGGCATTGCCCGCGCCGTGGGTTTTGCCGAAGCTGTGCCCGCCGACGATCAGCGCGGCGGTCTCCACGTCGTTCATCGCCATCCGGCCGAAGGTCTCCCGGATGTCATGAGCGGCGGCCAGTGGGTCGGGCTTGCCGTTGGGGCCCTCCGGGTTGACGTAGATCAGGCCCATCTGCACCGCGCCGAGCGGGTTGGCCAGGTCACGCTTGCCGCTGTAGCGCTCGTCGCCGAGCCACTCGTCCTCGGGCCCCCAGTAGACCTCCTCGGGCGCCCAGATGTCCTCGCGGCCGAAGGCGAAACCGAAGGTCTTGAACCCCATCGACTCCAGCGCGACGTTGCCGGCCAGCACCAGCAGGTCGGCCCAGGAAATCTTTTGGCCGTACTTCTGCTTGACCGGCCACAGCAGCCGGCGTGCCTTGTCCAGGTTGGTGTTGTCCGGCCAGGAGTCCAGCGGGGCGAAACGCTGCATCCCCTGTCCGGCGCCGCCGCGGCCGTCCTGGATCCGGTAGGTGCCGGCGGCGTGCCAGCTCAGCCGGATGAAAAGGCCGCCGTAGTGGCCGTAGTCGGCCGGCCACCAGTCCTGCGAGGACGTCATCAGCTCGATCAGGTCTTTTCTGAGCGCCTTGACGTTGAGCTTGGAGAACTCTTCGGCGTAGTCGAAGTCCTCGCCGAGCGGGTTGGCCGTGCCGGACTGACTGTGCAGAACCGACACGTCGAGCTGGTTGGGCCACCAGTCCTGATTGGTCATCGGGCGGTGTACGGGGGTCTCGCTCTTCGACATTTCGTCCTCTCTTATCGGGGCTTCAAGCCTTGTCGGGGCCTCAAGTGGTGGGTGAATCCGTTGACATCTCTGGAAACGCGGTGGCGAACTCGCCGGCGGACCCGGTGGCACAGCCCGGGCAGTGGCCCCAGTAGATGACCTCGGCCTCGTCCACGACGAAACCGGTCAGATCCGCCGGGTCACCGACCGGGTCCAGACACGGCGCGGAGCCCGCCGCGCAATCCACGTCGCCGATGGTTCCACACGAGCGGCAGACCACGTGATGGTGGTTGTCGCCGACCCGCGATTCGTACCGCGCCACCGACCCCGACGGCTGGATCCGCCGCACCAGGCCGGCGGCGGTCAGTGCGGCGAGTACGTCATAGACGGCCTGCCGGGACACGTCAGGCAGGCCGGCGCGCACGGTGCCGAAGATGGTGTCGGTGTCGGCGTGGGGGTGGGCGGCGACCGCCTGCAGCACCGCGACCCGTGGGCGGGTCACCCGCAGATGGGCGCGGCGCAGCAGTTCCGTCACCGACGACAGCCCCTCCACGCCAATGATCCTTGTCCGTTTTCTGGAATCAGTCAAGACTGGGTCGCGGCCGGAAACATGCGATCGGTAGGCTAGGACATCGTGCCTTTCAACACGGTGGCCTTCGAGATGGTGCCGCCCAACATCGAGCGCAGCCACGACGAGCGGCTTGATGAAGCCCGCAAGGTCATGAAGCTGTCGGCTGAGACGGGCGTACCGGTCCGGCACGTGATGATTCCCGGGATGATCGACGAGGACGCCGACCGCCCGGTCGAGATGAAGCCGAAGCTGGACGTGCTCGACTTCTGGCGGCTGATCGCACCCGAGATGCCGGGCGTGCACGGTCTGTGTACCCAGGTGACGTCGTTCTCCGACGAACCGACGCTGCGTCGGCGTCTGACCGACCTGCAGGCCGCGGGTATCGAGGGAATCGCCTTCGTCGGCGTTCCCCGCACGATGAGCGACGGTGAGGGCACCGGAGTGCCGCCGACCGATGCGCTGGAGATCTACCGCGACATGGTGCCCAACCGCGGTGCGGTGCTGATCCCCACCCGGCAGGGCGAGGTCGGCCGGTTCGGGTTCAAGTGCGACAAGGGCGCCACCTACGCGCTGACCCAGCTGCTGTACTCCGATGCGATCGTCGGTTTCCTGCGCGAGTTCAGCAAGACCAGCGAGCACCGTCCGGAGATCCTGCTGTCGTTCGGGTTCGTGCCGAAATTGGAAAGCCGTGTGCGGCTGCTGAATTGGCTCATTCAGGATCCCGGGAACCCGGCCGTGGCAGCCGAACAGGAATTCGTCGCAACGCTGGCCGGTAAGGAACCGGACGAACGTCGGCGGTTGATGCTCGATCTGTACAAGAGGGTGATCGACGGCGTGGCCGATCTGGGCTTTCCGCTGAGCATTCATCTCGAGGCCACCTACGGCGCATCGGCGCCGGCCTTCGACACGTTCGCCGAGTTGCTGAACTACTGGTCGCCGGCTGTGTAGCGGTGCGGCGGTGAAGACCTGGATCGACTTCGACGACGCCCCGGTGTTCGCTATCCCACTCACCGACGGGCCGGGGTTGTGCGAGGGCATGCTGATCGAGGGGCCGCAGGGCTGGGGCGAGTTCAGTCCGCCGGCCGATCTCGACGCCGTCGCGGCCGCCCGTTGGCTCACCGCCGCCATCGAGGTGGGAACCGTCGGCTGGCCGGATCCGGTTCGCGGCCGGGTTCCCGTGGCGGTGACGGTGCCGGCCGTGACACCCGAACGGGCCCGCGACATCGTCCTGGCCTCGGGGTGCCGTACCGCCTCGGTGACTGTCGGCACCGGTCTGGATAGCGACATCGCCCGACTCGAAGCGGTGCGTGATGCGCTGGGAACCGGAGGGGCGATCCGCTGCGACGCCCACGGCGCCTGGGATCCCGACGGCGCGGCGGCGGCGGTGCCGGCGCTGGTACGCGCCGCCGACGGACTGGAGTTCGTCGCGCAGCCCTGCACGACCCTCGACGACACCGCCGCGGCGCGACGGCGTCTGGACGTTCCCGTCGCCGCCGGCCCGCTGATCTGTGACGCGGCCGGCGGCGAGGATCTGAGCGACGCCGTCGATATCGCGGTGCTGACGGTCGCCGCGCTGGGGGGAGTGCGCCGCGCGCTGCGGTTCGCCGAATCGTGCGGCCTGCCGTGTCTGGTGGGCGGAGCCCGGGAGAGCACGATCGGGACGGCAGTCGGCCTCGCCCTTGCGGGCGTACTGCCCGACATCGGGTTGGCGCACGAACTGGCCGGAGTGGCACAGCTGCGCGGTGATCTCGTCAGCGGGGGCCGCTCGCTGATTCCCGCCGACGGTCACCTGCCGGTCGCCCCGATGCCGCCCGCCCCGGACCTGGGGCAGCTGGCCCGCTTCGGCGCCGACCCGGGCCGGGTGGCGTGGTGGCGGCGTCGACTCCGGGCAGTGCAGGAGTTCGTCTAGGGCACGCCCGGTTTGGCGCTGCTCGCCGCCGATGGGACGATGGGGCGGCACACAGCACGGAAGGCACCGGAAGCCATGTACGACCAAACCACCGTCAACGGCTCAGAACTCGAGGCGAGCGAGCCGGGCTACCGCATCGACCCGGTTCTGGCCCGCAGCTGGCTGCTGGTCAACGGCGCCCAGGCCGACAAATTCGCGCCGGCCGCCCGCTCGAAGGCCGACATCGTGGTCCTCGACATCGAGGACGCCGTCGCGCCCAAGGGCAAGGCCGCCGCCCGCGACAACGTCAAGCGCTGGCTCGACGCCGGCAACAGCGACTGGGTGCGGATCAACGGCTTCGGCACCCAGTTCTGGGCCGACGACCTGGCCATGCTGGCCACCACCTCGGTCGGTGGGGTGATGCTGGCGATGGTCGAGTCGGTCGACCACGTCACCGAGACCGCCAACCTGCTGCCCGACGTCCCGATCGTCGCGCTCGTCGAGACCGCCCGCGGCCTGGAGCGCATCACCGAGATCGCCGCCACCAAAGGCACCTTCCGGCTGGCGTTCGGCATCGGCGACTTCCGCCGCGACACCGGCTTCGGCGAGAACCCGATGACGCTGGCCTACGCGCGCTCGCGGTTCACCATCGCCGCCAAGGCCGCCCAGCTGCCCGGCGCGATCGACGGCCCCACGGTGGGCTCCAGCGCGCTCAAGCTCAGCGAGGCCACCGCGGTCTCGGCCGAGTTCGGCATGACCGGCAAGATCTGCCTGACCCCTGACCAGTGCGGCACCGTCAACGAGGGCCTGTCACCCTCGCAGGAGGAGATCACCTGGGCCCAGGAGTTCCTCGCCGAGTTCGAGCGCGACGGCGGCGAGATCCGCAACGGCTCGGACCTGCCGCGGATCGCCCGTGCCGGCAAGATCATCGAACTGGCCCGCTCCTACGGCATCGAACTGTCGGAGTTCGACGACCAGGCCATACACGTGCCGGCCCCCAGCGACACCTATCACTACTGACTTACTGCTGACCCCGCGCTACTGATCGCCGCGTTGCGCGGCGAAGCAGACGATGCTGGCCGCGAAAAGACCGACGGTCAGCACCCCGGCCAGGACGGCCGAGCCGCCCGGAGAGCCCCCGCCTGCCGCGCTGAGCCACAGAGCCAGAGCGATGACCGCGGCGAAGTTGAGCACCAGGCCGACGGTGCCGAGCATGTCGATGCCGAGGTCGTCACCGGAGGCCTTGCGTGGTGTGGACATGGCACCCCCGTGGTCTGGTTCGAGATGAGTCCGACGGGATCGAATACCCGGCCGGGATCATCGTCAAACCCACCCGTGCGTCGGCGGCCTACACCCCGCCGGCGATCAGGTCAGCCGCCTTCTCCCCGATGACGACCGCAGGTGCGTGGGTGTGCCCGCGCACGATCGCCGGCATCACCGAGGCGTCGGCGACTCGCAGTCCGTCCACACCGCGCACCCGTAGTTCCGGATCGACGACACTGCCGCCGTCACGGCCCATCCGGCAGGTGCCCACCGGGTGGTAGAGGGTGTGCGCGCAGGTGTCGATAGCCCGCTCGAGCGTCTCGTCATCCAGCGTGCTGGCGTGGCGTGGGCGGCAGATCGCCCCGACGACGTCCCGAAGCGCGGGGGACTGGGCGATGCGCACGGTCGCGCGCAGACCCTCCATCATCGCCGCACGGTCGATCCCGTCCGGATCGGAGAGGTAGTTCGGATCGATGATCGGCTTGGCCGCCGGGTCGGCGGAGCGCAGCGTGATCGTGCCCGTGCTGCGCGGCTTGAGCAGCACCGGACCGGTGGCGATCGCGTGCACGCCGTCGGGCTCCCCGATGCCTTCATCGAAGAACGGCGCCGGCGCCCAGATCAGTTCGATATCGGGGAGATCCAGTTCGGCGCGGCTGCGCACGAACCCGTACGCCTCCCCGACGTTGGAGGTCAGCATGCCCTTGCGGCGAAGCAGATAGTTGATGAGTTCCCGGGGCTTCTCGGCGGCGAACAGGCTGTCGTCGCGCACCTGGAACCCCAGCGGGGTGATGAGGTGGTCCAGCAGATTGCGGCCGACCTCGGGCGCCTCGTGCACCATCGGGATGCCGAACTCGCGCAATTCCGAGGCGTCCCCGATACCGGAGAGCATCAGCAGTTGAGGGGTGTTGACGGCTCCCGCGCACAGCACCACCTCCCGGGCGGCGCGGACGGTCTGGAGGCGCCCGTCGGCATCGTCGTACTCGACACCCACCGCGCGGGTGCCCTCGAAGATCACGCGCCGGACGGTGGCCTCGGTGACCAGTGTGAGGTTGGAGCGGTGCAGCACCGGCTTGAGATAGGCGTCGGCGCAACTCCACCGGGCACCGCGACGCTGGGTCACGGCGGTCTGACAGAAGCCGTCAGTCATCGGGCGATCGGGAGTGGTGATCGTGTAGCCGGCCTGTTCGGCGGCCCGCAGCCACGCCGATGTCGATGAACGCGGGCTGCGCTGCTCGGAGATCACCAGGGCGCCGTCCTCGACTCGGTCGAAGTACGGACGCAGGTGGGCATAGTCCCACTGCTCGCCGGCCTGCTGCGCCCACTCGTCGTAGTCGGCGGGGAAGCCGGGCACCCACATCATCGCGTTCATCGACGACGAACCGCCGAGCATCTTGCCGCGCGGCCAATAGATCTCCCGGCCGCCGACCTCTTTCTGCGGCTCGGTCAGGTAGTCCCAGTCGACGGGGCTGCGGAAGAGTTTGGCGAACGCGGCCGGGATGTGGATGAACTTGTTGGAGTCCATCGGCCCGGCCTCGAGCACGACCACGCTGGTGCCCGAATGCGCGCTGAGCCGGTTGGCGACCACCGCTCCGGCCGAACCGGTCCCCACGACGACGAAGTCACAGTGCATTGGCGAAGTATAGGAACGCGCCTCAGCCCCGCAGCGCGACGGGCAGACGCTTGAGGGAGTTGTTCAGATTGGACCGTATCCGCACAGGTTCTCCCACCAGTTCGATGGAGGGAAAACCGGCGAACAGTTCGGCGAAGAACACCCGGGCCTCCAATCGCGCCAGGTGCGCGCCGAGACAGAAATGCGCACCCATGCCAAAGGACAGATGCGGGTTGGGGCCGCGGTGGATGTCGAAACGCTGCGGGTCGGTGAAGACGTCCTCGTCGCGGTTGGCCGAGGTGTAGTACATCGCCACCTTGTCGCCGGCCCGGATCTTTGTGCCCGACAGTTCGGTGTCGACGGAGGCGGTGCGGCGGAAGTAGTGCAGGGGGTTGTCGTAGCGCAGGATCTCCTCGACCGCGCGCGCAAGCAACTCGGGCTTCTCGCGCAGTTCGGCGAGCTGATCGGGATGGCGCAGCAGGGTCAGCAGTCCGGAGGACAGCATCCCCTTGGTGGTGTCATTGCCGGCGGTGACCATCTGGACGAAGAATCCGCCGAATTCCTGATCACTCATCGGCCGCCCGGCGAAGCGCGCCCGCAGGATCTCGGCGGTCAGGTCGTCGCCGAGACCGTCGCGACGGCGGGTCGCGGCCAGCTCCATGGCATAGGCGGCCATCTCCAAGCCTCCGGTGTTGTTGGCACCGTCCGGGTCGCCGAGATCGGGATCCTGACTGGAGGTGTTGCGCTCGGCCAGCTTTCGCAGGTACTCCCAGTCCTTTTCGGGAAGGCCGAAGAGTTCTCCGATCATCCGGGCCGGCAGTTGGGCGGCGACTTCGCTGACGAACTCGACCTCACCGCGCTGTCGCGCCTGGGCCAGGATGGCGCGACACACCTCCCGGACGCGGTCCTCCAGCTGCGCGATCACCTTCGGCCGGAAGTGGTGCGACAACGGTGCCCGATGGGCACTGTGCCGGGGCGGGTCCATCGCCAGCAGCATCTGGCGCATGCGCTGCAGGGTCTCCTCGCCCACGTCCTCGATGGTGATACCGCCGGCTTCCGCCGAGAAGATCTCCGGCTGCCGGGCCACGGTGACCACATCGGCGTGGCGTAGCACCGCCCAGAAACCGGGCTCGCCGTCCATCGGCTGCCAGTGCACCGGGTCGCTGCGCCGTAACTCGGCGAGTGCGGCGTGTGGCACCCCGTCGGTGAAGGTGTCCGGGTCGCTGAGGTCAACCGGTCCCGCCAGCGTGCTCGTCATGCTCAGGCCGTGAGCACGTTCGGTCGCGGTAGGCCGGCCTGCTCGCACAGCGCGTGGTAGACCGCCAGGGTGCTGGCCCCGTCGGAGACGCTCTCCACATCACCCGCGTCATCGAGGTTGAGGTTGGCGCCGTACATCTGGAACCACACGTGGGTCTCGTCCTCGACCACCTGCAGCGTGTGGATGGATCCGGCGGGTTCGTAGAGGAACGATCCGGCCCGGTTCACGTAGCCGTACTCCTTGTACTTCCACGCGCCGGAGGTGGTGTAGGCGTACACCGGTCCGGTGTGCTTGTGGCGCTGGACCTCGTAGCCGGCCTGGAAGACGTTCTCGATGATCCAGAGGCCCTCGGCCTCCTTGACCATGATGACCTTGAGCTTGGACCCGTCGCCGATGTCGACGAAGGGCAGTTCGTCGGCGCCGATGTGGATCGCGCCGGGTATGTCGACCATGGTCATGAGTTGGGGCCTTTCGCGGTGGGGGCGGCACCCGATTGCCGCACCGTGACTTACGAAATGCATAACATGATTTAGCCCACATGTCTAGGCCCTGGGCGAGGTCGCGCACAATGGTCATCCATGCGCGCCGTCAGATCCGTGGCCGGGGAGCCGTCCGTCGTCGAGGTGGACGACCCCGGCGGACCGTGGCCGATCCTCGAGGTCGCCGCGACCAGCATCTGCGGCAGCGATCTGACGCTGCTGACCTGGAACCTGCCGGTCACCCTCGGCCACGAGGTGGCCGGCACCCTCGATGGGGCGGCGTACTGCGTGGAGCCCACGGTGCGCTGCGGGGACTGCGACCAGTGCCGCCGGGGCGCGCCGCAGCGCTGCCGCGGCGAGGCCGCGCACGGGATCCTCGGGGTGGCGTTCGACGGGGGACTGGCCGACCGGGTCGCGGTGCCGCCGCAATGCCTGGTGGCGCTGCCCGCCGGACTCGATGTGCGGGACGCCTCCCTGGTCGAGCCGCTCGCGGTGAGCTGGCACGCGCTGCGGCGGGTGGCTGCGCAGCCCGGGCAGCGGGTACTGGTGGTCGGCGGCGGCAGCGTGGGCCTGCTCGCGGTGGCCGCGGCCCGTGCCATGGGTCTCGAAGCCGACCTCGACGCCCGACATGATCATCAGCGCGAGGCCGGCGAGCGGCTGGGCGCGGGCAGCCCGCGCGGTCAGTACGACATCACCGTCGAGGCGGCGGGTACCGACTCGGCGCTGGCGCGGTGTGTGCGCAAGACCGCCCCCGGTGGCCGCATCGCCCTGGTGGGCATGACCACCGACGACCGCAGGGTGCCCAGCATCCCGTTCGTCATGAACGAACTGACCCTGGCCGGCTGCAACTGTTACGACAACGGGGCGGACGGACACGAATTCGCTCAGGCGGCAACGGTTCTGGCAGCCGATCCGGACATCGCCGCCACGGTGATCACCCACCGCTTCCCACTTGAGGAGGCCGCCGAGGCGTTCCGGGTGGCGGCTGACCGCGCCAGCGGCGCGATCAAGGTGGTGCTGGAGCCCTGACGTCCCGCGGCGTCAGTGGCTGAATATCAGTGGCTGAGCGCCAGCTGGTCCTCGGCGTGGAACTTCTCCTCGAGCGCCTCCGGCGAGGCGTCACGGTCGATCAGCCGGATGTCGGCGCCGCGGGCGCTCTCGATGGCGCCGAGCCGGCGGGTCAGTTTGTCGGCGGCGTAGGCCGCCAGTTCCACCGGATCGATGCCGAACGGGGGATTGTCGCCCCACTCGCGAGTGCCGTCGTCGACCGTGGCCAGGGCGAGCGGCATGAGTTCCGTCATGCGGTCGGTTACCACCTGCCACATGGCGTCGTCGGCGGCCACGTGGCGACGGCAGGTGAAGGTGCCCCACGCCATGTGGCGGCGCTCGTCGTCGCCGATGTGCCTGATGATCTTCTGCATGCCCGGAAGGATGCCGCGACTGTTGCAGACCTTGCCCCAGCCGTAGTAGCCGGTCAGCGCCAGGCATCCCTCGACCACATGGTTGTAGGTGACCGACGCACGGATCTGATTTGCCGGCCCGGCGTCCAGCTCCAGGGCGTACAGGCTGTCGGGCAGCTCCCTGGTGAAGATCTGCGTGTAGGGCTCGTTGGACTCGGTGTACTCGTGGAGATCGTCGAGCACGCCGACCGCGTCGAACCACAGCCGGAACGCCAGCGCGTGCTTGGCCTCCTCGTAGACGAACTGGGTCAGATACATCTCGTCGGCGAACCGGCCCTCAGCGGCCATCGCGGCGACGAAAGGCTGCAGGTCCTGGGTGACCGACTCCTCACCGGCGAGGAACTGCGCAGCGAGCATGGTGGTGTATCGGCGCTCATCGTCGGTCATCGCGGCGAAGTCGCGGGCGTCCTGCGTCAGGTCGATGTCGGCGGGATTCCAGTGCCGGGCGTTGCCTTTGAGGAACAGCTTCATCGGAAACGACTCGGAGTTCAGCCCACCGGCGCCCAGCGAGGCGTAACCGGTGCGTTTGCCGTGTTCGATCGTTCGCGTCATCCTCGGACTCCTTTGCGTTACCTGACCTGAGCTAGCACGCCCACCCGCCATGTTAGAGCGGTAATCGGCCTTCGGGAGCACCCGTCGGAGACTAACGTCGGAGCCGCCATGACTGCACCGTCTCACCTGGGCCTGACCGGCCAGCCGGTCAGCCGTCGCCGGCTGCGCCGGATGAGCCGCGAGTTCGCCGCGGTGGGGGTGACGGTGGCGGCGGCCCGGCTGGCGCAGATCGCCTCCGGGTGTCCCGCCACCGAGGATGAACGCGTCGACGTCGCCTTCGCCCAGGCCGCCACGCTGATGCGCCAAGAACAGAGCACCGCCCGACGCACACGCGCCAAGCGGCGCTGCGTTCACTCGGCGATCGTCGTGATGGCCACCGTCATCGCGCTCATCGCGGTGGTGTGTCTCGGCCTGGGGTTCTTCCTCATGGCCCAGCACATGAGTCCGTTCTAGACCCTGCCGTTACTTCGCGATGTGCTCGTCGGCCACACCGAGAGCTGCGTCGAGGATCGCCAGCCCCTCGGCGGCCTCGGCATCGGTGACATTGCACGGCGGGCAGACGTGGATCCGATTGAAGTTCGCGAACGGCAGCAGACCACCCGACTTACAGGCGGCCAGAACGGCATTCATCGCCGGGCTGGATCCGCCGTACGGCGCCAGCGGCTCGCGGGTGGTGCGATCGGCAACCAGTTCCACCGCCCAGAAGACGCCGAGGCCGCGAACCTCGCCGACCGACGGGTGCTTGGCCGCCAGTTCGCGCAGACCCGGACCCAGAACCTCTTCGCCGACCCGCGCGGCATTGGCGACCATGCCCTCGTCCTCCATGACGTTGATCGTCGCCACCGCCGCCGCGCAGGCCAGCGGGTGCCCGGAGTAGGTGAGTCCACCCGGGTAGGGCCGATCGGCGAAGGTCGAGAAGATCGCGTCGTTGATCGCCACGCCACCGAGGGGCACGTAACCCGACGTGACACCCTTGGCGAAGGTGATCAGGTCCGGCACCACATCGAAGTTCTGGATGGCGAACCACTGTCCCGTGCGCCCGAATCCGGCCATCACCTCGTCGGCGATGAGGACGATGCCGTGGCGGTCACAGATCTCGCGGACGCCGGCCAGGTAACCGGGCGGGGGGACCATGATGCCCGCCGTGCCGGGCACCGACTCGAGAATGATCGCGGCGATGGTCGCCGGGCCCTCGTGGGCGATGAGGCGCTCGAGGTAGTCCAGCGCACGCTCGGATTCCTGCTGCTCGTTCTCCGAGTAGAACGACGAGCGGTAGAGAAAGGGTCCGTTGAAATGGACGACGCCGGCGGCGCCGTAGTCGCTGGCATAGCGGCGCGGGTCGCCGGTGAGATTGATGGCGGTGTCGGTTCCGCCGTGATACGAGCGGTACCGGGAGAGCACCTTGCGCCGGCCGGTGTGCAGTCGGGCCATCCGCACGGCGTGCTCCACGGCGTCGGCGCCGGCGTTGGTGAAGAACACGTGGTTCAGATCACCGGGCGTGCGCTCGGCGATGAGCCGGGCGGCCTCCGACCGGGCGGAGTTGACGTGCTGCGGGGCGATCGTGCACAGCTTGGCGGCCTGCTCGGCGATTGCGGCGATGACCTTCGGATGCTGGTGGCCGATGTTGGTGAAGACCAGCTGCCCGGAGAAATCGAGCAGCCTGTTGCCCTCGCCGTCCCAGACATAGGACCCTTCCGAGGCCAGCACCGTCATCGGCGTGATCTGGGCCTGCGCCGACCACGAGTGGAAGACGTGCGCCCGGTCCAGCTCGTAGGCGCGCCGACCCTCCGCGATGGCCGACTCGATGTCCTGGCCGTTGGGCAGGGCGGTCCGGATGGTGGTCATAACTGAAGCCTTTTCCTGTGCCGGTGGATGCGCGCGGCCCATGGTATCCGGCCTGCCTCGACGTTCACCGCACGGCGCCGGGCCCTGATCCGCTGGCGGCCACGGCCGGCAACGGTTACGCCACCAACCGGGTGCGCTTGGGGCACCGTTGCGTCACGGTTGAGCTAAAACGCCTGCTCAGCACCCAATACCCGGTGGCACCGCCGACATCGATGTTGTAGAAGTGACGGTAGTGGCTGGTGTGGATAGCCAGCAGTCCGATCCATTCCTACAGGAGGGTGGTTGAAATGAAGCGCGTCTATGCCTTGCTCCTCGGCGTGGTGATGGGCCTCGGCGTGATGGGCGCCGGCCTGGTGTCGCCGGCGGTGGCCTCGGCCGTCAGCCGCGACCAGGCGGTCAAACTGGTTCTCGAACGCGGCCTCGCCCAGCAGGGCGTGCCCTACTCCTGGGGCGGCGGCGGTATCGACGGGCCGAGCCTGGGCACCGGCACCGGCGCGACCACGGTCGGCTTCGACTCCTCAGGCCTGATGCAGTACGTCTACGCCGGTGTCAACGCCAAGCTGCCGCGCTCGTCGGGCGCGATGTATCAGGTGGGCCAGAAGGTCACCCCGGAGCAGGCGCTGCCGGCCGACCTCATCTTCTACGGCCCGGAGGGAACGACGACCGTGACGATGTTCCTCGGCAACAACCAGATGCTCGAGGTCACCGACACCGGGGTCAAGGTGTCTCCGGTGCGCACCACCGACATGTCCCCGTACCTGGTACGCATCATCGCCTGACCGGTCAGGCGCACTCGCTGCAGATCGCCTGATGCCCGTCGCCATCGGGGCCGCGGGCCAGTCGGCTTCGGTGCTGGACCAGGAAGCATCTGCTGCAGGTGAACTCATCGGGCTGTTTGGGCACCACGCGCACCATCAGTTCTTCGCCGGAGAGGTCGGCGCCAGGAAGTTCATAGGACTCGACAGGATCGCTGTCGTCGGTGTCCAGCGTGGCGGTGGTGGGGTCGTTTCGGCGTCCCGCGATATCCGCGAGGGACTCCTCCTCGGCCTCAACCGATGCGCGACGCGGGGCGTCGTAGTCCACGGTCATGGGTCCGCGCCTTTCGGTCTCGGTTCGCGTTCGGCCGCGCGTGCGATCGAATGCCCACTGATTCCCTATTGCTGCGAGTCCTAAACACCCCACCGGCTCGGGTCGTCCGATTCCGCTGACCGCCGGGGTGGTGCCGGAATACGCTTTCGTCAATTCCGACGCAGTCGTTGACGGACGGACGGACGATGACCTCAGCCAGCGGCGCCACCTGGTGTCGGGCCGCCGTATTGGCCGGCGGTCTCGGCGCCGCCGCGCTGGTGCTGGGCGGCCAGGCGGTGGCGGAGGCCGCCCCCACGGATCGCGATGGCGCCACCGCCGCCGGCACTGCCGCGTCGGCGTCCCGGACGGCCCGGGCAGTCGGGGAGCGCACCGCAGGACCTGGTGCCGCACGCAGCACCATCCGGCCGGCCGGGTCGGCTGTCACGACGGCGGCACACGCGGCCACCGTCCCCGCGCCCGGGCCGCTGCGGGCGTTCGGGCTGGCGATACAGGCATACACCTACGGCTACCCGCTGCTGGAGTTCGAACGGTTCCGGTCCGCGGTGCCGAGCCTGAACACGCTGACGTCATTCACAACGTTCGCCAAACCCGACACCGTGCCGATCTGGCGACCCAACACCGACACCTTGTACTCCCGTGCCGTTCTGGACCTGGCCGACGGTCCGGTGGTGTTGTCCGTCCCCGACATGGGAGACCGGTACTACAGCTTCCAGCTCAATGACCCCTACACCAACGTGACAAGTTACATCGGTTCGCGCACAACGGGTTCCGGGCCGGGAAGCTATGCGATCGCCTGGGACGGCGGACCGCAGACCACGGTGGAGGGCGCTCAGACCGTGAGCGTGCCGTACCGCAGCATGATGCTGCTCGGCCGCACCCTGGCCGGCGACGAGGCCGATCAGCAGCAGGCCGTCGCGCTGATGAATCAATACCGGCTCGCCCCGACCGGGGCAGCGGGTGCGCCGCCCGCCGCGACACCGGCGCCCAGCGGCCTGGACCTCCTCGACGCCATCAGCGCCGCGATGGAACTCCACCCGCCGCCGGCGCGCGACGCCGAGCAACTGGCGGCGCTTGCACAGATCGGCGTGGGTGCGGGCCTGCGGGTCGCCGACGCCAACCTCGGGCCGCTGTCCCGGCTCGCCGCTGACCTCGCGGTGCGCACCGCGGAGGCCCTGCTGCCGATCCTGTCGGCGCTGAACCAGTTCGGGACCGCGTTCCGCAACGGCGGTTGGGCCACGCCGGATCCTGCGATCGGCAACTACGGCACCAACTACGAACTGCGGGCCGGTGTCATCTACGTAGGCCCGTGGGCCAACACCCCGGAGGAGGCGATCTACTCGGCAGGGCTGCTGGACGCCGACCGGCTGCCGCTGAACGGGGCGAACTCCTACCTGCTGCGGTTCGGTCCCGGCGACGAGCCACCCGCGGACGCCTTCTGGTCCGTCACGGTCTACGACGAGAACGGCGCCCTGGTGGCCAACCCACAGAACCGGTACAGCGTGAGCAGCAGCAGGCCCGACGAACTGCTGCGCCGCCCCGACGGGACGGTGGACATCATCTTCTCCCGCACCGATCCCGGTGACGCCGGCGCGAACTGGCTGCCCGTCCCGGACGCCCCGTTCAGTGCCTACCTGCGGATGTACGTACCCAGCCAGGCTGCGCTGGACGGAAGCTGGACTCCACCTGCGATCCAGCGCCGCAACTGACCCGACGGTCAGATCCGCCACAGCGATTCCTGGGCCACGCTGGCCACCAGCCGGCCGTCCGCGTCGTGGATCGAACCGAACGCCAGCCCCCGGGCGTCGCTATGACTGACCCCGATCGCGTCGTAGAGATGCCACTGGCCGGGATCCACCGGGCGGTGCAGCCATAGCGCGTGATCGAGGCTGGCCGCACCGCCGGCACCGGGCTCCTGGTGGCCAGGGGGCCGGGCGGTGGACACCATGCCGAGATCGGAGACGAACGTCAGCGCGCAGGCCCGCAGGACGGGGTCGTCCTCGATCGGCTCACGGGAGCGGAACCAGAACGGCTGGGTCGGCCATTCCGGCATCGCGCCGGCCACCCGGGTCTCGAAGTGGTCCATCCAGCCTTCCGGAAGCACGACATCGGTGGTGGCCTCCGTGAGCGGAACGCGGGGGGAGAAGGGCCGCTGCCAGTCGATGGTGGGTTCGGGGGAATGGAACGATGCCAGCATCTCGAAGATGGGCACACCCTCCTGGCTTGCCGTCACCCGCCGGGTATCGAAGGAGCGTCCGTCGCGGGTGGTCTCGACGATGTAGTCGACGTCAACGCCGACCCGGCCGCCCTTGATGAAGTAGGCATGCACAGACTGCGGCAACCGGCCGGGCGCCACCGTCGCGGCGGCGGCGGCCAGCGCCTGCGCCGCGATGAGTCCGCCGAACAGCCGCGGGCCCGCACCCAACGGGTTGGTGGCCCGGAACTCGGGCCCGGCCGCCCCGTCCACGCGGTCAAGGGTCACCAGACGGGCGATCCAGCTCGGCATGCGTCTCCAGCCGTCGGGTGCATCAGGACCGGCCCACGATAACGGTCCTACACTCACCGGCATGGGCCGGCCGAACTTCGACGCGCCGGAGGGCCTGCTTGACATCGGTGACTGCATCGACGAACGCGGCGAGATCGCCCTGCCGCCCGGAACCACGCTCATCTCGCTGATCGACCGCAACGTCGCCAACATCCCGCAGACGGTGGCCTACCGGTTTCTGGACTTCGCCCGCTCCCACGACCGGCCGGACGGCCACGGCGCCGGCGACGCCGTC
The DNA here is from genome assembly GCA_018883075.1 of Mycobacterium sp. Lineage (GTDB taxonomy): Bacteria > Actinomycetota > Actinomycetes > Mycobacteriales > Mycobacteriaceae > Mycobacterium. The sequence goes on from VEQU01000033.1 coordinate 16,947, forward strand.
GAACTGACCTGGGCGCAGCTCGACGTACGGATGCACGCCGTCGCCGCCCGCATCCAGCAGGCGACCGCACCGGGGGACCGGGTCGCGATCCTCGCGCCGCAGGGCCTGGACTGGGTGGTGGCCTTCTTCGCCGCGCTGAAGGCGGGCGTCATCGCGGTCCCGCTGTTCGCCCCCGAACTGCCCGGCCACGCCGAGCGCCTCACCGTCGCACTGGCCGATGCGGAACCGGCCGTGCTGCTCACCACCGTCGGCGCGGTGGCGGCGGTCGAGGACTTCCTGCACCGGATGCCGGGCGTGCACCCGCCGCTGATCGTCGTCGACGAGGTGCCGGACACGGCCGGCGCGGAGTTCAGCGCTGTCGACATCGGCATGGACGACGTCTCGCATCTGCAGTACACCTCGGGCGCCACCCGGCCGCCGGCCGGGGTCGAGATCACCCACCGGGCGTTCGTGACGAACCTCACGCAGATGATCCTGTCGATCGACCTGCTCAACCGGAACACCCACGGCGTCAGCTGGTTACCGCTGTACCACGACATGGGGCTGTCGATGATCGGCTTCCCGGCCACCTACGGCGGGCACTCGACCCTGATGTCGCCGACGGCGTTCGTGCGCCGCCCGCAGCGCTGGATCCGCGCGCTGTCCGATGCCTCCGCCGAGGGTCGTGTGGTGACCGCGGCGCCGAACTTCGCCTACGAGTGGGCGGCGCAGCGCGGCCGGGTCGAGCCCGGCGAGCGAGTCGATCTCGCCAACGTGGTCATGATCATCGGTTCCGAGCCGGTGAGCATGGCGGCGATCGAGGCCTTCGAGGAGGCGTTCGGGCCCTGCGGCCTGCCGCCGACCGCGATCAAACCGTCCTACGGCATTGCCGAGGCGACGCTGTTCATCGCCAACATCGCACCCGCCGCGCGTGCGGCGGCCTGGTACTTCGACGGCGAGCGGCTCGCGGCGGGTCAGGCCGTCGTGGTGGCACACGACGCGCCGGGCGCGGTCGGCCACGTGTCGTGCGGGGTGGTGGCGCGCAGCCTGCGCGCGGTCGTGGTCGATCCGGCCACCGGCGCGGAGTTGCCGGACGAATCGGTGGGTGAGTTCTGGTTGCACGGCGACAATGTCGGCCGCGGCTACTGGCGCCGCCCGCAGGACACCCGGTTGGTGTTCGGCGCGCGATTGGCTTCCCGCCTGCCCGAGGGCAGCCGCGCCGAGGGGGTGGCCGCCGATGCGCACTGGCTGCGCACCGGCGATCTGGGCATGTTCGTCGAGGGTGAACTGTTCGTCACCGGCCGGATCGCGGACATGGTGACCGTCGGCGGCAGGCGGGTCTATCCGCAGGAGATCGAGGCCACCGTCGCCGACGCGTCGGCGCTGGTGCGGCGCGGCTACGTGGCCGCGGTGAGCGTCGGATCCGATGACGGCGGGCGGCTGGTGATCCTGGCCGAGCGCGCCACCGGCACCAGCCGCACCGATCCCGGGCCGGCTGTCGAGGCGATCCGCTCGGCGGTATCGGCGCGGCACGGCATCGACCCGTCCGACATCGTGATCCTGCCCGCCGGATCCATCCCGCGCACCACCAGCGGCAAGTTGGCCAGATGGGCCTGCCGCACGGAGTACCTCGCGGGGTCATTGAAAGGTCATCGCCGTTAGCGGCCTCGTGCGGCGGCGAGCGGGATAGGTTGGATTCGATGGCGCCAAAACTTGTCGATCTGTACCGCCGCACCGGGGCAGACGTCCCGTTCGGCGACCCGCTGCCGGATCACGGCACCGAGATGGAGGGCTGGTTCTGGCGGGTCTCCGATGAGGCCAGCGGCCGCGCCCTGATCGCGCTGTGCAGTGTCAACCGCCACGACGGCGGTGACTGGTCGACGACGGCGGTGGCCGTACACCCGGGCTTGACGGTCAACGCGGCGGCGCTGTCCGCGGCGCGCGCTCAGGAGTCACCGTTCTGCGTCACCGCCGGCGATGCGGCGGACCGCTTCACCGTCGGCACCGACCGGGTGCGCTTCGAACTCGGTGATCTCAAGCTGAACATGGAGTTCACCGATCAAGTGGGCTGGCCGAAGGCCTTCGGCGGGGGCGGGATCTTCTCGGCGATCCCGTTCCTCAACCAGTACTGGCATCCCTACTACCTGGGGGGCCGGGCCAGTGGGACGGTCGAGTACGGCGGGCAGAACTGGACGTTCGACAACGCCAAGCTGTACGCCGAACGGAACTGGGGTGCCGGGTTCCCGCTGCGGTGGTGGTGGGGCCAGGCGCACGACTTCGGCGACGACGACGTCTGTGTGGCCTTCTCCGGCGGCCTGCTGTCGCTCGGGCCGATCGCGCGCGACGTCAACGGGATCGTGGTGCGGATCGGCCCGAAGGTGATCCGGATGACGCCGCCGGTGCTGGTGCGCTCGCGGGTGGGGGATAACCAGTGGTTCCTGCGGGGCCGTTCACCGCGATACGAGATCGTGCTGGAGGGCGACGGCCGCCACCTCCCACCGCACGTGCTGCCGGTGCCGCTGCCCGCGGCACGGCGCAACATCGACACCGACTTCGAGCACCTCGGCGGCCGACTCCGCTGCACCGTGCGCGAGCGCGGTCGGCTGCTGTTCGACGGCACGTCGGAGTTGGCCGGACTGGAAGTGGGCAGCAGGCCGAAATAGCCTCGTGCACTGAGCGATTCGGCTCTGAGTCCGCGTAGGTCAGCGGCCGCGCCACTGCGGTTCGCGGCCCTCACGCCACGCCCGCATGCCCTCGGCGACGTCGGAGGTCGCGCCCGCGACCTTGCGCATCACCTCGCCGAATCGGACCGACTCCACCCACCCCATGTCCGGGGTGCGCCACGCCACCTCCTTGGTGGCGCGCTGAGCCAGGGGAGCGGCCCGGGTCAGCGCGCGCGCCCAGTCCTGCGCCTCGGCCAGCAGCGCGTCGGGTTCGACGAGCCGCCACACCAGGCCGGTCTCCTTGGCGCGCTGCGCGCTCATCGGGGCGCCGGTCAGCAGCAGTTCCATCGCGTTCGCCCAGCCGATGCGCTGCGGCAGCCGGATGGCGCCGACGATCGTCGGCATGCCCAGGGCAACCTCGGGATAGCAGAACTGGGCCTCGGTGCTGGCGATGACGAAATCGCAGAACAGCACCCCGGTCAGCCCGTAGCCGATACACGGGCCGTTCACCGCGGCGATCGTGGGCTTGAACAACTCCATGCCACTCTCGAAGGAGTTGATGGTCGGCTTCTCCCAGAAGGTCCCGCTGAACGTGCCCACCGCACCGGCGCTGTCCTTGAGGTCGGCACCCGCACAGAACACGTCACCGTTGGCGGTCAGGATCCCGACCCAGGCGTCCTCGTCGTCGCGAAAGCGGTCCCATGCGGCGTTGAGGTCACGCCGCATCTCACCGTTAATGGCGTTGCGCGCCTCGGGACGGTTGAGGGTGATGGTGGCGACGTGGTCGCTGCGGTCATAGGTGACGAGACTCATGGACGACGAGACTCAACTGGATGCGCCGAGGATCTTGATCGCGAAAATGAGCGAGTCGCCGGGCTCGATGCCCGCGCTGGGCTGGCCCTGCGGGTAGCCGTCGGCGGGGACCATCGCGACGGCGACGGTGGAGCCGACCTTCTGCCCGGCGATGGCCTTCTGGAAGCCCGGCACCACCTGGTCGAGGGCGAACTCGACCGGTTCGCCGCGTTCGTAGCTGCTGTCGAAGACGGTGCCGTCTCGGCCGTTGACACCCATATAGCAGACCGACACCGTCGCGGTGGGGGCGACGACGGGCCCGTCGCCGGCCTGCAGTGTCTGCACCTGGGTCTGGCCGACGGTGAACGGTCCGGTCACCGTGACCAGGGGAGCTGCGGCATCGGTGGATCCGGTCACCGCGATGCTGCCGGTGGCCCCGGGCAGCGTCCACTCGGGTGCGGCGGCATCCGACGGTGGTGCGGTCGGGCAGGTGTCATTGGCGGCCTTGGTGACCGGGGAGGCCGCCGATGGTACTGACGGCGTCGTGGTCGAGGCGGTATCGGTCGTCGACCCGCAGGCGGCCAGCGCCAGCGAGAGCGATGTGGCGACGACGACGGATGTCACGCGGGAGTTGTTCACGGGCGTCACGCTACACAGCCCCGAGGTGGCACGGATCGACGTCCCACAGGATCGTCCCACAGGGTCGTCCCACAGGTGCAGTGGACGCCGGCCTGACCACCGCTCAGCTCACCGTCAGCGCCATGATCCGGTCGTCATCGGCGCGCGGATCACCGCGGCCGTCGGTGTTGCTCGTCGAGAGCCACAGCCCGGTATCCGACGTCGCCACGATGGTGCGCAACCGGCCAAGATCGCCGAGGTCGAGTTGCACCGGCGAGCCGGATCCGGTCAGCGGCACCTGCCACACGGTCTGCCCGCGCAGGGATGCGACGTAGGCGAAGTCGCCGGTGATGGCCAGCCCGCTCGGTGAGGCCACCGACGTCGGGCTCCACTCGATCACCGGATCTACATAGCGATCGGCATCGGGGCCGGAGCGGCCGCAGGCACCCTCGCAGTCCGGCCAGCCGTAGTTGGAGCCGGCCGCGATCAGGTTGAGCTCGTCGACGTCGGACTGCCCGAATTCACTGGCCCACAGCCGGCCACGGGAGTCGAAGGCGAGGCCCTGCACGTTTCGGTGGCCGAGCGAGAACACGGGGGAGCCGGGGACCGGGTTGCCGGCGGGGATCGAGCCGTCCGGGGCGACGCGCAGAATCTTGCCAGCCGGCGACGTGCGATCCTGGGCGCGGGAGGGTAGTCCGGCGTCCCCGGTCGCGACGTAGAGCATGCCGTCGGGTCCGAACGCGATGCGCCCGCCGTTGTGGATGGCCGCCTTCGGGATTCCGGTGAGGACGTCCTCGGGCGGGCCGAGCGTCTCGCCGTCCCACGGCATCCGCACCACCCGGTTGTCCTCGGCAGCGGTGAAGTACGCGTGCAGCCACCCCGGCGAGTGGGCGAGGCCCATCAGTCCGCCTTCACCCAGGGCCGCCACACCGTCCACCACACCGACCGTCCGCGTCGATCCCTGCCCGACCCGCAGGATGCGCCCGGAGTCGCGTTCGCTGACCAGAGCCGAGCCGTCGGGGAGCACGGCGATGCCCCAGGGCACCTGCAGTCCGGTGGCAACGGTCCCGGCCACGCGCACCGCCGGCGCGGTCACCGGTGGGCCGGCCGGCGTCTGAGCCGGGGTCTCGGCCCGATTCACCGCGGGCGCGGAGTCGCTGTCCGATCCGCATCCCGCCGCGGCCACGGCGACTAGCACCGCCGAGGTGGCACGCGCGATCCGTGACACGGCGTTCATGGAGACCATGGAACCCATTGTGCGTGCCGGACATGGCACTCCGCTCTGCATGGGATAACAGCAGGTCAGTGGCGGTTTACCGGGGGAATGCCCTTCTCCAGTCGACTTGACATAATGTGGCTTATCGGCAGAACTCTGACGTGCGGGGTTCGCGATGCCGCCCCGTATCCCGC
>VEQU01000123.1 GCA_018883075.1 Mycobacterium sp.
GTGGTGGCCGTCGGCGTCGCGGTGGCCTACCGCGCCTACGCGCGCACGGAGGTACCGCAGACCGCGCCGCTGGACGTCTCCGGACTGACCGTCGCGGCGCGTCGCGACCTCTACGGCGACGCACTCAACGAGGCGGTGTTCATGCGCCCCGGCCGGCAGTTCACCGACGCGCTGGTGGCCTTCGACGACGAGTCCGTCGAGGGCAGCGTCGGCGGGATGGCCGCCGGCGTCGGCCGGATCTCCGACGGGCTGCGCGCCCTGCAGACCGGCTTCGCCCGCAGCTACGCCCTGGCGATGCTGGCCGGTGCGGGCCTGTTCGCCGGTGCGGTCCTCATCACGGCGATGTGGAGGTGACACCGGTGACCAACATTCCCTGGCTCACAGTCCTGTGGGCGCTGCCGGTGCTCGGCGCGGTGGTGATCGTGCTGCTGCCGGCCTCCATGCGCTCGGCGGCCAAGTACGCCGGACTCGCGGTGTCGCTGGCGGTGCTGGCGGTCGCGATGGTGCTGGCGGTGCGCTTCGACCCGGCCGGCGAACGGTACCAGTTCGTCGAGAACCACCCGTGGATCAAGTCCTTCGGCACCGGCTACATCCTCGGCGTCGACGGCATCGCGCTGGCGCTGGTGGTGCTGACCGCCGTGCTGATGCCGCTGCTGCTGATCGCCGGCTGGAACGACGCCGACGACAATCCTCGCGTCCCGGTGCGCTCGGCGCACACCTACGTCGCGCTGATGCTCGCCGTCGAGGGCATGGTGATGATCTCGCTGACCTCGCTGGACATCCTGCTGTTCTACGTGTTCTTCGAGGCGATGCTGATCCCGATGTACTTCCTCATCGGCGGCTTCGGCGGAGAGGACCGCTCGCGTGCGGCGGTGAAGTTCCTGCTGTACAACCTCTTCGGCGGGCTGATCATGCTGGCCGCTCTCGTCGGCCTGTACGTGGCGACCTCGACCAGCACCGCATTCCCCAACGGCACGTTCGATTTCCGCGCGATCTCCGACGCGGTGTCCAACGGGTCGTTCGTGATGTCCCCGGCGGCGGCGCACCTGATGTTCGCCGGCTTCCTGTTCGCGTTCGCGGTGAAGGCCCCGCTGTGGCCGCTGCACCGCTGGCTGCCCGACGCCGCCGTGCAGGCCACCCCGGCCTCGGCGGTGCTGATGATGGCCGTGATGGACAAGGTCGGCACGTTCGGCATGCTGCGCTACTGCCTGCCGCTGTTCCCGGATTCCGCGGCGCTGTTCCGCCCGGTGGTCATCACGCTGGCGGTGGTCGGCATCATCTACGGCGCGGTGCTGGCGATCGGGCAGACCGACGTGATGCGGCTGATCTCCTACACCTCGATCAGCCACTTCGGCTTCATCATCCTGGGCATCTTCGCGATGACCAGCCAGGGCCAGTCCGGCTCGACGCTCTACATGGTCAACCACGGCATCGCCACCGCCGCTCTGTTCCTCGTCGCCGGGTTCCTGGTCAGCCGCCGTGGCACTCGGGCCATCGCCGACTACGGCGGTGTGCAGAAGGTGGCGCCGATCCTGGCCGGCACCTTCCTCATCGCCGGGCTGGCCACCCTGTCGCTGCCCGGTCTGGCGCCGTTCATCAGCGAGTTCCTCGTCCTGATCGGCACCTTCACCCGCTACCCGGCGTTCGCGGTGATCGCCGCGGCGGCGCTGGTGCTCTCCGCGGTCTACGTGCTGTGGGCCTACCAGCGGATGATGACCGGCCCGGTGACGGCGGGCAATGAGAACGTCACCGACCTGCGCCCGCGCGAGTTGCTGGTGGTGGCGCCGCTGATCGCGCTGCTGCTGGTGCTGGGCGTCTACCCGAAGGTCGCACTCGACCGGATCAACCCGTCGGTGGAGCACACGCTGCGCTCGATCAACCAGCCCGACCCCGTGCCCACCCTGACCGCCGAGGGATCACGATGACCGCCCCCAGCATCGAGTACTCCCTACTGCTGCCGTTCTTCGTGATCTTCGGCGTCGCCATCGCCGGGGTGCTCGTCGAGGCGTTCCTGCCGCGCGGCTCCCGCTACACCGCCCAGTTGACGCTGGCGCTGGCCGGCATCGCGGGGGCGTTCGTCGCACTCGTCGGCGTGTACCGACAGACCGGCGCCGGCCGGCTCGCGGCGGTGGGCGCGGTGGCCGTCGACCGGCCCGGGCTGTTCCTGCAGGGCGCGATCCTGGTGGTCGCCGCTCTCGGCGTGCTGCTGATCGGCGAGCGGGTCACCGGCGGTGAATCAGCCTCGGCCGCAAGGGGTCTGGACGGCTTCACCGCGCAGGCGTCGACGGTACCGGGTAGCGTCGCCGAGAAGATCGCCGTGCGGGCCGGCATCGCGCAGACCGAGGTGTTCCCGCTGACCATGTTCGCCGTCGGCGGCATGATGCTGTTCTGCTCCGCCGCCGACCTGCTGACCATGTTCATCGCGCTCGAGGTGTTCTCGCTGCCGCTGTATCTGATGTGCGGCCTGGCCCGGCACCGGCGGCTGCTATCCCAGGAGGCGGCGCTCAAGTACTTCCTGCTGGGGGCGTTCTCCTCGGCGTTCTTCCTCTTCGGCGCCGCGCTGTTCTACGGCTACGCCGGCACGCTGAGCCTCGACGGGATCGCCGCCGCGCTCGAATCCGGTTCGTCGAGCACCGTTCTGGCCGGCATCGGCACCGCTCTGGTGGCGGTGGCGCTGCTGTTCAAAGTCGGCGCGGTGCCGTTTCACTCATGGGTGCCCGACGTGTACCAGGGCGCGCCCACACCGATCACCGCGTTCATGGCGGCGGCCACCAAGATCGCCGCGTTCGGCGCTCTGCTGCGGGTGCTCTACGTCAGCGTCCCGGCGCTGTCGAACGACTGGCGCCCGGTGCTGTGGGTGGTCGCGATCCTGACCATGGTGCTGGGCACGGTGGCCGCGGTGACCCAGAAGGACGTCAAGCGCATGCTGGCCTATTCCGCTGTGGCCCATACCGGTTTCATCCTCACAGGCGTCATCGCCGGCAACCAGGACGGCGTGTTCGGCACCCTGTTCTATCTGGCGGCCTACGGGTTGAGCACACTGGGCGCCTTCGCCGTCGTCAGCATCGTCCGCGACGCCCGCGGCGAGGAGCAGACCGAGCTGTCGCGCTGGGCGGGCCTGGGCCGCAACCACCCGATCACCGGCGTGGTCTTCTCGCTGTTCCTGCTCGCCTTCGCCGGCATCCCGCTCACCAGTGGGTTCGTCAGCAAGTTCGCCGTCTTCAAGGCCGCCGGCGAGGGCGGCGCGATCCCGCTGGTGGTCGTCGGCGTCATCGCCAGCGCCATCGCCGCATACTTCTATGTGCGGGTGATCGTGCTGATGTTCTTCACCGACCCGCCCGCCGATGCTCCGGTCGTGGCGCCGCCCAGTTCACTGAGCGTCGCGGCCATCGGCCTGACCGCGGTGCTGACCTTCGCCCTCGGCGCGCTGCCCCAGCCGCTGCTCGACCTCGCCGAGAGCGCCACCAGCTTCGCCCGCTGACCGACGGTCCATCCGGCCAGTCTTGCTGTCATGCCATGTCCTCGGGGTGTGCGCCGTATCGTTACGAAAAGAGAGGACGGCGATGACCAATAAACCTAGCGTGGAGACCGACGTCGGACGGCTTCAGCGTTCCGGGCGTGACGTCAGCACCATCCCGGCGGTGCTCTCCGAGTGGCTCGCCACCCAGATCGGGGCCGCCCCGGAGATCACCGTGGAAAGCGGTGTCGACTCCAACGGCATGTCCTCGGAGACCATCATCCTCACCGGCCGGTGGACCGAGCAGGGCGCGCCGGTGGAGCAACGCTGGGTGGCCCGGGTGGCGCCCACCGCCGAGGACGTCCCGGTGTTCTCGGCCTACCGGATGGACCATCAGTTCGACGTCATCCGGATGGTCGGCGAACTCACCGACGTCCCGGTGCCGCGGGTGCGCTGGATCGAGCCGACCGGCAGCGTGCTCGGCAGCCCGTTCTTCCTCATGGACCATGTCGACGGCATCGTCCCGCCCGACGTCATGCCCTACACCTTCGGCGGCAACTGGTTCGCCGACGCCCCGGCCGACAAGCAACGCCTGCTGCAGGATTCCACCGTCGAGGTCATCGCCCGGCTGCACTCGATCCCCGATGCCGCGGCCACCTTCGGTTTCCTGTCCGAGGCCGACCCGCCCGGCGACTCCCCGCTGCGCCGGCATTTCAACTGGCTGCGCGAGTGGTACGAGTTCGCCGTACCCGACATGGGTATCTCGCCGCTCGTGGAGGCCGCGCTGACATGGCTGGAGGACAACTTCCCTGCCGACGTCGCCGCCGCCGAGCCGGTGCTGGCGTGGGGCGATTCGCGCATCGGCAACGTGCTCTACCAGGATTTCCGCCCGGTTGCCGTGCTGGACTGGGAGATGGCGACGGTCGGACCGCGCGAGCTGGACGTGTCCTGGATCATCTTCGCGCACATGGTGTTCCAGGAGCTCGCCGGACTGGCCGGGATGCCCGGGCTGCCGGAGGTCATGCGCGAGCAGGACGTGCGGGCCACCTACCGGAAACTCACCGGAGTCGAACTGGGCGACCTGCGCTGGTTCTACGTGTACTCCGCGGTGATCTGGTGCGTGGTGTTCATGCGCACCGGTGCGCGCCGCGTGCACTTCGGCGAGATGGAGAAGCCCGACGACATCGAGTCGCTGTTCTATCACGGGGGCCTGTTGAAACGACTGATGGAGAAATAATGCTAGGCCCACTTGACGAATTCCCCGTTCACCAGGTCCCCCGGCCGATCGCCTGGCCGGGATCGTCGGACCGCAACTTCTACGACCGCTCCTACTTCAACGCCCACGATCGCACCGGCGACATCTTCGTCATCACCGGCATCGGCTACTACCCCAACCTCGGGGTGAAGGACGCGTTCGTGCTGGTTCGCCGCGGCGACACCCAGACCGCGGTGCACCTGTCCGACGCGATCGACCAAGACCGGCTCAACCAGCACGTCAACGGTTACCGCGTCGACGTCGTCGAGCCGTTGCAGACACTGCGCATCACCCTTGACGAGACCGAGGGCGTCTCGTGTGACCTCACCTGGGAGGGGCTGTTCGGCGTGGTGCAGGAGCAGCGCCATGTGATGCGCCAGGGCAGCACCAAGGTGACCCTCGACGCCCAGCGGTTCGCCCAACTCGGTTCGTGGAGCGGACATCTCACCATCGACGGCGAGAGGATCCCCGTCGACCCCACGACCTGGATCGGCACCCGCGACCGGTCTTGGGGCATCCGCCCGGTCGGTGAGGCCGAGCCCG
>VEQU01000034.1 GCA_018883075.1 Mycobacterium sp.
TCCGTTGACGTTCGGTTTCACACCTGTACGGGTATAGCAATCCGGACCAGAGGCCCGGATCTTCAACAAGGAGGAATCCACCATGACCGAACCGACACCAGCTACCGACACGCTCGACACCGCCGAACGCAACGTCAACCGCAACACCCGGCTCTACCAAGTGTTGGCGTGGGTGGGCATTGTCGCCGGCATCCTGTTCATCGTCGCGGTGGTCTTCTTCTCCGGATTTTTCGCTGCCCGAGCGGCGGGCGGCTATGGGTGGCACCGCGGTTACCAGAGCGGCCAGATGGGCCAGGGCGGTCCGATGAGCGGCGGCTGCCCGATGATGCAGATGCAGGGCGGGATGGGACCCGGCGGCATGGGTGGCATGGGGGCAGGCGGGATGGGACCCGGGGGCATGCCGGGGATGGGCCCCGCTGGCGTGGCTCCGGGTGGGCTGCGGCCCGCGACCGCGCCGTCGTCGATGCCGATGATGCCGCCGCCGCCCGGACAGCGTTAAGTCGGCCGCTTCGGGCTCAGCGGCGGGTGTCACGACGCTGTCACAAGTACCTGATGAAAGGGTCGTGAATAACGACGAATGCTGGTGAACGGCTGCGGACCGAAGCTACAGCTCAGAGCCTCATTTTCGCCCCATTCGCGGTATACGTACGAACGAGCGCGAACGCATTTCCCCGGACTTAAAATCCGCCCAGTGTCGGTTCGAGTCCGACTGGGGGCACCGGACAGCGCCTAAGTCGGTTGCTCCGCTGCGAGACCGAGATCCTTCAGCACCGCCTGTGCCGCCCGCCGGCCGCTGACCAACGCCCCCTGGATCGACGACGTGTCGCGGTGATCGCCGGCGACGTACACGCCCGCCTCCGTGCGCACCGGCCGCTTCAGGTCGAAAGGCACCGGCATGGCGGGCAGCGCGTAGGGGATCGGATAGGCGCCCAAGAGTTCCCATCTCTCGGTCGGCACGCCGTAGAGCCACGCGAGATGCTCGCGCACAGAGCCGTCCTGTGCGGGGGTGTCCCACACGCCGAGGGCCGACGCCGCGACGAGCGCACTGCCCGCAGGCGCGTAGTCCGGTGCGGCGTGACTGAGCACCACCGTGTTGACCAATGGACCTCGTCGCGCGGCGTCGAGGATCAGCACGGCGTCGCCGCCGGCGAGGTTCTGCGGTGCGCAATCGGGTCGGTAGTACCAGGTGGTCACCGACCTCGCCTCCGGTGCATCGACGCCCGGGAGCAGTCCTGCGGCCGTCGCGGGATCGGTCGCGACGATGACGGCATCGGCGGCGTGGGCATCACCGCCGGCTACATCGACCCCTCGGGCGGACACCGAGGCGACCCGATGGTGGAGCCGCACGTCGAGACCGGAGGCGAGTTGTTCCGGGATGCGCTGCATCCCCAGCGCGGGCACACTCGGCGTGCCGTTGACGAATGACTTGAGCACCACGTCGAGGAAGCGCCGCGATGTGGACAGCTCCGACTCCAGGAACACCCCGGACAGGAAGGGTCGCAGCACCGTCTCCATCAGCGTGCGGTCCGCACCGGCCCGGCGCAGCGCCTCCTCGGTGGTGAGGTCGGGATCACGCAGAAGCGAGGGGACGGACCGGACGGCGCGGGAGACGGCGTAGGCGCCGAAGCGTGCCGTCGACAGCGGTGAGCCGATGTGCGCCCGCAGCGACGGCAAGGCCCACGACGGCTGGCGGCGCGGGTCGGCAACCCGCTCCACTGCGCGCCGCCCGCCGCGGTCGGCGACGATGCGCGCCCCGGCGATGAAAGGCTTCAAATCAAGCGCCTGGTGATCCAGGACGCGCGCACCCTCCGGATAGGCCGGGTTGTAGAGCTGGAAACCGCGATCGAGGCGAAACCCGTCGACGCCGTCGGTGCGCATCCGTCCGCCGACGGCATCGGAGCCCTCCAGCACCGTGACGTCCACGCCGTGACGACTGAGATGCCGGGCGGCGGCGAGGCCGCTCAACCCGGCTCCCACGACGACGATGGCCATGGCGCTCACCGTAGTCGGCTCTAGACTTCTGCTCTCATGTACGAGCCAAGCTGGGAGTCCGTCGGATCACACCCCCTGCCGGACTGGTACGACGACGCCAAGCTGGGGATCTTCCTGCACTGGGGGCTGTACTCGGTGCCCGGCTGGGCCCCCCAGGTGCCTGACATCCAGGAGTTGCTCCGCGATGAGGGGCCCGCACAGATGTTGCGGAACAACCCCTACGCCGAGTGGTATCTCAACAGCAGCCGACTGGAGGGCAGCCCGACCTGGCGCCACCAGCGCGACACCTACGGACCTGACGCCACCTACGACGATTTCATCGCAGCCTTCGACGACGGCACCGCCGGGGCCGACATGGACGGCATCGCTGCCGCGTGTCGCGACGCCGGTGCGGGATACGTGGTGCTCACCACCAAACACCACGATGGATTCTGCCTGTGGCCGGCCTCGCTTGCGCACCCCCGCAAGGGCCGCTACCACGCACGCCGCGACATCGTCGGCGACCTGACCCGCGCGGTCACCGCCGCCGGGATGCGCATGGGTCTGTACTACTCCGGCGGATACGACTGGCCCTACAACAACGCTCTGCTGGCCAACCCCGCCGACAGCTTCCTGGCCGTGCCGCACACGCCGGATTACGTCGCCTACGCGACCGCGCACGTCCGGGAACTGATCGAGCGCTACTCGCCGGCGGTGCTCTGGAATGACATCTGCTGGCCGGCCGGCGGTGACCTGCCGGCGTTGTTCGCCGAATACTACAACCGGGTGCCGGACGGCGTGATCAACGACCGCTGGATCGAGCCGCCCCAGCACCGCGGTGCCGTCACCGATGCACTGGCCCGCCTCAGCGGCACTCTGGTGCAACGTTTCTGGTCGCTGATTCCGGAGAAGAGCAAGACGCTTACGTTCCCGGCCAACCACCACTACGACTTCCGCACACCTGAGTACGCTCGGTTCGACACCGTTCAGACCAAGAAGTGGGAGTCGACGCGCGGTGTGGGGCACTCGTTCGGCGCTAACCGCAACGAGCGTCCTGAGGACATCGTGACGGTCACCGAACTCGTCCGGTCCTTCGCCGACATCGTGTCCAAGAACGGCAATCTGCTGATCGGCATCGGCCCCGACGAGCGCGGACATCTGCCTACGGAGCAACTCGAGCCCTTGCGCGGGCTGGGTGGGTGGCTGCGGATCAACGGAGAGGCCGTCTACCGGACGCGGCCGTGGGTGATCGCCCAAACCACCACCACGGCGGGCGCGCCGGTGCGCTTCACCTCCCGCGACGGCGAGGTGTACGCGATCCTGCTCGATCTCGGCGAGTCCGAGTTCGGCATTCGCGGGGTCGACGCCACCGGCGTCACCGGTGTGCGACTGCTCGGCCTCGACGAACCGATCGAGTGGCGGGTCGCCGACGGGATGCTGCGCGTACGGCTTCCCGGACGGGTGCCCGTCGCGCCTGCCCACGTGCTGGCACTCGGCCGCGGTGCGCGGCCCGCCGTCACGGCCAGTTGAGTGTCACGGTCCCCAGGTCACCGGCAATTCGACAAGGCCGGACGCTAGCGCGTCAGTGTCGATCGTCAGTTCGGCCGCGTCGACAGCGAGGCGCATGTCCGGGAAGCGGGGAATCATCTGGGAGAAAACGGTATTGAGTTCAATGCGCGCCAGGGGTGCTCCCAGGCAGTATCTGGCGCCGAATCCGAAGGACACATGCGGTGCACCGGCCCGGTGGAAGTCCACCTCATCCGGATCGGGAAACGCCAGCGGATCGTGATTGGCTGAGCCGGGGTCGAGCAGGACGAGGTCACCCTCCGCGATGGTGATACCGGCGATGTGGATGTCGTCGCGGGCGTAGCGGGGAACCCCCACCCCGCCGTTCAGCGATGCCCGCAGCATCTCCTCGCAAGCCTTGGGGATCAGCGCGGGATCGTCGTAGAGGGCCTGCCAGCGGCTGCGGTCGCTGAGCAGTAGTGCCGACTGCAACCAGATCTGTGTCACCGTCGTCTCGTAACCGGCGAACAGCAGAGTCATCGTCAGTGCGGCGATCTCGACGTCGTCAAGGTCGTCGTGAGCGCAGAGCTGTGAGATCACATCGTCGCCGGGCGCCCGGCGCTTCTTCTCGACAAGTTCGACGCCGTATTCCACCAGGGCAGCCAGGCCTGCGCCGGATTCAGCGATGTCGGTGGCGAACGCCGCGGCATCCACCCACACCCTGAAGCGGTCGCGGTCGTCATACGGCACCCCGAGCAACTCGCAGATAACCAGGATCGGCAGCGGGTGGGCCACCGTGGCATGCAGATCGGCGGGCTGGGCGCTCGCGGCAAGCCGGTCCAGGAGATCGGCTGTGAGTTCGTCGACCCGCTGCTGCATGGTGCGCAGCCGCCGCGGCGAGAAGAGCGGCTGCAGCAGTGACCGCATCCGCCGGTGCCCCTCCGGTTCGTCATCGAATTCGCCGATCGGGCCGCCGAAGAGGGCCGACACTCTGCTGCGCGGCGCGGTCTCCGGTGTGCGGTGTGATCGCCCGAGCCGCTCGTCGTCCATCAGCGTCCGCACCTCGGCGTAGCCCGTGACCATCCAGGCCTCGTCTCCGACCGGCGTCAGAACCCGGTGGATGGGTCCGTCGGCCCGCAGTGCCCTCAGTTCCGGGCCAGCCTGGAGCGGATGAGGCTGGGCGAATGGCAATCGCGGCGTCATCAATCGACTCTTCATCACTCGACTATGGCGCTCGCCGGCGCCTTTTGCGGCCGGTTTGCCCCCAGGCCCGGTGTTATCTTTGCTGAAGGGGCGAAGGGAGCCGGCAGGGATGAAGCTGCTGTTGCCGCATCAGCTGGTCGAACACAAGGTGAGATCGGATTTCGATCGCGACGTCCGCGGCAGGTTCTTCCGAGGCCTCCACTTCGCGGGCCCGGAGGGCGATCCGGGCTGGTTCGGGCCGGGCAGCGCGGTCTGGAAGGTCCACTCGCACACCTCGGCGCTGATCTTCGGGCTGCAGTGCGCGGCCTTCATGGAGCGGCTCGACCCGAGCATCTTCTGGATGGGCACCGATCACTCCCGCGTCGTCGAACGCGACGAGGACGGGAATCCGACCGGACGGTTCGACACCGAGGGCGCGCAACTGCGGCTGGGCCACTCGGTGGCGTTCTTCATCGGCACCGCCTACGGATCGACGGCGACGGCCGAGAGACTCGCTCAGACGGTGCGCGCCATGCACCACACGGTCAAGGGGGTGCGTCCCGACGGGCTCGCCTATGACGCCGACGATCCGGACTGGCTGCGATGGAATTATGCGACAGTGGTGTGGGGGATCGCCACGGCGCATGAGATGTACCACCCGCTGCCGCTGCGCGATATCGACGACTACTACGCGGAGTTCGTCCGGGTCGGCCACGCACTCGGCGGCACCGATCTGCCGGCCACGAAGGCGGACACACTCGAGTGCCTTCGGTCCTACCTTCCGCGCCTTGCGCTCACGCACGGCGCGGCCATGGCGACGGGCGCGGCCTTGATGGACAACCCGGACGCGCCGCAGGCGGTCAAGTTCTTCGACTGGGCCATTCGCGACGCCATGCCGGACTGGGCGGCCCAGATGGTGATGTACACACCGCCGCATCCGGTCGAACGCGCTGCGCGGCGTGCGGCCACCTGGGCCGCCATCAACGGAACCCACGCCGCGATGGGAACGCTGCCGGAATTCCGGCAGGCGCGGCGGCGGGTGGCGGCCGGAACGGACGTCCGGCACACCGAACCGTCGTACGTACCCGGTTCCGATCCGGTACGCGACCGGGATGCCGTCGAACAGATGATGTGAACAACAGGTGTGACGCAGGCCACTGCGGCTTTCGCAGGACCCTGCGGTATCACGCCGAATAAGGAATGTCTTAATTGTTCGACACTCCGCGACCCGTGTGATTTAAGCCGCAGTCGCGTGCTGCGACGATGAGACTTTTTCATTGTCAACCGAATTCGCGCGGTGTCGATCCGCTGTTCGCCACCACATCCGGCGGACGTGTCTGACCAGCGGAGGCCCCGGGCGAAAGGTGGTACTCGCCCCGGACGAGGGGGCTTGAGTGCAACCACGGCCGCCCCGTCGCCGGTGATTACCGGTGGAACTTTCTGTCCGCCCGGGCCGTTAGAATGATGGCTCTACAGGCGGTCGACAAAGCTATCGACAAAGCCGACAGGTTTTTCCTATTTAATTTCGGGCCCCCTTGCGCCGACGCGCGGCGGGCCGATGAGAGGTGGAGATCATGCCGAAGACCACGGGAGCTGCCGCGGTCGCTGAGAAGCCGACTGACGCTCTGTGGCTGGCAGCCTTGCCTACCCCGAACATCGCGGTCGCTGCGGCGCGCCTGCCCGCGCCGGTGGTGCCGGAGCCGGCCGAGGGAGTCGTATCCGGACTGCCCGCCGCCGCGACCGACCTGGCGCTCAGCGCCGACGGCCGGCACCTGGTGGCCGCGCACTACGGCGCGGACGCGGTGTCGATCGTCGCCACGGACGACCTCACGGTCCGCGCGACCGTCGACGGTGTCGCCGAGCCCGGCGCCCTGGCCGTATCGGACCGGGTCTACGTGACCTCTGCCGCCAACGCCGAGGACGCCGTCGTCGCCATCGACATCGACCTCGGCACAGTGCTGGGATTCCGGGAGATCAATTCTCACGTCCGCGGCCTGGCAAGCACCCCCGCCAGTGACACGCTGTTCGTCGCACGCTGCGGGGACACCGCCGATATCGCTGCGATCGACGTCGAGAGCGGAACGCTTCGCGCGATCCCGGTCTCCGACGCCGCAGGTGCGACCATCGATGCCGTCCGGATGAACGCCGACGGAACGCGGCTGTTCGCCTCGCTCATCACCGACGCCGGTGACGCCGTCGTGGTGATCGACGTCCGGGCCGGCCGCGTGGTGCAGACCATCGGCGTCCCCGGCTCGATCGCCGACATCGCCGTGCACCGCGACGGCCGCCGGGTCGTCGTGGCCGGGTGGGATCCCAACCTCGGCGGCGTTCTGAGCGTGATCGACGCCGTCGCGTGCCGGGTGATCGACACGGTGGCCACCGGTACCCCGGGCGTCCAGGTGGCACTGACCGCCGACCACGCCTACGTCCTGGCCGGCGACGAGGTCATCGTGGTCAGCACCGCCACACCACGGGTGGTGGAGACCATCGACACCGGCCGCGCGGCGGCCTGCCTGGCAGTGAACCCCGCGGGCACCCGCCTGTACATCGCCGACTACGACGGCGTCGTGGAGGCCCGCACGATCAGCGGCGACTCGCAACTGCGCGCCGCCTCCTGACGGCCGCGGGGCCCGAGGGCCTCAGGAGGCCGTCAGCGCTGGGTGCAGTCGAGCGACACCGAGATCGTCTGACTTCTCACGACCGGGACCAGGAAGGTCCCGTCGTCTCGGTTTCCCAGACCCGGACCCACATAGGGCACCCACTGGGTGACGGTGTTCGGGTTGCGGACACTGATGACCACGCATTTCGACAGCGGACCGGTGCCGACCTTGTCGAGGGTGACGGTGTAGCCCTGGCGCTGAAGATCGTTGATGACGTCCTGGGCGGACTCGTCGGCTGACGCCGGGCCGGCGGGTCCGAAGACCAACCCCAGCACGACCGCGGCGAACAGTACGCATCGCCGCATGGCCGCCTCCTCGTCCCCGGTCTCGCACCCGCTCGGGGCCCATTGTCCATGCCTGTCGATCCGTATCGCGAGCCCGGAGTGCATTGCCGCCCGCGCCGCATCGCGCCGGGGCTAGATTTCCCTCATGCAGAGCACCATGCAACAGCATCCCCTCACCATCACCGAGATCCTGCGCTACGCAGTGGCCGTGCACGGCGACCGCACGGTCACCACTGCCACCGGTGACGGATTCCGTCACGCCACCTACCGCGAGGTCGGTGCGCGAGCGGCGCGGCTGGCCAATGCGCTGCGCCGGCTCGGCATCGACGGGGACCAGCGGGTCGCCACCTTCATGTGGAACAACCAGGAACACCTGGAGGCCTACATCGCGGTGCCGTCCATGGGCGCGGTTCTGCACACGCTCAACATCCGGCTCTTCCCCGAGCAGATCGAATTCGTCGCCTACGAGGCCGAGGATCAGGTGCTCATCGCCGATCTCTCGCTGAGTGCGGTGTTGGCACCCGTACTGCCGAAGCTGGAGACCGTCCACACCGTCATCGCGGTCGGGCCGGGCGACACCGCCGAACTGGAGGCCTCCGGCAAGACGGTGCTGCGCTACGACGACGTGCTTGCGGCCGAGCCGGAAACCTTCGACTGGCCGGATATCGACGAGAACTCCGCGGCGGCGATGTGCTACACCAGCGGCACCACCGGGCACCCGAAGGGTGTGGTGTACGCCCACCGGTCGAGCTATCTGCACTCGATGGCGGTCTGCGCCGGGAACGGTATGGGATTGAGCTTCTCGGACAAGGCGTTCCCGATAGTGCCGATGTTCCACGCCAACGCGTGGGGGCTGCCCTACGCCGCCCTGATGGCCGGCGCGGACATCGTGCTGCCGGACCGTTTCATGGATGCCAAGTCTCTGGTCTTCCTGATGGAGACGCAGCGGCCGACGGTGGCCGGTGCGGTGCCGACCATCTGGAACGACGTGATGAACTACCTCGATCGCGAACCCGGACACGACATCTCGTCGCTGCGTCTGGTCGCGTGCGGGGGTTCGGCAGTGCCCGTCACGCTCATGCAGACCTTCGAGGAGCGTCACGGCGTGCAGATTCGCCAACTGTGGGGCATGACCGAGACGTCGCCGATGGCCACCCTGGCGTGGCCGGCGCCCGGCACCCCGGCGGAGAAGATCTGGGAGATCCGCGGCACCCAGGGCCGCCCGATGTGCGGGGTGCGCGCCCGCATCGTCGACGACGCCGGGCAGGTGCTGCCCAACGACGGCATCGCCGTGGGGGAGCTGGAGGTCTGCGGGCCGTGGATCACCGGTTCCTACTACCGCAACACCGATCCCTCGAAGTTCGCCTCCGGGTGGCTGCGCACCGGTGACGTGGGCCGTATCGACCCGCAGGGTTACATCACGCTGACCGACCGGGCCAAGGACGTGATCAAGTCCGGCGGCGAGTGGATCTCATCGGTGGAACTGGAGAACCACCTCATCGGCCATCCCGAGGTCCGCGAGGCCGCCGTCGTCGGCGTGCCCGACGAGCGGTGGCAGGAGCGGCCGATGGCTGCGGTCGTGCTGCAGGACGGTGCCCGGGTGAGTGCTGAGGACCTGCGGGAGTTCCTGGCCGACAAGGTGGTCCGGTGGTGGCTACCGGAACGGTGGACCTTCGTCGACGAGATTCCGCGGACCAGCGTCGGCAAGTACGACAAGAAGACCATCCGCTCGCGGCACGCTGAGGGGCGCTACGAGGTCGTCACTCTTTAGCGCTCCGCGCGCTGGTAGGCGGTGACCACCGCCGCGCCGCCGAGGCCGATGTTGTGCTGCAGTGCGGCGCTGACATTGTCGACCTGACGTTTGTCGGCCGTCCCGCGCAGCTGCCAGGTCAGCTCCGCGCACTGGGCCAGCCCGGTGGCGCCCAGTGGGTGGCCCTTGGAGATCAGGCCGCCGGACGGGTTCACCACCCAGCGTCCGCCGTAGGTGGTGTCGCCGGCGTCGATCAGCTTGGGCGCCTCACCCTCGCCGCAGAGACCGAGCGCCTCGTAGAGCAGCAGTTCGTTCGCCGAGAAACAGTCGTGCAGTTCGATGACCTGGAAGTCCTGCGGCCCCAGGCCGCTCTGGTCATACACCTTCTGCGCCGCTTGGACGTTCATGTCGTAGCCGATGATGTTCTTGGCCGAACCGTCGAAGGTGGAGGCGAAGTCGGTGGTCATCGCCTGGCCGACGATCTCGACGGCCTGGCCGGCCAGTCCATGCTCGTCGACGAAGCGCTCCGAGACCAGGACCGCTGCCGCCGAGCCATCCGACGTGGGGGAGCACTGCAGCTTGGTCACCGGATCGGAGATCATCGGCGCGTTCATGACGTCCTCGAGCGAGTACTCCGTCTGAAACTGCGCGTAGGGGTTGTTCACCGAGTGCTTGTGGTTCTTGTAGCCGATCTTGGCGAAGTGCTCCGCGGTGGCGCCGTAGGTCCGCATGTACTCGCGCCCGGCCGCCGCGAACATCCACGGGGCGACCGGCATCGCCAGCTCGTCGATCTCGGCCAGCGCCTTGATGTGACGCATCAGCGGCGACTCGCGGTCCTGTGCACCGCCGCCGAGCGAGCCGGGCTGCATCTTCTCGAACCCGAGGGCCAGCACGCAATCGGCGAGCCCGCCGCGGATCGACTGGGCACCCAGGTAGAGCGCGGTGGAGCCGGTGGAGCAGTTGTTGTTGACATTGACGATCGGTATGCCGGTCATGCCGAGTTCGTAGAGCGCCCGCTGCCCCGATGTGGAGTCACCCGAGCAATAGCCGACGAAGCCCTGCTCGATGTCGGAGTAGTCCACGCGTGCGTCCTCGAGCGCTTTGGTGCCCGACTCGCGCGCCATATCCGGGTAGTCCCAGCCCTCACGCCGGCCCGGCTTCTCGAACTTGGTCATCCCGACACCGACGACGTACACCTTGTTGGCCATGGCGGTCCCTCATATTCGCTATCCGGCTAGTTCGTTACCCCGCTAGTCTGCCTGCTATGGCTCTTCGGGTGGTGCAGTGGGCCACCGGTTCGGTCGGAGTGGCGGCGATCAGGGCGGTGCTCGAGCACCCAGACCTCGAATTGGTCGGCTGCTGGGTGCACTCCAAGGACAAGGCCGGCCGCGACGTCGGTGACATCATCGGCAGCGGGCCGATCGGGGTGCGGGCCACCGACAGCGTCGAGGAGATCCTCGCACTCGACGCCGATGCCGTCGTCTACGCGCCGCTGCTCCCCGACGTCGAGCAGGTTGCCGCGCTGCTGCGGTCCGGCAAGAACGTGGTCAGCCCCGTGGGCTGGTTCTATCCGAGTGAATCCGAGGCTGCCCCACTGCAGGCGGCGTGCCGCGACGGCGGGGTGAGCCTGCACGGCGCCGGAATCGGACCCGGCGGAGCCACCGAACTGCTGCCGCTGCTGGTCTCGGTCATGTCCACCGGGATCACCTATGTGCGGGCCGAGGAGTTCTCCGACCTGCGCACCTACGGGGCACCCGATGTGCTGCGGCATGTGATGGGGTTCGGCGGCACACCGGAGAGTGCGCTGCGCGGGCCCATGCAGAAGCTGCTCAACGGCGGGTTCTTCCAGTCGGTTCGGCTGATCGTCGACCGCTTGGGTTTCGACGCAGAACCGGTGATCCGGACCAGCCAGCAGGTGGCCGTCGCGAGCGAGCCCATCGACTCGCCTATCGGTGTCATCGCGCCCGGCGAAGTGGCCGGGCGGCGCTTCTGCTGGGACGCCGTCGTCACCAACGCCGTCGTCGTGCGGATCGCGGTCAACTGGCTGATGGGCGAGGAGCACCTCGACCCCGATTGGTCGTTCGGTCCGGGCGGGGAGCGCTACGAGATGGAGGTCCGCGGCAACCCGAACGCCTTCGTCACGGTGAAGGGCTGGCAGCCGGAGACAGTGGAGGAGGGTTTGGTCAGCAATCCGGGAGTGGTGGCCACCGCCGCGCACTGCGTGAACTCGATTCCCGCCACCTGTGCCGCCGCGCCGGGTGTCGTGAGTTTCTTCGACCTGCCGCCGCTGACCGGACGCGCGGCGCCGATGTTCGCACGGCCGGACTAGTTCCGACCACCCGATGATGTGACGCTCAGCCGCCGGCGGCTCCGCCGCGCAGATATACGGTCGTGGTGTGGGTGAAGAACTCCCGCGCTGCACTGCCCTGTTCCTTGGGGCCCAGTCCGCTCTTCTTGGCGCCGCCGAACGGGACGTGTGGGTCAGCGCCCGCCGACTCGGAGTTGATGTGCAGTACCCCGACGTCGACGTGCTCCATCGCCTGCACGGCACGGGTGAGGTCCTGGGTGAAAATCGCTGCGCTCAAACCGAACTCGCTATCATTGGCCAGAGCGAACGCTTCCCCAGGATCGCGCGCGCGCCGCACCGCCAGCACCGGGCCGAACAATTCCTCGTTCCAGACGTCGGCCGGTCTGTCCAGTTCGACGATGGTCGGCGCGACAAAGTATCCCTGTGACAATGGTCCGTCGCTGTAGGCGCCCCCGCCGGTCAGCACTGCCGCGCCCTGCGCCCTCGCGGCGTC
Organism: Mycobacterium sp.; assembly: GCA_018883075.1. GTDB lineage: Bacteria > Actinomycetota > Actinomycetes > Mycobacteriales > Mycobacteriaceae > Mycobacterium. The sequence goes on from VEQU01000034.1 coordinate 12,155, forward strand.
GACTCCCGAGACGATCGACGACTGCGCCGACGCGGCGATGACCGGTCCCATCTGGGTGCGGTCGTCGGTGGGGTCACCCACCACCAGGGCATCCGCGCGCTGAACGAGGTTCTCGACGAAGCGGTCGGCGATCCCCTCGGTGAGGATCAGCCGTGACGTCGCCGTGCACTTCTGGCCGGTGCTGCGGAACGCGCCCAGCATCACCTGCTCCAGTGCGAGGTCGAGGTCGGCGTCGTCGAGCACCACGGCGGCGTTCTTGCCGCCCATCTCGGCCTGGACCGGCACCCCCCGCGCGGCCGCAGCCGCGGCGATGCGCCGTCCGACGCCGGTGGAGCCGGTGAAGGTGATCGCCGCGATACCGTCATGGTTCACCAGCGCGTCACCGAGGTCCGCGCTGCCGATCACCAGATTCAGCACGCCGGGCGGCAGGCCCGCCTCGGTGAGGGCCTGGGCCAGGCGGATCGCCAACAGGGGCACCGAACTGGCTGGCTTCCACACCACGGTGTTGCCGTAGACCAGGGCCGGTGCGATCTTCCACGCCGGGATGGCGATCGGGAAGTTGAACGGGGTGATCACCGCCACCACGCCGACCGGCTTGCGCGTCACCAGGATCTGCTCGCCGGCGCGAGGCGAGGCGAAGATCTCTCCGGCCGCCCGGTCGGCCTCGGCGGCGTAGTAGCGCAGGATCTGCGCCGCACGGCGCACCTCACCCACGCCTTCAAGGCGGGTCTTGCCCTCCTCGGTGGCGAGTTCGAGCCCCCAGCCCTCGGCGTTGAGGTCGACGACGGCCGCAGCGGCGGCCAGCACCGCACCCCGGGAGTGGATCGGGGTGGACGCCCATCCGCGCAGTGCATCGCCGGCCGCGGCGACCGCGTCATCGACATCGGACCCGATTGCCGAGTTACCCTCGGCCACAACCTCGTCCGGCCGCGTTGGGTTGAAGCTGCGCACCGTGGCGCCGCGGCCCTCGCACCACCGTCCGTTGACGAGGTGGGCGATGCTCGCCGTCATCTCAGCGGAACGCCGCGTGCCCGGTGAGCGCCTTGCCGATCGACAGCAGATGCATCTCAGAGGTGCCCTCGTAGGTGAGCACCGATTCCAGGTTGTTGGCGTGGCGCAGCGGCGAGTACTCCAGGGTGATGCCGCTGCCGCCCAGCAGGGTTCGGCACTCGCGGGCGATGGCGAGGGCCTCGCGCACATTGTTGAGCTTGCCCAGGCTGATCTGCTCGGGCCGCGCACCCTCGGCGTCCTTGATCCGGCCGAGGTGGATGGCCAACAGCACACCCTTGCCCAGTTCGAGCGTCATATTGGCCAGCTTCTCCTGGGTGAGCTGGTAGCTGGACAGCGGCCGGTCGAAGACGTCACGATTGGCCGTGTAGGCGATCGTCGTCTCCAATGCGTCGCGGGCCGCGCCCATCGCGCCGAAGACAATGCCGAAGCGGGCCTCGTTCAGGCACGACAACGGAGCACCCAGACCGATTGCCTCAGGCAGTTGCGCCGACGCGGGCAGGCGCACGTTGTCGAGCACGAGCTCTGAGGTCACCGATGCGCGCAACGACAGCTTCTTGTGAATGACGTTGGCGGAGAAGCCCGGGGTATCTGTCGGAATCAGAAACCCGCGGATGCCGTCATCGGTCTGGGCCCAGACGGTGGCGACGTCAGCCAGGTTGCCGTTGGTGATCCACATCTTGGTGCCGTTGATCATCCAGTCGGTGCCGTCGCGACGGGCGCGGGTGCGCATGCCCGCCGGGTTGGAGCCGAAGTCGGCCTCGGTCAGTCCGAAACAGCCGATCGCCTCGCCGGCGGCCAGCCGCGGCAGCCACTGCTGCTTCTGCTCCTCGGAGCCGTAGCGATGGATGGAGAACATCGACAGCGAACCCTGCACCGAGACGAAACTGCGGAAACCGCTGTCGCCGGCCTCCAATTCCATGCACGCCAGCCCGTAGCTGACGGCGTTGGTGCCCGCACAGCCGTAGCCGTCCAGATGCATACCCATCACGCCGAGCCCGCCGAACTCGCGCGCCAGTTCCTTGGGCAGGCTGCCGGATTCGAACCAGTCGCCGACGTTGGGCTTGAGCCGGGTGTCGACGAACTTGCGGACGGTGGCGGCGATGTCACGCTCGTCGTCCTCGAGGAGGCGGTCGATGTCGAACAGCTCAAGGGGGCTGTAGACGTCCTTGGTCGGCGCCGGTGCGGTGATGGTCATGTCCTTCTCCTTTGGGAGGAGTCTAGATCTGTGCGGTGGGTCACTGAGAGGGCACCGCCGCGCCGCCTTCGAGGCGGTCCAGAGCGGTTGACGCCAACTCGTGGCCCAGGTTGATCACCTCGGCGGCCCGATGGAAGTCGAGGCTTCTGCAGGTGGTGCGGGGAACTTCGATCAGCAGATCGGGTGGGTAGGCGGCCATCTGGTGGCGGGCCAGCGCGGCCTGGGCGATGTCGATGGTGCGGCTCATCACCGCGAAGCTGCCGAGCTTGGGTATCGAGGTCTCCCGGACCGCCTCGGCCAGTTCCTCATCCTCGGTGCTCGCTTGGGCCGCCTCCTCCGCGTCCTCCTCCTTCTCGTCCTCCTCGTCGTCGAGTGGTAACTCCGCCGCCGTTCCGAATCTGTCGAAGAGTGCCGAGGTGCTGCGCAGTAATCGGTTGAGCCGCTCGCGCGTGGCCCTCGGCTCACCGCCGGTCTGCTCATCGGATCCGAGATCCGGCTCCATCCCCGACACGCTCACCGCGACCGTGAGGTCGGCGTTGACCGCCGCGATCGGCGCCATCGGCAGCGGATCGAGGATGCCGCCGTCGGCGAGCAACCGCCCGTCGAGTACATGCGGGGCGATCATCCCGGGGATCGCGATCGAAGCCCGGATCGCCTCGTCGACCGGGCCGCGTTGCAACCACACCGACTTGCCTGCGATGAGGTCGGTGGTCACGGCGGTATACGGGATCGGCAGCGACTCGATGGTGACCTCACCGAGGATGTCGCGCACCGCATCGAGGAACTTCCCGGCCCGGAAGACGCCGGCGGCGGTGATCGAGGGGTCGAGCAGTCGCAGCACCGTGCGCTGGGTCAGGGTGTTGGCCCACTCCGTGAACTCGTCGAGGGAACCGGCGGCGAACAGTCCCCCGACCAGAGCGCCCATCGAGGATCCGGCCACCCCGACCACCTGATAGCCGCGGGCACGGAGTTCGTTGATGACTCCGATGTGTGCGTAGCCCCGCGCTCCGCCGCTGCCGAGCGCGAGTGCGACCCGTGTGGCCATGACTCCCTGCCTACTTCAGCCCTAATTTGACTCGCCGTGATTCTTGGCGCCTAACAGCCACCGTCGGCCGCGGCGCGCACCGCGATGATCACGGCCGCCCGCTGCGGATCGTCGAGTTCGTCCCAGGTCCTGTTGAAGGTCACCGGACTCGGGGTGGACGCCTCCTGAACTTGCTTGAGTATGGGCTCCACCAAGGTGTCGGGATCGCCGCCCTTGGCGCCCATCCAATCCTTGGCGGCCATGCAGGCCTGCGCGTACTGCTCTTCGGTGGATTGCGCGGGCGCGTCGACCCTGGTTGTCACACCACCCGGTGAGAGTCCGATCGGACCGGACTGCTCAGCCGGCTGTCCCGAGGTCGCCTCCGGCGCGAGGGCTGGTTTCGGTGTGCCGGAATCAGAACAACCGGACAGTGCCGCGGCGGCGGCGATGACCGCGGCGGCCACCAGTGGGCGGCGAGGAGGGGCACTCAGCATGGGTTCAATCTATGCAACACTGCTCCTCGTGGGTGCACACGCCGGGTCGAAGGAGTGTTGTCGGGTCTCGCGCTTCGCCTGACCCTTCCCTTCTGACCCGGAGTTTCCATGTCGTCTCTGCTGTCACCGGCCCCGTCAGCCCCCACGCGTCTGCGGCTCGCCGACCTTCTCCGCACAACCGACTCCTTCGCCGATGCCGCGTTGTCCGGCCGGTTCGATCACGTTCTACCGGTGGGCGGTCTGCCGCTCCACGACCGCTGGTTCCGTCGGCTGCACACCGACGACGATCTCGACGTCTGGCTGATCAGCTGGGCTGCGGGCCATACCACCGAACTCCACGATCACGGCGGATCGCTCGGCGCACTGACGGTGTTGTCCGGCGCGCTGCGCGAACACCGTTGGGACGGCGCGGGGCTGCGAAGTCGCCGGCTCGACGCCGGCGACCAGGCAGCGTTCCCGCTCGGATGGGTGCATGACGTGGTCTCGGCCGCGACGGAGCACTCGTCAGAGACGACCGTGAGCGTGCACGCGTATTCGCCTCCGCTGACCGCGATGTCGTACTACGAGGTGACCAGCCTGCAGCGGCTGCGGCGGACCCGCACCGAACTCACCGACCAACCGGAGGGCGCGTCGTGAGCAGCCGCGTCGATGAATTGCTGACCGCCGCCCGCTCGCGCCTTCGCCGGCTGCCGGCACAGGAGGTGCCCGCGGCACTGTCCCGCGGCGCGGTGCTGGTGGACATTCGCCCGGCTGCCCAACGAGCCTTTGAGGGGTGGGTACCGGGTGCTCTGGTGATCGAGCGCAATGTCCTGGAGTGGCGCTGCGACCCGACCAGTGACGCCCGGCTGCCACAGGCCACCGGGGACGACGTGGAGTGGGTGGTGCTGTGCTCGCAGGGATACACCTCGAGTCTGGCTGCCGCCGCCCTGCAGGACCTCGGTCTGTACCGGGCCACCGATGTGATCGGTGGTTTCCAGGCTCTGGAGCGTGCCGGTCTTACTGGGGGTAGTCCTGGGTCACCCGGCCACGCAGCCGCTCGGTCTTATCCGGAGTCCAGCCTGGTGGCTGCAGTACCGCGGCCCACGCGTTGACCACGTCCTTGACATAGCGGTGGCCGTGGCCGTCGGGAACGTCGACCGCGACGGCCATGTCCGCAGAAACCTGGAGGAAGGTCACCACCGGGATCCAGTTCATGTCGCCGGAGACGTCGTACCCGCGCGGCTCGCGTAGCCAATCCGGTTCGGCGAACAGCAGATTCGGGTTGAACCAGGCAATCGGGTCGGAGGCGTGCTGAAGATAGGCGATGCGCGGGCTGCCCCACGGTGCGTCGGGCCGGGCCAGATTGTCCGGACGCGCCGCGAATCGCACGTTGGCGCCGTCGTCGAAGATCGGCAGCCACTCCGGGGAGCCCGGATCACGGTTGTCGGTGATGTCGTCGCGCATCGTGTTCTGGAACGTCGGCCCGGAGAACAGCGCACCGTCGGTGCGGGCGATGATGTTGTTCGGGCTGAGGAACGGTGCCTCGCCGCCGAAGGAGCCGAGGCTTTCGCCGAACACCACGATCTTGGGCCGCTGCGCCTCGGGCAGCGCGCGGACTCTCTCGTCGACCGCCTCGAACAGCGATTGGCCGGCCTGCCGCGCGTTCTCCTTGTCCACCAGGAATGACAGCCAGCTGGGTAGGAACGAGTACTGCATCGACACGATCGCGGTGTCGCCGTTGTACATGTACTCCAGCGAGTCGGCCTCCGCGGCGTTGATCCATCCGGTGCCTGTCGTGGTGGCCACCGCGATGATCTTGCGCTTGAGTCCGCCGGCCCGCTCTAGCTCACGCGCGGCCAACTCTGCGGTGGCGCGAATCCCGTCGGCGGAGTTGAGTCCCGCGTAGGCCCGGATGGGCTCGGTGGCGGGGGCGCCGTTGAACTCGGTGAGTTGCTCGACGGTCGGTCCGCCGCGCATGAAGATGCGACCCTGGTGGCCCATCGACTCCCACGACACCAGCGATCCGGGGCCGCCGGAGCGCAACGGCGTGCTCGGCGGCGGCTTGTTGGGGTCCATCTCGTCGTTCACCGCCGAGAAGGTCTTGTTCAGCAGACTCATGCCGCCCCGCAGCACCACGCCGTTGAGGATCGACACACCCAGCGAGAACAGCAACACGAGAACGACGACGAACGAAACCCGTGGCGGCGCAACGCGACTGAGCTGCCGGGCCAGGAATCCGGCCAGTCTGCCGATCAACTGACCGATCTCGACGAACACGAACAGCAGGACGACGCCGATGACTCCGGCCTGGATGTAGTTGTACCAGCGCAGCCGGGGCACGCCCATCAGGTCGCGGACGTGGTCCTGCCAGTACCGGAAGTAAATGATCCCGAACACCACACCGAGCGCGGCGAGTACCACCAGGGCCAGCCAGGCCCACCGCGGCGCGGGCGGACTCGTCGGCCGGGACCGCATGAATCGCACCAGCCACACTGCGAAGACTCCGAGGCCGTAGCCGATCGCGCCCGCGGCGCCGCTCACGATGCCCTGGAACAGCGGGCCTCGCGGCAACAGCGACGGGGTGAGCGACAGCCAGAGGAACAGCATGCCCATCGCGGTGCCGGTGAAGGTGTAGCGGCGCTGCCACCAGTCCCGCCGTTCGGCGTCCGTGGCTGTCGGTGCGACGGCGGTCTGGGTCACGGGTGAACTTTAACGGCGGGTGCTTCAGCGGTGGGTGAACGTCGGCGGCCGTTTCGCGATGAACGCCGCCATGCCCTCAGTCTGGTCGTCGGTGGCGAACGCGGAGTGGAACAGCCGCCGCTCGTAGAGCAGTCCTTCGGTCAGCGAGGATTCGAATGCCCGGTTCACGGCCTCCTTCGCCATCCGGGCCGCCGAGCGCGACATCTCCGAGATGGTGGTCGCCACCGCATTCGCCTCGGCCACCAGTTCGGCGGCGGGGACTACCCGGGACACCAGCCCGCTGCGTTCGGCCTCGGCGGCGTCGATGGTGCGTCCGGTCAGGATGAGGTCCATCGCCTTCGCCTTGCCGATCGCCCGGGTCAGTCGCTGTGAGCCGCCCATGCCGGGTAGCACGCCGAGTTTGATCTCGGGCTGGCCGAACTTGGCGGTGTCGGCGGCGATGAGGACGTCACACATCATCGCCAGCTCGCAGCCGCCGCCGAGGGCGTAGCCGGCCACGGCGGCGATCAGCGGTGTGCGCACGGCCCCGAGCCGACCCCAGGCGGCGAAGAAATCGGACTCGAAGACCTCGGAGAACGACAGCTCCGACATCTCCTTGATGTCCGCACCGGCGGCGAACGCCTTCTCGCCCGCGCCGGTGATGATGATCGCACCGATCCCGGCGTCAGCGTCGAATTCGGCTGCGGCACTGGTGACTTCGTGCATGACCTGGCTGTTGAGGGCGTTGAGCGCCTCAGGGCGGTTCAGCGTGATGGTTCCGACCCGCTCGGCGCGGGTGACCAGGATGGTCTGGTAGCTCACATGTCCTCCTCTAGAACGTCAGGTCCGGGTCGGCCTCGGCGAAGTAGGCGTTGACGTCATCGTCGGTGACCGCCTCCAGCGAGGCCGGCGACCACGTCGGGTTGCGGTCCTTGTCCACCAGTTGCGCCCGGATGCCCTCGACCAGGTCATGGGAGCGCAGTGAGGCGCACGACACCCGGTACTCCTGCACCAGGACGTCCTCGAGCGTCGCCAGGCCGGCGGCGCGGCGCACCGAGGCCAGTGCGACGGCCAGCGCGATCGGGGAGCGTGTGGCGATCAGGTCCGCGGCGTCATTCGCACGCTGATCGTCATGGCTGCGCAGGGCGGCGACGATCTCGGCCACCGTCTCGCCTGCATAGCAATGGTCGATCCACTCCCGCTGCGCGGCGAGAGCACTGGGCGGCGGGTCATGGGCGAAGGCGGTGACCGCCGCCTCCGGGCTCTCGGCCACGGCCATCGCGGCGAACGCCTCGAGTTCGGCCTGCGGTACGTAGTGGTCGGCGAAGCCGAGTGCGATCGCGTCGGACCCGGAGAACGGCGCTCCGGTGAGGGCGGCGTGCAGGCCGAGGTGCCCGGGGGCGCGGGAGAGCAGGTAGGTGCCCCCGACGTCCGGGATGAAACCGATGCCCACCTCGGGCATGGCGATCTTGGAGGTGTCGGTCACCACCCGGACGCTGCCGTGGGCGCTGATGCCCACGCCGCCACCCATCACGATGCCGTCCATCAGGGCGATGTAGGGCTTGGGATAGCGGCCGATGCGGGCGTTGAGCCGGTATTCGTCGAACCAGAAGCGCCGTGCCTCCGCGCCCCCTGCCCTGGCGCTGTGGTAGATCGCCACGACGTCCCCGCCCGCGCACAGGCCCCGCTCGCCGGCGCCGGCGACGAGGACCGCGCTGATCCCTTCATCCTCCGACCAGGCCCGCAGGGCCGCGTTCATCGCGGTGACCATGGGGTGGTTCAGCGAGTTGATCGCCTTCGGGCGGTTGAGGGTGATCACCCCGGTCCGGCTGTCGACACGGGTCAGCAGCTCGTCGTCGGCCGGCACGGCTCTCCTCGTGGTCATGAATGCTTGGACATGCAAGTTTTACCAGGGTCATCGTCGCTGCGCCGCGCGGCGGGTACTGTCGGTGACAACGGTCGTCCGGATTACGAAACCAAGGTGGGGAATGCCGCCGGGAACGGGTCGGGCCGGTCGTACGTTTAAATGAGTGTCCACGCGACCACGTGACTGAGAGAGGATCTACGGTGCGGGAAACCAGCAACCCGGTACTCCGCTCGCTGCCGAAGCAGCCGGGCGGATACGCGCAGTTCGGCACCGGCATCGCCGGTGCCACCCAGGTCGGCTACCAGGCCGATCCGTACACCACCGCGCCGCCTCAGGCGGGCGTGTCGAGGCCACTGACCATCGACGACGTCGTCACCAAGACCGGCATCACCCTCGGCGTGCTCTCGGTCGTGGCGGCGATCTCCTACTTCCTGGTGGGCGGCAGCCCCGGCCTTGCCATGCCGTTCACCCTCGTCGGCGCCCTCGGCGGCTTGGCGCTGGTGCTGATCGCCACCTTCGGGCGCAAGCAGGACAACCCGGCCATCGTGCTGAGCTACGCGGCGCTGGAGGGCCTCTTCCTCGGTGCCGTCTCCTGGGTCTTCGGCAACGTCATCGTCTCCGGCGTCAGCGCCGGCGCGCTGATCAGCCAGGCCGTCCTCGGCACGCTCGGGGTGTTCTTCGGCATGCTGGTGGTCTACAAGACCGGCGCTATCCGGGTGACCCCGAAGTTCACCCGATTCTTGGTGGCGTCCATGGTCGGCGTGCTCGTGCTGATGCTCGGCAACCTCGTCATCGGACTCTTCTCCGGCGGGGCAGGCCCCCTGCGCGACGGCGGCACGCTGGCGATCATCTTCTCGCTGGTGTGCATCGCCATCGCGGCGTTCAGCTTCCTGCTGGACTTCGACTCCGCCGACCAGATGATCCGCGCCGGAGCGCCGGAGAAGGCCGCCTGGGGCGTCGCCCTCGGCCTGACCGTCACCCTGGTGTGGCTGTACCTCGAGATCCTGCGGCTGCTCAGCTACTTCTACGCCAGCGACCGCTAGGACTCCGCACTAAGTCCCCCACAACGGCAGGAGTCCCGCTTCGGCGGGGCTCCTGTCGTTTCTGCGCCGGGCGCGCGTTCGGCGCAGAAGGCTAGGACAGCCGCTCGACCACCATCGCCATACCCTGGCCGCCGCCGACGCACATGGTCTCGATGCCGAACGTCTTGTCGTGCGTCGCAAGGTTGTTCAGCAGCCGGGCCGTGATCCGCGCGCCCGTCATGCCGAACGG
>VEQU01000035.1 GCA_018883075.1 Mycobacterium sp.
GAACAGACCGGCCCCCTGCAACCGGCGCCGCATCGACGGAGTGCGCAGGTGGCCGCCACGAACGCTGGATGCGAACTTGGGGTCCTCGGCATAGAGGGCGCTCTCGATCTGATCGAGCATGCGCTGCTCATGATCGGAGAGTGGCATTCGTCCCTCCTTGCCGATGCGGACGGTCACAGCTAACGGGCATGCGCCCGGGCCACCGGGCGGCTATCCACATGATACGAGTCTGACCTGCCCCGTACCACCCGGTTTCGCCACCTGGTCGTGCTGTTGAGGATGACCGCCCGGCAGCGGCCGCGTCAAGGGGGTCCCGGGCACTGGTCACGGTGACGTAAGGGCGCGGACGACCGCACATAATGGCTGGTGATCACCGGATGCACGGTGACCACTGAATGACTGGTGATCACCGGATGCCCGGTCAGCACAGCCGGGCCCGAGCGCGGAAAGGGGGAAGGAACGGCGTTGGCGACTTTCCTTATCGACCTGTCGCCCGGTGACATGCAGCGGCGCCTTCCCGACGCTCTCGCGGTCTACGTCGACGCCATGGCCTATCCCCCCGGCACAGAGAGTCAGCGCGCGTCGATGTGGCTCGAGCACACCCGCCGCCGCGGCTGGCGTGCCGTGGCGGCCGTCGAGACCGGCGGGGAGCAATCGGCCGGTGCGCCCACCGCCGAGGAACTCGCGGCCGCTCCCCTGCTCGGCGTCGCGTACGGCTACTGCGGCGCCCCCGATCAGTGGTGGCAGCAACAGGTGGTGCGCGGTCTGCACCGAGTCGGATTGGCGCACACCGAGATCGCCCGGCTGATGACCAACTACTTCGAGCTGACCGAACTGCACATCCATCCGCGTGCGCAGGGCCGTGGGCTCGGCGAGGCGCTGGCCCGCCGGCTGCTTTCCGACCGCGACGAGGCTCATGTGCTGCTGTCCACCCCGGAGATCAACGACGAGGCCAACCGGGCGTGGCGGCTGTACCGCCGGCTCGGGTTCACCGATGTGATGCGCGGCTACCACTTCGCCGGCGATCCGCGCGCGTTCGCCATCCTGGGCCGGACGCTGCCGCTGTGACGCATGGGCCGCTCTGCAGTCCCGCGGGTCTGGCACGATACCGGGGTGCGAACGCTGCGAACCGAACGAGCCGGCGGACTGCGGCGCCGGCTCGCAGTGCTGCTGATCCTGGCGATGGCGCCGGTGGCGGCGGGATGCGTGCGGGTAAACGCCTCGATCACGGTCTCCCCCGACGATCAGGTGTCCGGCGAGATCATCGCGGCGGTCAAACAGCGCGACGACGGCGACGAGGGCCCGAAGTTCGACCAGAACATGTCGTTCAGTCAGAAGGTCTCGGTGTCGGAGTACGCCGCCGACGGCTTCGTGGGGTCGCGGGCGTCGTTCTCCGGCCTGAGTTTCGCCGAGGTGCCGCAGCTGACGAACCTCAGCCGCGAGGCCACCGGCGTGGACATCACCCTGCGCCGGGCGGGCAACCTGGTGATCCTGGAGGGGCGCGTCGACCTCACCACCCTCACCGACCCGGACGCCGAGGTGACGTTGCGCGCATCGCTGCCCGGGGAGGTGACGTCCACCAACGGCGAGCGGACCGGCGGCGGTTCGGTCATGTGGAAACTCAAGCCCGGTGCGGTGAGCACCATGAGCGCCCAGGCCCGCTCCACCGACCCCAGCACCCGGTCGTTCACCGCGGCCGCGATCTGGCTGGGGGTGGCCGCCCTGCTGGTGTCTGGCCTGATCGGATACCTCGCCTGGCGCGACCGTGACCAGACCTCGCCGCGCTTCGTCGCGGCCGGGGACCGCGAAGAGCTCTAGTGTGGTCGCAGGTGAACGCATGCAGAAAGGGGGGCGTGCGCTGAGCGCCGACACAACCGCGCCGTCGGCCGCTCAACTGGCCGCCGCCGTGACAGAGCAACTTCGCGGTTATCTCGCCCGGCGCCGCGCGGACGCCGCCTATATCGGCGCCCCCTACGACGAGCTGATCGCGGTCCTCGAGGACTTCGTGCTGCGGGGCGGCAAGCGAATGCGCCCGGCGTTCGCCTACTGGGGCTACCGGGCCGTCACACCGGACGCCGCCGATCCGGTCGATGACGGAATCCTGCAGTTGTTCGGCGCGCTGGAACTGCTGCACGCCTGCGCGCTGGTGCACGACGACGTCATCGACGAGTCCGCGACGCGGCGCGGGATGCCCACCGCGCATGTGCATTTCACCGGCATCCACCGTGACAACGGCTGGCGGGGATCCGCAGAGCAGTTCGGCCGCTCGGCGGCGATCCTGCTCGGTGATCTGTCACTGGTGTGGGCGGACGACATCGTTGCCGCCGTTGACCTGCCGGCCGAGGGACGCCACCGCGTGCAGCGGGTGTGGTCGGACATCCGCACCGAGGTTCTCGGCGGGCAGTACCTCGACATCGTGGCGGAGTCCAGCGGAGCGCACTCCATCGACTCGGCGATGAACGTCAACACCTACAAGACCGCGTCCTACACCGTGTCGCGGCCGCTGCAACTCGGTGCCGCCGCAGCGGCCGACCGGCCCGAGATCCAAACCGCCTTCCACGATCTCGGTACCGACCTCGGTGTGGCGTTCCAGTTGCGCGACGACGTCCTCGGCGTGTTCGGCGACCCCGCCGTCACCGGCAAGCCCTCCGGCGACGATCTTCGCTCGGGGAAGCGCACGGTGCTGCTCGCCGAGGCCGTCGAGCGGGCGGACCGGACCGACCCGGCGGTGGCGGCGCTGCTGCGCTCATCGGTCGGCACCGACCTGACCGACGCGCAGGTGCGCGAACTGTGTTCGGCGATCGAGTCGGTGGGCGCTCTGGCCGCCGTCGAGGAGCGCATCGACATGCTGACCCGCCGGGCGCTGACGGTGCTCGACGGCGCGGTGATCAACGCCCCGGCCAGGACGGGCCTGATCGAGCTCGCCGGATTGGCCGCGAACCGGTCGGCCTAGGCCGCCTCCCCCGACATGACCGCCACGACATGACCAACCTGGCGAACGCAGCGCGCACCGGGATCACCCGCCTGGCGGCGTTCGCGCGTTCGCCTCAGGGCCGTCCCGCGCGGATGGGTTTCGCCGGCGCCGTGCTGATGACACTGGGCGGCCTGGGAGCGGGAAGCACCCGTCAGCACGATCCGCTGCTGGAGTCGATGCACCTGTCCTGGCTGCGGTTCGGCCACGGCCTGGTGACGTCGTCGGTGCTGCTGTGGGCCGGGGTCGCTCTGATGATCGTCGCGTGGCTGACCCTGGGTCGGATGCTGGTGGGCCGGATGCCGTCGGACGGTCGGCGGCCCAGCGAGTACACGATGATCGCGACGACGGCCTTCTGGCTGGCGCCGCTACTGGTCAGTGCGCCGCTGTTCAGTCGCGACACCTACTCCTATCTGGCCCAGGGCGCGCTGCTGCGCGACGGCCTGGACCCCTACGTCGTAGCACCGGTGGAGAACCCGAACGTGCTGCTGGACAACGTCAGTTCGATCTGGACGACGACGACGGCCCCGTACGGCCCGGCCTTCATCCTGGTGGCGAAGTTCGTCACGATGATCGTCGGCGACCATGTGGTCGCCGGGACCATGTTGCTGCGGTTGTGCATGCTGCCCGGCCTGGTGCTGTTGATCTGGGCCGCCGTACGCGTCGCCCGCCACATCGGTGCGGACGCGTCCGTCGCGCTGTGGATCTGCGTGCTCAACCCCCTGGTGATCGTGCACCTGATGGGCGGTGTGCACAACGAGATGCTGATGGTCGGGCTGATGATGGCCGGTATCGCACTGACCTTCGCCGGCCGCCACGTCGGCGGCGCGATCCTGATCGCGCTGGCCGTGGCGGTGAAGGCGACGGCGATCCTGGCACTGCCGTTCATGGTGTGGGTCTGGATGCGGCATCTGTCCGGCAGCAGGCTGCGCGCCTTCGTCATCGCCTCGGTCAGTTCGGTGGCGAGTCTGCTGGCCGTGTTCGCCGTGCTGTCGGCACTGGCCGGGGTGGGCATCGGCTGGCTCACCGCACTGGCCGGCTCGGTGAAGATCATCAACTGGCTGACCATCCCCACCGCGCTCACCAATCTGATCAACGCGATCGGCGGTCTATTCACAGGGGTGAACTTCTACGCGGTGCTCGAGGTCGCCCGACTGGCCGGCGTCGCGATCATCCTCGTCACGCTGCCGCTGCTGTGGTGGCGGTTCCGGCACGACGACCGCGAGGCGCTGACCGGGATCGCCTGGGCGATGCTGGTGGTGGTGCTGTTCGTGCCGGCCGCGCTGCCGTGGTACTACACCTGGCCGCTGGCGGTGGTGTCGTCACTGGCGCAGTCGCGGCCTGCCGTCGCGCTGATCGCCGGTTTCTCCACCTGGATCATGGTGATCTTCAAACCCGACGGCTCGCACGGCATGTACTCGTGGTTGCACGTACTGCTGGCGACCGCGTGTGCCGTGGCGGCCTGGCAGTGGCTGCGCCGCGAGGACCCGCCTCAGTACGCCATGGCCTGGGCCCGGCGCAGCACCTCGCGGGCCTGATGGGCGTGCAGTGCGTCGACCGGCCGGGCGTTTGCCACCGGCTCGCGCATCCCGTCCCGGATCACGGTCAACGAGGGATCCGGGGTGAACAGCCAGCGCAGGATCTCGGTGTCCCGGTAGCCGCCGTCGCGCAGCACGGCGAGCAGCCCGGGCAATGATTTCACGATCTCGCCCGCCTCGACATTGAAGAAAACCCGTGGGATCACCGGGATTGCGTTGCGGCGCACAGCGATCAGTTGCCCGTCCCTGAGCTGGTGGTGCACGCGGGTGATCGGCACCGACAGCAACTCCGCCACTTCCGGAAGGTCGAGAGCCGGTTCGTCCGGATCGAGGACGTCATCGACGACCGGAATGCTGCTCACATGAGCCAGTGTAGGGGCCTGCACAGGGGTCGGGGACTTTAGGATGTGGCGGTGACGCCGGACCCGCTACTGGGCGCGCTGCTTGACGGCCGCTACCGCGTCGAGGCGCGCATCGCCAGTGGCGGCATGTCGACGGTGTACCGCGGACGCGACGTCCGGCTTGACCGGCCGGTGGCGCTGAAGGTGATGGACCGACGCTATGCGGGCGATCAGCAGTTCCTGACCCGGTTCCACCGCGAGGCGCGGGCCATCGCGCGGCTGAAGGACCCAGGCCTGGTCTCGATCTACGACCAAGGCAGCGATCCGGCCCACCCGTTCCTGGTGATGGAACTGGTGGAGGGCGGCACCCTGCGCGAGTTGCTGCGCGAACGCGGGCCGATGCCGCCGCACGCGATGGCCGCGGTGCTGCGGCCGGTGCTCAGCGGTCTCGGCGTGGCTCATCGGGCCGGGCTGGTGCACCGCGACGTCAAACCGGAGAACGTGCTGATCTCCGATGACGGCGAGGTGAAGCTGGTGGACTTCGGGCTGGTGCGCGCGATCGCCGACGCCGGCATCACCTCCACCAGCGTCATCCTGGGGACCGCGGCCTACCTGTCACCCGAGCAGGTCGAGGGTGTCGAGACCGGACCGCGAAGCGATGTCTACGCCGCCGGCATCATGACCTTCGAACTGCTCACCGGGACAACGCCGTTCACCGGTGACACCTCGTTGGCGGTGGCCAACCAGCGGCTGGATCGCGATGTGCCGCCGCCCTCGTCGGTGATCGCCGGCATACCGCCGGAACTCGACGCGTTCGTCGCCCGCGCGACAGCGCGGCGGCCCGATGACCGTTTCGCCGACGCGTCCGAGATGGGCGAGGCGCTGGACACCCTCGCCGACGATCTGGCGCTGCCGCACTTCCGTGTTCCCGCCCCGGCGAACTCGGCCCAGCACGCCGCGGCCACCGTCGCGCACCTGCGCCGCCAGGACCAGCCGGCTCCTCACCCGACCCGCCAACTCACCTCGCAGCCGGAGGACGTCGCACCTGCGCCGGGCGAGCAGGAGTCCGGCCACGCCGAAACCCACGCCGAGACCCACGCCGAGACCGATGACGCCGAATCCGGTTCCGTGCCCGCGCAGTTCGCCGGGATCGACATCGCCGAGTTCGAGTGGGCACGCCAGCGCGCCCGCCGCACGACGGTGCTGTGGGTGCTCACGGTGCTGGTGCTGACGGGCCTGGCGGCCACCGGTGCGTGGACGGTGGGAGTGAACCTCAACGGCCTGCTCGGCCGGTGAGGGTCAGTCGCGCAGCATCTCCGCTCACACCGACCGCGGAGCCTGCAGCGCGACCTTCAGTCGCGCAGCATCTCCGCGACCAGAAACGCCAACTCAAGCGACTGCTGCGTGTTGAGTCTCGGGTCGCACGCCGTCTCGTAGCGACCGGACAGGTCGGTGTCGGAGATGTCCTGCGCGCCGCCGAGACACTCGGTGACGTTCTCGCCGGTGATCTCGACGTGGATGCCGCCGGGGTGGGTGCCCAGCGCCCGGTGCACCTCGAAGAACCCCTGCACCTCGTCGACGATCCGGTCGAAGTGGCGGGTCTTGTAGCCGGTCGAGGACTCGTGGGTGTTTCCGTGCATCGGGTCGCACTGCCAGATCACCTGGTGTCCGGTGGCCTGCACCTTCTCGATGATCGGCGGCAGCAGGTCACGCACCTTGTGGTTGCCCAGCCGGCTGACCAGGGTGAGCCGGCCGGGCTTGTTGTGCGGGTCGAGGCGCTCGACGTACTCCACCGCCAACTCGGGCGTCATGGTCGGGCCGATCTTCACGCCGATCGGGTTGGCGATCACCTCCGCGAACGCGATGTGCGCGCCGTCGAGCTGACGGGTGCGCTCCCCGATCCAGACGTAATGCGCCGACAGGTCGTAGAGCCGCAGATCCCCGGAATCGTCGGAGAGCCGCAGCATCGCCCGCTCGTAGTCGAGCACCAGCGCCTCGTGGCTGGCGTAGATCTCCGCGGTGTCCAGATTGCGGTCGTTGACCCCGCACGCCGCCATGAACCGCATGCCGCGGTCGATCTCGGCGGCCAGCGCCTCATACCGCGCCCCGGCCGGCGAGGTGCGCACGAACTCCCGGTTCCAGTCGTGCACCAGATGCAGTGAGGCCAGACCCGAGGACGTCAGCGCCCGCACCAGGTTCATCGCCGCGCTGGCGTTGGCGTAGGCGCGTACCAGTCGCGAGGGGTCATGATCGCGTACCGCGGCGTCTGGGGCGAAACCGTTGATCATGTCGCCGCGGTAGGACCTCAGTCCCAACGCGTCGATGTCCGAGGAGCGCGGTTTGGCGTACTGGCCGGCGATGCGGGCCACCTTCACCACCGGCATGCTGGCGCCGTAGGTCAGTACCACCGCCATCTGAAGAAGGGTGCGGATGTTGGCCCGGATGTGCGGTTCGGTGTTGTCGGCGAACGTCTCCGCGCAGTCGCCGCCCTGCAGCAGGAACGCCTCGCCGCGCGCGACGGAGGCCAGTTGGTCGGAGAGCCGCTCGATCTCGGAGGCGACGGTGACCGGCGGCACGCTTTCGAGCACCGTGCGCATCGCCCTGGCCTGCTCGGGATCCCAGCTGGGTTGCTGAGCGGCCGGCTTGGCCAGCGCAGCGTCCAGCCGTTCGCGCATGTCGGCCGGCAGCGGCGGCAACGATGGCAGCTGCTCGATCGGTACGTCGACGGTCCAGTTCACCCGCCCATCCTAACCGGCGCTAGCTGCGCCCAGCCGCGTCGCGGGAGTCCTCCGCCGGCGGCGATCCCCCGGTCATCAGCAGGTAGCGCCGCATATTGTGCCGCGCGTCGACGAGCGCGTCGTGGGTATCGTCCGGCCGCGCCGGCATCCGCGGACTGCCGTGGTCCTCCCACAGCTGACGCAGTTCTCTGGTGAAGCGCGGGATCTGCGGCGGCAGGCTGGTCATCGGACCCCACAGCTGGCACAGCGCCACATGGTCGTAGGCGCCCACCCATGCCCACAGCTCGATCGGCTCGGACTGCAGTCGCGGGTCGTCGATGCCGAAGAAGTCTTCGAGGCCCTCGCGGATCTGCCGGCGCGAACGCCACACCGGCGACGCCGGCGAGGGCAGCTTGGGCAGCACGTGCGTGCGGACCCACCGGCCGGCCGACTCGGGGTCGAACTCGGTGGACACCGCGTAGAACTCGCGGCCGTCCTCGGCGACCACTCCGATCGAGATCAGGTCGATGATCCGGCCGTTGTCGATGAACTCGGTGTCGTAGAAGTACCGCACCGCCTGCTCAGCTCCCGGTCTTGGCCGGCGGCGGCGCGGCGTGGATCTCGCGGTCGAGTTCGGCGTCGATCTCGGTGCCGCTCGGGACGCGCGGCTCGCCGGCGATGACGTGCTGCAGCCACAGGTTGGCCCGAACGAACGGCCGGCGCAGAACACGCTCGCGTTCCATCGAGCGGCGCATCTTGCGGGGCTCGTCCTGATAGTGCCAGCGCGCCCACGGCGAATGCGGCCGGGCGAGCCGGATCGCTCCGATGAACAGCAGCGGGGTGATGAACATGCCCACCAGGCCGGTCCACAGTTTGCCCTTCATGAGCACGATCACCGCCAGCGCGAGGGTGAAGACCGCCATCAGGATCACCGTGAAACGGGCCAGGAAGGATTCGTCGTCGCGCCAGATGCCGATGTCGAAGAACGACAGCGGGTTGAAGCCCATCACCAGCAGGCCGGCCACGGCGGTGGCCACGAATACCGCGTCGACCGATGTCCGGCCGTCCTCGGACCAGTACACGTCCTGCAGATGCAGGATGAGCGCGTACTCGTCGAGCAGAAGCGCGGCGCCGATGCCGAAGAAGATCGCCGCGGCGGTGAACTGGTGCACGGTGCCGTCCACCGACATGGTGATCATCGCCACGCCGGAGATCAGCACCAGGATCACGCCGAACACCGCGTGGTGGATATGGGTGCCGCCTTTCGCGGAGATGTTGTGCGGCTGCCACCACTTGCGCGGACCGGTCCGATCGGCCGTCGCCCGGATGTAGCGGGTGATGGTGCGGGTGACGAAGAAGGTCACGATGAACGCGATCAGGCACCACATCAGCGGCTCGCGGCCCGGGGCGACGACGTCGAACCGGAGGTCGAGGGAGCGCGGCGCGGTGACGACGGCGCGCATAGCTGGCGGCACGACTAGGAAACTTACGCGCACCCGCCCCGGACGGTTCGCCGGATACGCTGGTGACGCTATGACCAGGTCGCCGGTGACCCCCGCGTGGCGGTCGGCCCAGGCACTGCTGGCCCTGGCGATCGTCGTCGCGGTCGCGCACGCCTGCTGGCGGTTGTTCGGCGACATCGGCTACCGGATCGACGCCGACGTCTACCGCATGGGCGCCCGGGCGTGGCTCGATCACCGGCCGCTCTACGCCGACGGCGCGTTGTTCGAGACTGAGGCCGGCCTGGAACTGCCGTTCACCTATCCCCCGCTCGCCGCGGTGGCGTTCAGCCCGCTCGCGCTGGTGCCGCTGCCGGTGGCGAGTGTGGCGATCACCGCGGTCACGCTGATCCTGCTGGTGGTGTCGGTGTGGATCGTGCTGACCCGGCTGCAGGTCGCCGAGAACACCGCGCTGCTGCCCGGCGCGCCGTGGGCCCGCCGCTGGTGGCTGGCCGCCGGCATCGTGGCGGTGTCGGTGACGACACTGGAGCCGATCCGGGCCAACTTCTCGTTCGGTCAGATCAACGTGGTCCTGATGACGCTGGTGATCGCCGACTGCGTACCGCGGCGCACACCGTGGCCGCGCGGTGTGCTGCTCGGCGTGGCGATCGCGCTCAAGCTCACCCCGGCGGTGTTCCTGCTGTACCTGGTGTTGCGCCGCGACGGACGCGCGGTGGCGTGGGCGTTGGGCACCTTCGCGGCGGCCACCGCCGCGGGCTTCGCGCTCGCCTGGCGGGACTCGTGGCAGTACTGGACCGAGACGGTGCACGACACGAGTCGGATCGGGACCGCGACCTGGAACACCAACCAGAACGTCGCGGGCGCGCTGGCCCGGCTGAATCTCGGCGATACCGACGGATTCATCGCATGGACGGCGATCTGTTTGGCCGTGCTGGCCCTCACCGTCTGGGCGGTGCGGCGGATGCTCGCCGCGCACGAGCCGACGCTGGCGCTGATCTGCGTCGCGCTGTTCGGTCTGGTGGTGTCCCCGGTGTCGTGGTCGCACCACTGGGTGTGGGCGCTGCCGGCGGTCACCGTGCTGGCCGTGCTGAGCTGGCGGCGGCGCAGTGTCGTGCTCGCCGCGCTGGCGGCGGGCGGTGTGGCGCTGATGGTGTGGCCGCCGCTCGGGCTGCTGCCCGAACATCAGGAGTCGTCGGCGACGTGGTGGCGCCAGCTGTTCGGGATGGGTTACGTCTGGTGGGCGCTCGCGGTGATCGGGGTGGGCGGCGTTGTGGTCGGCGACCCAGCCGCGCTCAGCCCGCGGCAGTCTCCGGAATCCGCGCGTCCGGCTGATCTGCCAGAGCGGGCGTGACGGCCCCGGCGCCGTTTTTCAGGGTGGCCGCGTAGATGTCGACGTACTCCTGCCCGGAGAGTTTCATCAGCTCGTACATCACCTCGTCGATGACGGCGCGCTCGATGAAGCGGTTGCCGGCCAGACCGTCGAAGCGGGAGAAGTCCATCGGCCTGCCGAACCGGACCGTCACCCGGCCGAAGCGCCACATCTTCGAACCCGGCGGATTGACCACGTCGGTCCCGATCATCGCGACGGGGATCACCGGCACACCGGTCTCCAGGGCGAGTCTGGCCAGCCCGCTTTTGCCCTTGTAGAGACGGCCGTCCGGCGAGCGGGTGCCCTCCGGGTACATGCCCAGCAGCTTGCCCTGCGCGAGGAGGCGCTGAGCGGTGTGCAGTGCGGCCTGCGCGGAATCGGCGTCGGTGCGGTCGATCGGCACCTGACCCGCGACGGTGAAGAACCACCGCTTGAACGCGCCCTTGAGACCCGTGCCGGTGAAGTATTCGGACTTCGCCAGAAACGTGATGCGCCGCCGGACCACCAGCGGCAGGAAGAAGCTGTCCGCGACCGCGAGGTGATTACTGGCCAGGATCACCGGGCCCGACGCCGGAATGTGTTCGAGGCCTTCGACTTTCGGTCGCCCGAGCACTGTCAGCAGGGGGCCCATGAAGATGTACTTGAACAGCCAGTACCACATGGACCCTCCCTCCGGGTCTGGTAATCCCGCGTGTGACGTCTCCGACTCTACCGAGCGGGTGTTACCCGGACCACTCCGGCGCCGCTGTTCACGGGCAATCCTCAGGGGACTCGCAGGCCTCCACCACGATGGGGATGTGCTGGTAGCCGCCCCTGCCGCTGACGTCGGCGCTGCCGTTGCTGCTGGCGTCGGGGCCGGCCGGGTTCTCTGGGGCATCCCCGGCGGTGTCCGCGGCCTGCGCGGCCTGCGGGTCGGCGGCGGCCCGGATCACCGTCATCAGCGCCACGCTGTGCTCGGCGATGACCGTCAGCATCGGGTGCTCCTCACCGCTGACCAGCGCGGCCAGCGCACACACCGGGCACCACACCTGCTGGCAGCGGCCCGGGCCGCGCAGCGCCTCGGCGGCCCTGGCGGCCGCCGCGCGCACCGCCGGATCGAGGCGGTCCACAATCGCCTGCGCCAGCGCCCGCAACTCGGGCCCGAGATCGGAGTGGTTGCCCTGGGTCACGCCGGCCACACCCCCGGGTCGGGATGGAAGCGGACAGTCAGCTCGCTGCCGCGCAGCGCCGCGCCGGCGACGGTGCAGCGGCGCAGCACCGGTGCCAGCCGCACGCGGCGGCGCAGACCGGCCACCCCGATGACGAGGTCGTCACCGGCCCGGCCCAGCGTCAGCTCGCCGGGATCCAGGTGCGGAAGCTGCAGTCGCATCCGGTAGACGGCGTTCACACCCTCGCCGGACTCCCGGTCGACCACCGGCCGCAGCGGCGCCGGCGGCGCCGCCGCGCCGGTGTTGCGCGCTTGGTAGAGCAGCTGTGCCAGCGCCTTGGGTCCGATCGGTTCGCCGGCCAGGTGACCCACCAGGACCAGTTTGATGTTGCCGACCGTCTCCCTGATCTCATCGAGCACCGCCTCCTGCTCGCAGATGCGCGCGGCGTACCAGTCGAAGGCCGGGTGGTCGGGAAGGTTGCGGTACTCGTAGGAGTCGTCGGTGAATAGCACCTGGTTCACGATGAGTTCGGCTACCGCCACACCCATCAGCGCCAGCGACCCGATGGTGCGCTTGGCCTCCGCGGCCACCACGCGTTCCGGCGTGAGCACCAGGTGCGCGGACACCCGTTCGGTGTCGGTCAGCAGTGCCGACAGCGTCGCGACCGCCGAAGCCGCGGCCTCCACCGCGATGACGGCGGCGGCCGACCGGGCGTCCTCGACGGCGGAGCTCAGCCGCCGGTGCCGGGGCCAGCACCGCTCCAGGTAGTGGCCGAGGGCGGCAGGCAGCGTCAGCATCCGCAGCGCGTCGGCGGTGGAGGCGCAGTCCACCACGACGTGGTCCCAACGCCCGGTGCCGGCCAGCCGGGCGACGGCGTGCAGGCCGAGCACCTCCTGGATGCCGGGCATGGCCGAAAGTTCTTCGGCGGCAAGGTCATCGAGATCCGACGACGGGAACCGGGCGGCAACCGCCGGCGCGACCCCACGCCATGCCGACTCAACAAGTGCCAGTGTGTCGAGAGCGAGGGCGTCGAGGTGCCCGCCGCCGGATGCGCCGCCGCTTTCCTCGGTCAGGATGCGGACGGGTTCGGTGTCACCGGTGGGCGCGACCGGTGTGCCCAGCACGTCGCCGAGGGAGTGGGCCTGGTCGGTGGACACCACGAGCACCCGTCGGCCGGCCAGCGCGGACCGGACCGCCTCGGCGCAGGCCAGCGTCGACTTGCCTACCCCGCCCTTGCCGACGAAGAATGCGATCCGCGCGCGCGGACCGTCGTCAACCGTGGGGGTGTCGCGGGCGTCCACTGAACTAGTCCCCGACGCCCTCGACCCGCTTCTTGAGATCCTTCAGCGCGGTGTCGGTCAGTCGGCGCTCGGCCTTGCGTTTGAGCAGTCCGATCATCGGGATCATCAGATCGACGGACAACTCGTAGGTGACGTCGGTGCCGCTGCCGTTCGGGGTCAGCCGGTAGGTGCCGTCGAGCGACTTCAGCAGTGTGCTCGACACCAGCGACCAGCTCACCGACCGTCGGTCGGACGGCCAGACGTATTTGAGGACCATGGTGTCGCGCAGAACCGCCGCGTCCAGCACCAGCCTGGCCTGCAGCGGGTAGCCCTGCGCGTCGCTGGATATCACCTCGGTCTCGGTGTATTCCGACACCCACTCGGGGTAGGAGCCGATGTCGGCGATGACGTCCATCACGGTGCCGGGATCGGAGTCGATGTAAATCGTCTGCGTCGTCTTCTCCGCCACTGTTGCCGCTTTCCCATCGCTTTCGTCGCCGCGCGCTTCAGATACCGAACCGTACCCCCGAACCCACCGGTTACCCGGGTATCACGGCCCCGGCGCGAGCCCCACCGGGCGTGCCGCCTCGAGGGTGTTCTTGACCTCGAACGCCATCCGCTTGCCGGCCACCCGGCGCTGATGGTTCATCGCGGCCCCGGCGGTGCCCGCGCCCGCGCCGCCGGCGGGTTCGGCGTGCAGGAAGTAGTGCAGCAGCACACCGTCGAGGACCGGTTCGAGCCAGATCTCCATGGTGCCGGTCAGCGCGCCGCTCACCTTCCAGCGCACGCCCTTCTCGGCGCGGTCCTCCACCACCTCGAGCAGCAGATCGGGAAACCAGCGCCGCCAGGCGGCCCGATCGCCCACCGCGGCGCCGACCGTGGCGGGTGCGGCGGCGACGAACGTCTCGTCGGCGACCTGGATGCTGTGCACGGCGTCAAGCTTCACATACCGGCGTCACGTACCGGACGGCGCCGGTGGCGCGACGGGTCACACCCGCAGCAGCCCGGCCAGCCGTGCGGTGTGGGTGTCCCAGTTCCAGTCCCGGCTGACCCACGCCCGACCGGCCGCTCCCATCCGCCGGGCCGCCACCGGGTCGGCCAGTAGTCCGCTGACCGCGTCGGTGATCTCCTCGAGATCGCGGCCGTCGACCACCCGTCCGGTCTCGCCGTCGAGCACCGTCTCCGGTGCGCCGCCGGAGTCCCCAGCCACCACAGCCACACCGCTGGCCGAGGCCTCCAGGAAGACGATGCCCAGGCCCTCGACATCCAGGCCGGCCCCCCGGGTGCGGCACGGCATCGCGAAGACGTCACCCATCGCGTAGTAGCCGGGCAGTTCGTCGGCCGGCACGCCGCCGGTGAAGATGATGTCCGCACCCGCACCGCTTTCGCGCGCGAGCCGGGCGAGGGCCTCGGCGTGCGGTCCGCCGCCGACGATCACCAGTGCCGCACCCGGGACGCGGCCGCTGATCCGCGGCCACGCCGTGATGAGCATGTCCTGGCCCTTGCGAGGCACCAGCCGCGAGACGCACACCGCCACGGGGCGCTCCCCCAGACCGTGGCGCTCCCGCAGCCGCGCGCGCGCCGCCGGATCCGGACGGAAGCGGTCGGTGTCGACGCCCGGGGGCAGATGTTCCAGACCCGCGTGCGGCCCGAACGCCGAGGCGAACCGGCCGCGGGTGTAGCGGCTGACGTAGGTGACGACGTCGACGGTCTCGCCGATGCGCCGCAATGCCGAGCGGGCGCCCGGCAGCATCGACCAGCCGACCTCGTGGCCGTGCGTGCTGGCCAGCACTCTTGCCGCTCCGGCCTCGCGGGCGCGCACGGCCAGCAGCGCCAGCGGCGCGGCCGCGCCGAACCACACCGTCTCGATATCGAGCTGCCCGATCAGTGCCCGCATGCGCCGGTCCACCGTCGGCTCGGGCAGCATCAGCGTCGTGGGGTGGCGGACGATCCGGAATCTCGCCGCCCGGTCGTAATCCTCGCTGCCCTTCCACCGCGGCGCGTAGACCGACACGTCCTGGCCGCCGGCGGCGGTCAGTCGGCAGACGAACTGCTCGAGATAGGACTGGATACCGCCGCGACGCGGTGGAAAGTCATTGGTGACCAGAAGGATCCGCGTCATCGCCGTTCACGCTAGCCGGTTTGCGGCGAGTGCCGGGACAGCCACTGCGCCCAGCGCGCCCGCAGGTCGTCGATGTCGGTGCCCAGCGCCTCGCGGACGGACTCGGCGAAATCGCCGTGCCCGGGCTCGCAGGCCGCCACGTAGAACCGACGCAGTCCGTCGGCGCCGAACTCCTCGGCGACGAACCGGGCGAACCACCACGCGCGGTCGTATCCGGCCGAGCGCTGCGGGCCCGCCGCGTCAAGATCGGCGTCGGTGGGCAGCGCGGTGGCCGCCGACGCACCCGGCGGCAGCGGCGCCGGCGGTCGGGCCACGAAGTCGGCGACGCCCTCGGTGAGCCACCGCGGTGCGTCCGTCGCGGTGTCGGGGCGGGCGGCGAGGTGAAAAAGCTCGTGGCTCAACACGATTCGCAGCGCGGTATCCGACATGGCCGCGGCCCCCGGCGCCAGCACAATGCGCTGCCCATCGGCGCGCCGCGCACCCGGATCCACCGAATCGGCGACCGACACCGCCGCGATATCCGACCACCGCCCGGCCGGGTCGAGTCGCGCCTGCCGGGCGAACTGTTCATCGGACCGGGTGGCGACCACCACGATCTCGGCGGGCCAGCGCGGCCCCCAGAACCGCTGCACGGAGTCGATGGCGGCGGGCAGATCCGCCCGCACCCGCTCCAGCAGATCCCGGGTGCGCTCACCGCCGAGATCACCGCCCACGTCACCGCCGGCATCGACGAGCCGGACGCTGCGCCCGGCGACGGTGACGGTGGTCTGCGCGAGGTTTACTTCTGCGCGTGCATCGGGTGGTTCGTCGTGGCGGGCCGCGACGACGACGGCGCCGAACGCGGCCTCGGCGAGCAGGATGGCGGTCAGCAACGCGCGCCGGGCCGGATGCCGCGGCGCGGGGCGCGGTGGATCAGTAGCGCCGGACGTTGTAGATCGGGGCGTTGTTGACCGGGACCACCGCGACGGGGATTCCGTAGGTGGAGGCATGCACCATCATCCCGTCACCGACGTACATGCCCACATGCGAGGCGTCGCCGTAGTAGGCGATCACGTCGCCGGGCTGCATCTGGTCCATCGAGACCGGCTGCCCGCCCGCCGCCAGCGCCTGGCTGGAGTGCGGGAGGTTGATGCCGGCCTGCCGGAAGGACCACTGCACCAGACCGGAGCAGTCGAAGGCGCCCGGACCGCCGCCGCCCCACGAGTAGGGCGCGCCCAGACGGGTCAGCGCCGCCTGCACCGCGATGGCTCCGGCGCCACTTCCCGCACTCGGGGGTGTCACCGCGGCCAGCGGCGCGATGTCAGCGGGCGGCAGAGCCTTTGCGGCCGGGGCGGCCAGCAACGACGGCGGCGGTGCCGGCGGTGTGGCCAGCGCCGCCCGCTGATCGGCGGTGAGCATGTTGTAGCGCGCCTTCACGACCGCGATCTGGACCTGAACCTGGGACTGCTTGCGCTGAAGGTCCGCGCGCACCGCGGCGGCCTGCTCGGCGGCGGTCTTCGCCTCGGCGGCGGAGGCGGCGGAGGCGGCTTCCAGCGTCGCGGCCTGCGCACTGGCAGTGCGGTAGCTGCGCATCTGGGCCGCCATCTCGATGCCCATCACCCGCTGCACGGCCATCGTGTCGATGAGGCCCTGCGGGGAGGCGGCGGTGAGGATCGCGTTGAGACCGTCGGCGCGCCCGCCCATGTAGACCGAGGCGGCCAGCTTGTCGACCGCGACCTGGTAGGACGACAGCTGCGCGGTGGCCGCCTCCAGCGCGGCCTGATCGGCGACGTGCTTGGCCTGCGCCGCGGACTCAGCGGCCACCTTCGCGTCGAGGTCGAGCTGCGCGCTGTGCATGGCCTCGGTCAGCTGCTCGGCCTGCCGGGACAGCTCGGTGAGCTTGGCGAGGGCATCCTCGGCGGGATCGGCGGACACCGGGGTGGCCCCGAGCCCCGCCGCCACGACGACGGCGGCGAGGACGCCGACAAGCAGATTGACCAGGGAGAAAGCAGAACCGGAACCAGTCGTGGATTTACGGTCGGACCTCAAATTGCGCATCCTTTGACTGCCGCGGACTCAACTCACCGGCCCAACTCGGAGGACTGCCCCCGGTGTGCCTTAGGTCTCGGTCAGGTTACGAAACGGCAACGGCTTTGTCCAACGGAACCGCAAAAAGAGTCGAGTAACTTGGGCCACACAGACAACACTGGCCACAGAGACCAGGCCTCTGAACAGCACTAACCGGTCGTTCCGGTCCCCTCGGCGCGGCGGATCGGGACCAGCCGCAACCGTGGGGCGAGCCCCGCCTCGGCCAGTACCTCCAGCGCGGCCCGTTCGTCCTCCAGCAGGGTCTCGGGCACCCCGAGCAGCACGCTGACCACACAATCCCTGCAGCCCGGGCCACGCACCGCGCACTCGTCGCAGTCGATGACCACCGGCTCGCCCGCGGGGGTGTCCGTGTTCCCATCCGTCATGTCTGCCGTCATGTCTGACTCCTCTGGTCGGTTGCCCGGACGGTATCGGGACGGTCTGACAACTTCGATCGGCCGGCGATTTCGATCGGCCGGCATGGCGCCGGCGAATTCGGTCGGGAGACCCGCGCGCCTGCGCGAGGCTGTCGGTGCCGCTGCCTAGCGTCTGCAGACCGTGGCCGGCCCGATGTCCGACGCGCAGCTGAGCTTCGCCGACGTGACGCCCTTCGAGCAGGAGGCATCGCTGCGCGAGACCACGTTCGTCGTCGTCGACCTGGAGACCACCGGCGGGCGCGCCAAACCCGGACCCGACGGCTACTGCGACGCGATCACCGAGATCGGCGCGGTGAAGGTGCGCGGCGGCGAGGTGATCGGCGAGTTCGCCACCCTGGTGAACCCGCAGCGCGACATCCCGCCCAAGATCGTCGAGCTCACCGGGATCACCACCGTGATGATCCGGGACGCCCCCACCATCGACGCAGTGTTGCCGATGTTCCTGGAGTTCGCCCGCGGTGCGGTCCTGGTGGCGCACAACGCCGGATTCGACATCGGCTTCCTCAAGGCGGCCGCCGCGCAGTGCGGGATCGGCTGGCCCGCTGGAGCCGAGCGGCCCGCGGTGCTGTGCACGGTGCAGCTCGCGCGCCGCGTGCTCACCCGCGAGGAGGCGCCCAGTGTGCGGTTGTCCACGCTGGCCCGGCTGGTCGGTGCGACCACAGAACCCACCCACCGCGCGCTCGACGACGCCCGCGCCACCGTCGACGTGCTGCATGCGCTGATCGAACGGGTGGGCAACCAGGGCGTGCGGACACTGAGTGCGCTGAAGGGCTACCTGCCGGCGGTCCCGGCCGCGCAGCGCGCCAAGCGCTCACTGGCCCGCGGCCTTCCGCGCCGGCCCGGGGTGTACCTGTTCCGGGGTCCCTCCGACGAGGTGCTCTACGTCGGCACCGCCTCCGACCTGCACCGCCGGGTGGCGCAGTACTTCACCGGCGCCGACCCGCGCACCCGCATGCGCGAGATGGTGGCGCTGGCCCGGGCGGTGGACCACGTCGAGTGCGCCCACGCCCTGGAGGCGGGCGTGCGGGAACTGCGCCTGCTGGCCGCGCACGCCCCGCCGTACAACCGGCGCTCCCGGTTCCCGCACCGGTGGTGGTGGGTGGTGCTCACCGAGGAGGCCTTCCCGCGGCTGTCGGTGGTACGCAACCCGCGGCACTCCCGCGCGGTCGGGCCGTTCCGGTCGCGTGCCGACGCCGCGGACACCGCCGCGCTGATCGCCCGGTTCACCGGTGTGCGGACCTGCACGTCCAGGATCGCCGGGCGCGGCGCGCACGGCCCGGCCTGCCCGGAGCGGGAGGTGGCGCCGTGCCCGGCCGCGCGCGGGGTGAGCGCCGCCGGCTACGCCGACGCACCGCTGCGGGCCGCGGCCCTGATCGACGGGACGGACAACTCCGCGCTGGCCTCCGCCGTCGAGGCGGTGGCCGAACTGGCCGGCCGGACCCGCTACGAGAGCGCGGCCCGGTTGCGCGACACCTCAGCGGCCGCGGTCGAGGTGCTGTGGCGCGGGCAGCGGCTGCGTGCGCTGGCCGGTGTCGAGGAGCTGGTCGCCGCCGCGCCCGACGGCGCCGGCGGCTGGCAACTGACGGTGGTCAGGCACGGTCGGCTGGCCGCCGCCGGCCGGGCGCGCCGCGGCGTGCCGCCGATGCCGGTGGTCGAGGCTCTGCTGGCCGCGGCGCAGGTGGTGCTGCCCCAACCGGCTCCGCTCGGCGGCGCGCTGGTCGAGGAGACGGCCCTGATCACCCGGTGGCTGTCGGGTCCGGGCGTCCGGATCGTCAGTGCCACAGAGGGTTTCGCATCGCCGCGCGAATCGGCCGGGCCGTGGCTGGACTGGGCGGCGACCGCACGCTCGGCACGGTACGCGGCCGGGTTCGGTTCCTCAGAGGTCCTGGGTGAAGCGCACCCAGCGGGCGAGCATCTGCTCCGCCGCGCCGGAGTCGATGGCCTCGGCCGCGCGGGCCAGACCCTGCTCCCACGAGGGGAGCCATTCGGCGTGGCTGGATAGCCCGGCGTGGGCGACCATCGCCCCGGCGGCATTGAGCACCACCGCGTCGCGGACCGCCCCGCGGGCACCGCCGAACACGTTGCGTGCCTCGGCGGCGTTGGCCTCGGCGTCACCGCCGACGAGGTCGGCCATCTGCGCGCGGGCGAACCCGAACCCCATCGGGTCGAAGGTGAGCCTGTCGATGGTGCCGGCCTGCACCCGCCAGATCGTGCTGGTGGTCGTCGTGGTGAGTTCGTCGAGACCGTCGTCGCCGTGCACCACCAGCACGCTGGAGCCGCGCGCGGCGAACACACCGGCCATCACCTCAGCCAGGTCGGCGAACGCGCAGCCGATCAGTCCGGCGCGCGGCGACGCCGGATTGGTAAGCGGCCCAAGGATATTGAAGACCGTCGGCACGCCGATCTCGCGGCGCGGTCCGCCGGCGTGCTTGTAGGACGGATGGAATACCGGGGCGAAACAGAAACCGATGCCCACCTCGGCGACGCAGCGCGCCACCTGTTCAGGGCCGAGTTCGATCCGGACCCCGAGTGCCTCGAGCATGTCGGCTCCGCCGCTGCGCGACGACGCCGCCCGGTTGCCGTGCTTGACCACCGGCACCCCCGCGGCCGCCACCACGATCGAGGCCATCGTCGAGAGGTTGACGGTGTTGGACCGGTCCCCGCCGGTGCCCACCACGTCCACGGTGTCGTTGCCGATCTGCGAGGTGGGCACCCGCAGCGCGTAGGCCAGCATGGTGTCGGCCAGCTCGCGCACCTCCTCGGCGCTCGGGCGCTTCATCTTCATCGACACGCCGAACGCGGCGATCTGGGCCGGCGTGGCCGACCCCGCCATGATCTGGTCCATCGCCCAGGCGGCCTGCCCCGATTCCAGCGCATCGCCCCCGGTCAACCGGCCCAAGACCTGCGGCCAGGAGTGGTCCGTGGCCTGCTCCGACGGGGGTGGGGACGGCGGGGTCACACCGCTGATCGTCGCACGGCGCGCAGGGCCGGCCAATGCGGGAAGAAACAACTTCTGACTATTTCCGACTATTTGGGCCCCTCCGTGTGCCAGGGCAACTACAAAGCGTCATACTTCTAACTGTGACGAGTGCTGTGGGTACCTCTGGAACTGCGATCACCTCGCGCATCCACTCGCTGAACCGGCCGAACATGGTCAGCGTCGGCACCATCGTGTGGCTGTCCAGCGAGCTGATGTTCTTCGCCGGTCTGTTCGCGATGTATTTCACCGCGCGCGCCCACGCGCCAGGCGCCTGGCCGCCGCCGCCCACCGAGTTGAACCTCGCCCTGGCGGTCCCGGTGACCCTGGTGCTGATCGCCTCGTCGTTCACCTGCCAGATGGGCGTGTTCGCCGCCGAGCGCGGCGACGTGTTCGGCCTGCGCCGGTGGTACGTGATCACCTTCCTGATGGGCCTGTTCTTCGTCCTCGGCCAGGTCTACGAGTACATCCACCTGGTCCAGACGGGCACCACCATCGGCAGCAGCGCCTACGGCAGCGTGTTCTATCTGGCGACCGGCTTCCACGGACTTCACGTCATCGGCGGCCTGATCGCATTCATCCTGCTGCTGTTGCGCACCAGGATGAGCAAATTCACCCCGGCCCAGGCGACGGCGGCGATCGTGGTGTCCTACTACTGGCACTTCGTCGACATCGTCTGGGTTGCACTGTTCGCGACCATTTACTTCATCCGATGAGTCCGATGAGAAGGATTGCGATGCGCAGGATTGGGTCGCAGATGAGCGACAAGTCGCGTCGGCGGCTGCGGCGGCGCCTGACCGGGGCGGTGCTGCTGGTGTTCGCCCTGGGCCTGGCGGGGGTGCTCGCCGCGACCCTGACGCCCAAGCCGCAGGTGGCCGTCGCCGACGAGTCGCAGTCGGCCCTGCTGCGCACCGGCCAGCAGTTGTACGAGACCGCGTGCATCACCTGCCACGGCGCCAACCTCCAGGGCGTTGAGGGCCGCGGACCCAGCCTCATCGGCGTCGGTGAAGCAGCGGTGTTCTTCCAGGTCAACACCGGCCGGATGCCCGCGATGCGCGGCGAAGCCCAGGCGGCCCGCAAGCAGCCGATCTTCGACCTGGCCCAGAC
>VEQU01000124.1 GCA_018883075.1 Mycobacterium sp.
GGCTCACCCACTCGCTCGAGGTCGCCCAGATCGGCCGCGGCATGGCGGTGCCGCTGGGCTGCGACCCCGACCTCGTCGACCTCGCCGGCCTGGCCCACGACATCGGCCACCCGCCGTACGGGCACAACGGCGAACGCGCGCTCGACGAGTTCGCCGCGGCCTGCGGCGGCTTCGAGGGCAACGCCCAGAACTTCCGGATCCTCACCCGCCTGGAGCCGAAAGTCCTTGATGCCCAGGGTGTCAGCGTCGGACTGAACCTAACCCGTGCCGCGCTGGACGCAGTGACCAAGTATCCGTGGCAGCGTCCGGCCGTCGGCGGCAAGTTCGGTTTCTACGCCGACGACGCCGCCGTCGCCGACTGGATGCGCGCCGGCGCCCCGCGGCGCCGGCCCTGCCTGGAGTCACAGGTCATGGACTGGGCTGACGACGTCGCCTACTCCGTCCACGATGTCGAGGACGGCGTGATCTCCGGGCGCATCGACCTTCGGGTGCTGGCCGACGACGACGCCGCTGCCGCGCTGGCCGAACTGGGCACGTCGGTCTACGGGTCGGGAATGACCGTCGAGGACCTGACCGCCGCCGCGCACCGGCTCTCGCGCCTGCCGGTGGTGGCCGCGATCGGCAAGTACGACGCCACGCTGGGCGCCGCGGTGGCGCTCAAACGGCTGACGAGCGAACTGGTCGGCCGGTTCGCCTCCGCCGCCGTTGCCGAGACCCGCCGGCACGCCGGGGACGGGCCGCTGGTGCGCTACCAGGCGCAGTTGCGGGTCCCGCCGGCCGTGCGCGCCGAGGTGGCGGTGCTCAAGACGCTGGCGCTGCAGTTCATCATGTCCGACCCGCGCCATCTCGACCTGCAGGCCCGCCAGCGCGACCGCATCCACCGGGTGGCCCAGTGGCTGACGGCCGGAGCGCCCGGCACACTCGACCCGATCTTCCTGCCGGCCTTCAACGAGGCCGCCGACGACGCCGCGGTGATCCGGGTGGTCGCCGACCAGATCGCGTCCTACACAGAAGGACGGCTGGAGCGCATCGACGGCGACGCAACCGGCCCTACACTGAGGCCGTGACGGCTGCGGTAGGCGGGGGCGGGACCCGGAAGGGCCGCATCCCCGACCACGATATCGCCGCCATCCGCGAGTCGGTCCGCATCGAGGACATCGTCGGCGACTACGTCCAATTGCGCCGCGCCGGGGCTGATTCGATGAAGGGCCTGTGCCCGTTCCACGACGAGAAGTCGCCGTCGTTCCACGTCCGGCCCAATCACGGCCACTTCCACTGCTTCGGCTGCGGTGAGGGCGGTGACGTGTACGCCTTCATCCAGAAGATCGAACATGTCAGCTTCGTCGAGGCCGTGGAGATGCTGGCCGACCGCACCGGCTACACCGTCACCTACACCGGCGGCGGGAACACCATGCAGCGCGACCGCGGAAGCCGCAGCCGCATCGTCGCCGCCAACGCCGCCGCGCAGGAGTTCTACGCCGCCGCACTGGAATCCGAGGAGGCCGCACCCGCGCGTAACTACCTCACCGAACGCAACTTCGACGCCGCCGCCGCGCGGCAGTTCGGCTGCGGCTACGCGCCGTCGGGGTGGGACTCGCTGACCAAGCACCTGATCCGCAAGGGCTTCGAGTTCAAGGAACTCGAGGCCGCCGGACTGTCCCGGGAGGGCCGGCGCGGGCCGATGGATCGCTTCCACCGCCGCCTGCTGTGGCCCATTCGCAGCGCCAGCGGCGAGACGCTGGGTTTCGGGGCGCGCCGGATCTTCGACGACGACCCGATCGAGGCCAAGTACGTCAACACCCCCGAGACGCCGCTGTATAAGAAGTCCGCCGTGCTGTTCGGTATCGACCTGGCCAAGCGTGATATCGCCAGGAGCCACCAGGCCGTGGTGGTGGAGGGCTACACAGATGTGATGGCCATGCACCTGGCCGGCGTCACCACCGCGGTGGCCTCCTGCGGCACCGCCTTCGGTGACGAGCACCTGTCGATGCTGCGCCGGCTGATGATGGACGACAAGTTCTTCCGCGGCGAGCTGATCTACGTCTTCGACGGCGACGCCGCCGGGCAGGCGGCCGCGCTCAAGGCCTTCGCCGGCGAACAGAATCTGGCCGGGCAGAGTTTCGTCGCCGTCGCCGACGACGGCATGGACCCGTGCGATCTGCGCCTCAAAGCGGGCGACACCGCGCTGCGCGATCTGGTGGCCCGGCGCACCCCGCTGTTCGAGTTCGCCATCCGCACCGCGCTCGTCGAGCACGACCTGGACAGCGCTGAGGGCCGGGTGGCCGCGCTGCGCCGCTGCGTGCCGATGGTCGCGCAGATCAAGGACCCCACGCTGCGCGACGAGTACGCCCGCCAGTTGGCGGGCTGGGTGGGCTGGGCGGATGTGGCTCAGGTGCTCGGCCGCGTCCGCGAGGAGGCCGGCCGTAAGCCCGGATCGCGCGGCCGGTCCACCACCGCCGCCGCGCCGGCGCCGCGCGCGGCCGGTCCGGCCGGGCGGCCCGATCCGCGCGACCCGACGCTGTGGCCGCAGCGCGAGGCACTCAAGGCCGCGTTGCAGGTCCCGGCGCTGGCCGGCCCGGTGTTCGATTCGCTGACGCCGGAGAGTTTCACCCATCCCGGATACGCGGCGGTGCGCACCGCGGTCGGCGCCGCCGGGGGCACTGCGGCCGGACTCACCGGCGCGGCGTGGATCGACGCGGTCCGCGAACAGGCCGCCTCGGACGCCGTCGTCGGCCTGATCACCGAACTGGGTGTCGAGAGCATCAACGTCGACGATCTGGAGAAGCTGCCGCGCTACGTCGGCGGGGTGCTGGCCCGACTGCAGGAGGTGTGGGTGGGCCGGCAGGTCGCGGAGGTCAAGTCCAAGCTGCAGCGGATGTCGCCGGTCGAGCAGGGCGACGAGTACCACGCGCTGTTCGGCGATCTGGTGGCCCTGGAGGCCTATCGGCGCAGCCTTCTGGAGCAGGCCAGCGGCGACGACCTGACTGCCTGAGCAAACCGCGCTATTGTTGAGCGGTCGGTGTCTGCGGCGAAAGGTCGGATATGGCTCACGCGAACACACTGCGTTTCGCGGTGGCCGGTGCGCTGGCCGCCGCCATCGGCGCGGCGGTGGTCGCCGCACTGGGTGCGACGAGCACCGTGACCGCGACGGGCGAATGCCTGGCCTGGTTCGGCGCGCGCGAAGACGGCATCTGCATGGGCTACTCGAACGGCAACCCGACATACATCGGCACGCCCGCCATCGGGGTGTGGGGTCCGGGCTACGGCGGCGGACTGGGTATCAGTACTGGTCCGCTGCTGCCGGGGCAGACCATCACGCAGGGCATCAGCCCCTAGCGGCTTCGCTCCTCGGCACGGATCACCGTCGTCTCGACGTCGATCTCCACCTCGGTCAATTCCACCATCTGCGGATCGGGTGACACCCGCTGGGCGATCTTGCGCCGCCCGGCGTCGATCATCGATCGTGTCGCGGGATGTCCGGTCAACGTCTTGTAGGTTCCGACGATCTGCTCGTAGCGCTCACGCCCGGCCTTGGTGCCCAACACGTAACCCGCCGCAAGTACGGCCACATACCCGATCACGTCCACCATCCTGCCCCAACGCCCGGCTTTGGCGACCCCGGCCCCGGGTACGCTAAAGTCTTCCCCGCCCCGTCTCAGCGCGGAGTGGTCCCCTGTAGCTCAACTGGCAGAGCTCCCGACTGTTAATCGGGCGGTTGATGGTTCGAGTCCATCCGGGGGAGCAGCTATCACAACCCCAGGAACGCGAGTGCCGGCGCGATGTAGATCGCGTACGGCGTCGGGCTGTACGGGCCGGTCTGATTCTGGCTGAGTATGACGCCGACCAAGCCGGTCGAGGGGCTGACGAAGAAATTCGTGCCATAAGTGCCCGACCACCAGAAGTCGCCGGTGCGGTCGAATGTCGATGTCTCGTCGGCGTCGACGACGACCGCCATGCCCAGGCCCCAGCCGAGTCCTTCGATGCCCTGGTCGGCGAGCACACCTGAGAGCACCTCGGCCGTCGTCATCAGCGCGACGGTCTCTGGCGCGAGGATCTGCGTGCCCTGATACGTGCCGCCGTTCCACAGCATCAACGCGAAGCGCATGTAATCGCCGGCCGTCGAGACGAGCCCGCTGCCGCCGGGCGTCCAGTCCAGTGAGTCGCCGCGCAGGAAATCGACCTCGACGAGACGGCCGTTCGCGTCCTGGGTGTACATCGTGGCGAGCCCGTCGCGGTCGGACTCGGCCGTGAGGAAGCTCGTCGACGTCATGCCGAGGGGTTCGAGGATCCTGTCCACGACGAACTCGCCGAATGGTTCGCCGCCGGCGACTTCGACCACGCGCGCGAGCACGTCGGCAGACCAGCCGTACCGCCACTGGGTTGCGGGCTGCTCGTACAGCGGCAGGTTCATGATCCGGTCGATGCGCGTGGCGAGGGGGCCCGAGCCCACATAGATGTTGTTCTCGGTCCAGAGCAGGCCCAGGTCGGAGGTGTCGCCGCTGCCGCCGATGCCCGCAGAGAAGGTGAGCAGGTCCCGCACGGTCAGTGGCCTGTCGAGGGCGACGGTGGGAATGGTCCCGTCCGGTGCGGCGCTCAGGCTGGTGGCGACGCGAAGTTGCGCGGCGGCGGGAATGTAGTCCGATACCGGATCGTCGAGGCCCAGGCGACCCTCCTCGACGAGGATCATCGCCGCGACCGCGGTCACCGGCTTCGTCATCGACGCGATGCGGAAGCGCGTGTCGAGGGTCATCGGTGTGCCTGACGCGATGTCGGCGTAGCCGGCCGTCGTCGCGTGCACCACCTGCCCGTCGCGGGCGAACATCGCCACATACCCGGACTGCAGCCCGAGCAGTGCGGCGCCGCGGAGGAACACGTCGAGCGCGATCGGCGCGGGCCACACCAGCCCTGGCGCGGCCTCGCTCGTGGGGTTCGCCGGTGGCACGTCGTAGACCGCCGGTGCGAACAGACCTGCGGAGCGCCCCGAGGAGCCCGGCCTACCGG
>VEQU01000036.1 GCA_018883075.1 Mycobacterium sp.
CATCCCGACCGCGCGGTCGGTGCCGTGGGCCAAGGCCGCCGACGAGCGCGGCCGGTTCCGCAGCCGTGAGGAACTCGAGGACATCTACTCGTTCGTCAGCCCGGAGGCCGACACCATCGCCTACTGCCGCATCGGGGAGCGGTCCAGCCACACCTGGTTCGTGCTGACCCACCTGCTGGGCATCCCGGGGGTGCGCAACTACGACGGCTCCTGGACCGAATGGGGCAACACCGTGCGGGTGCCCGTCGTCACCGGGGACCAACCCGGCGCGCTGTGACGGCCGCACGATGACGGTTCCGGCCATGCCCGCACCGCTGGCCGCGGTGGTCTCGGAGTTCGCCGAGGTTGACGGTCAGGACAAGCTCAGGCTGCTGCTGGAGTTCGCCGACGAACTGCCGGGGCTACCCGAGGACCTGGAAGAGGCGGCGATGGAACCGGTCCCGGAGTGCCAGTCACCGCTGTTCCTGCACGTGGATGCCGGCGACCGCCAGCGGGTGCGGCTGTACTTCAGCGCGCCGGCCGAAGCGCCCACCACCCGCGGGTTCGCCTCGATCCTGGCCGCCGGGCTGGACGGGCAGTCCGCCGAGACGATCCTGGCCGTGCCCGACGACTTCTACTCGGAGTTGGGGCTGGCCGCACTGATCAGCCCGCTGCGGTTGCGGGGTATGTCGGCGATGCTGACCCGGATCAAGCGGCGGTTGCGCGGCTAAGCGCGGCTGGCGCGGCTAAGCGCGGCTCGTCGCGGCCAGGACCGCCGAACCGGCGGCCACGACCGCCCCGCCGAGTGCCATCCCGCCGAGGACGTCGGTGAAGGTGTGCGCGCCGGTGTAGAGGGCGAGGTAGGCGACAACCAGCACGGCGCCGACCACCAGCACGGCCAGCAGTGCCTGGACGGCGCGACTGCGGCCGGCACCCAGACAGACCGCGACCATGCCCAGCAGCGCCGCGGCTCCGGTGACATGGCCCGACGGGAACGAATGCGAATAGTAGTCCGTCACAGGACCGGCGGTGGCCGTCCGTCCGATCACCGCCTTGAGGGTCCCCTCGACCGCGGCACCGACTCCGACTCCCCCCACCACACACAGAGCCGGCATCACCGACCTCGCCATCACGGAGAGCAGCGCCCCGCACACCGCCGCGGCGACCAGGACGTGGATCGGCTTGCCGATGTAGCCGAAGATCCCGGAGTCCTCCCGGTCCCGGGCGATGGTGCGCCTGGCGTCGAACCACTCCGCGACCGAGGCGTCCAGGCCGGAGAGCAATCCGGAGTTCACGCTCAGGGCCAGCACCGCCAGCACAACGGCCAGCCCGGCAGCGAGAAGAAGTCGTTTCACAGTCCGTCACCCTAGAACGGTTGGGGGTCTGCGGCCCAGCGGGCTTCGTTGAGGCCGCGTTCCCAGCGGGTGCGGGCGGCACGTTCGGCCGGCGCGGTTGGGGTCGCAACGCGATACTGGCTCGGTGACAGCACCAGGGGATAGACCGCTGGACGTCGAGTTCAGCACCGACCTGAGCCGCATCGACCGCGACTGGCTGTGGGGCGAACTCACCGAGCATGCCTACTGGGGCAAGTACCGCACCCGCGAGATGTTTGACCGGCAACTCGACTCCGCGTGGCGGGTCGTCGGCGTCTATGACACCCGCGACGGACGGATGCGGGGGTTCTGCCGGGCGTTCTCCGACGAGGCCGCCCTGGCCTACCTCGCCGACGTCTACCTCCACCGCGACGAACGCGGCCGCGGCATCGGCACCGGGATGCTGCGGGCCATGATCGACGACGGACCAGGTCGCGACTTCCGGTGGATGCTGCACACCGACGACGCGCACGGCCTCTACGCAAAATTCGGCTTCACCGCGGCGAATTCCACCTACATGGAGCGCGAGATCCGCCTGCCGCACGTGCGTGGTTGAGCCCCTGCGGGGTGGCTTCCTCGGTTTCGATCAGTCCGCGCTGGTGTTCAGCATCTCCGCTTCGCGCAACTGTTCGGGCACCCCGAGGCCGTCCACGATCTCCAGTGCGTGGGGGCGCAGGGTGCGGCAGCGCTCGTTGATGCCGCGGGTCACCGCCTTCGCCCGCTCGGTGGACAGGAACCGGTGCTCGATGAACCAGGCCTTGTCCTCCTCGATCACCGACAGCGCGTACAGGTCGCACAGCATCTCGAGGATGCGTCGTGCCGCGTCGTCGTCGCAGGAGTCGATGCCGGCGACGAAGGCCTCCAGGACAACCCGGTCGATGTGCGCGCGTGCGGTGTGCAACACGTGGTCCTGCACGGCGTTGAAGGCATCGAACGCGGAAGACTCCTTGGAGCGGCGCTGAAGGCGGCGTGCCACCGACGCGAGCATGTAGCGTTCACGATCCTCGAACATCGCGACCTGTGTGCCGCGGTTGAACAGGCTGCCCTCCTCCTCGTTGTCCTGGCGGGTGTCGAGGATCGTCTGGATGATCGTTTCGGCCGCAGTCCTTTTCAGCACCCGGTCCCCGGCGACGTTCGCGGCGAAGCGCACCCACTCGAATGGGCTCATGCTCTTGACGTCATCGGCGTAGGCGGTCAGCAACCCCTTGGCCACCAGCTGGGTCAGCACGTGGTTGTCGCCTTCGAACGTGGTGAACACGTCGGTGTCGGCCCGTAGCTCGATGAGCCGGTTCTCGGCCAGGTACCCCGCTCCGCCGCAGGCTTCCCGCGCCTCCTGGATGGCCCGGGTGGCATGCCAGGTGTTGGCCGCTTTCAGCCCGGCCGCCCGCGATTCCAGCTCGCGCTGCTCCTCGGGGTCGGGCTCGTCGACGCTCTGCAGATCATGCAGTGTGGCCAGCAGTTCGTTCTGCGCGAACTGCAGCGCGTAGGTCCGCGCGATCAGAGGGAACAGCCGCCGCTGGTGCACCAGGTAATCCATGATCAGTACCTCGCCGTCGCCTCCGGGTGCCGGGAACTGCCGACGCTGCAGCGCGTAGCGGACCGCTATGTCCAGTGCCACCCGGGTGGCGGCGGCCGCGCTGCCGCCGACGGTGACGCGGCCGCGGACCAGGGTGCCCAACATGGTGAAGAAGCGCCGGCTCTCGTTCTCGATCGGGGAGGAGTAGGTGCCGTCCGCTGCGACGTCGGCGTAGCGGTTGAGCAGGTTCTCCCGCGGGACGCGCACGTGGTCGAACATGATGCGTCCGTTGTCCACTCCGGGCAGGCCGCCCTTGTAGTCGCAGTCCGACGTCGTGACGCCCGGCATGTCGTTGCCGTCGTCGTCGCGTATCGGCACCACGAAACAGTGCACACCGTGGCTTTGTCCGGCGGTGATCAGTTGCGCGAAGACCGCCGCCACCCGCGCGGTCTCGGCGGCCCCGCCGATGTAGTCCTTGCGCGATGACGGGGTGGGGGAGTTGATCACGAACTCTCCGGTGTCCGGGTCGTAGGTGGCAGTGGTCTCCAGCGCCTGCACGTTGCTGCCGTGACCGGTCTCGGTCATCGCGAAACAGCCGAGCAGATCCAGGTCCATCAGCCGGCGCACGTAGGCCTCGTGGTGGCGGGCGGTGCCGAGGTTGGCGATCGCGCCGCCGAACAGGCCCCACTGCACGCCGGCTTTGACCATCAGCGACAGATCGGACATGGCGAGCATCTCGATGCGGATCACCGCCGCAGCCACGTCGCCGTTGCCGCCGTGTTCCTTCTTGAAGCCGTCCTCCGCGGCGCCGGCGGCGGCCATGATCCGGAGCTGCTCGTTCACCCGGGCCCGGGCGATGGCGGTGGTCGGGGTGAAGTGCGGGGTGAACATCTCCCGGGACAGTTCGGTGCGCATCTGGTTGCGGACATCGCGCCAGCGCCCGTCGAGCGCGTTGCGCAGGTGCTCGGCTGTGGTCGTCATACCCATTCATAGCCCGGGGGACGGCCGCGGAAACGCCGTTCCGCCCTGACGTCACCGGGGGGCAAGAATTGCCGGCGGCGCCGCCCACGCCACGTCGCAGCGGCCGCCACGGCGCGCCTGCTGGCAGAATCGAGCAATGACGTCGACCCGGCCCACCGTGCCGGCGCGGCGACCACCGGATTCGGCGTCGCGGCCCGGGCCGCCGCGGTCGCTCACCCCCGTGGAGATGGCCCACGCGGCGGTGATGGGGGCGCTGAGTGCGGCCCTGGCGATCGTCTCGGTGGTGGTCCCTTTCGCGGGTTTCCTCTCGCTGCTCGTCACGGTGCCGATGGGACTGCTCGGCTACCGCTACCGGTTGCGGGTGCTGATCGCCGCGACGTTCGCCGCCAGCACGGTCGCCTTCCTGATCGCCGGAATCAGCGGTTTCATGGTCGTGCTCAACTGCGCCTACGTCGGCGGTGTGACCGGCATCATCAAACGCCGCGGCGGCGGCGCGCTGACGATGACCGCCGTCTCGGTGGTCGCCGGACTGCTCAACGGCCTGGTGATCGTCGGCCTGCTCATGCTGCTGGTGCGCCTGCGCACCCTGACCTTCGACGCCATGACCGCCAACGTCGACGGTGTGGTCACCGCACTGTCGCAGTTCGAACCGTTCCGGCAGTCCGCGCAGGACACCCGCGCGCTGTTCGGCACCGCGCTTCAGTACTGGCCGGTGCTCATCATCGGCTACTCCGTCTTCACCATCATGGTGGTGTCGGTGGTGGGGTGGTGGGCGCTCTCACGGGTGCTGGACCGGCTGCGCGGTATCCCGGACGTGCACAAGCTGGACACCCGCGACGAGACCGGCCCGGTGGCCCCGCTACCGGTGCGACTGGTCGACGCGCGCTTCCGCTACCCGGGTGCCGACCACGACGCGCTGCGTCCTCTTACCATGTCCATCGGCGTCGGCGAGCACATCGCCGTCACCGGAGCGAACGGGTCGGGCAAGACCACGCTGATGCTGTTGCTGTCCGGGCGCGAACCCACCTCGGGCACCGTCGAGCGTCCCGGCGCCGTCGGACTCGGCCGCCTCGACGGCACGGCGGTGGTGCTGCAGCATCCGGAGAGTCAGGTGCTGGGCACCCGCGTCGCCGACGACGTGGTGTGGGGACTACCGCCGGGAACCCAGACCGACGTGCCGGCCCTGCTCGACGAGGTCGGACTGACCGGTATGGCCGAGCGCGACACCGGCGGACTGTCCGGCGGTGAACTGCAGCGCCTCGCCGTCGCGGCGGCGCTGGCCCGCCGGCCGTCCTTGCTGATCGCCGACGAGATCACCAGCATGGTGGATCAGCGGGGCCGTGACGCGCTGCTCGGTGTGCTGTCCGGGCTGACCGACCGGCACGGCATGGCGCTGGTGCACATCACGCACTACAACAACGAGGCCCAGATGGCCGACCGCACAGTCGCTTTGAGTGAGTCGGTGGACAACATGGTGATGGTGCAGAGCTCCGCGCCGCCCGCCGCCACCATCGCTCACACCGAACGCAGCGGTGTGCCGGTGCTGCGGCTCGACGGTGTCGGGCACGAGTACGCCAGCGGCACCCCGTGGGCCAAGACCGCGCTGCGCGACGTGAGCTTCACCGTCAACGAGGGCGACGGGGTGCTGATCCACGGCGGCAACGGCTCCGGAAAGTCGACGCTGGCCTGGATCATGGCCGGGCTGACCCAACCCACCACCGGAAGCTGCCTGGTGCGCGGCCGCGCAGCGAGCGAACACATCGGCGAGGTGGCGATCGCGTTTCAGGCGGCGCGGCTGCAACTGCTGCGCAGCCGCGTCGACCTCGAAGTCGCCTCGGCCGCAGGCTTTTCCCCGCACGACACCGGCCGGGTGATCGCCGCATTGGCGACCGTCGGACTCGACGGATCGCTGGCGACCCGGCGCATCGACCAACTCAGCGGTGGCCAGATGCGCCGGGTGGTGATCGCCGGGCTGCTCGCCCGCTGGCCGCAGGCGCTGATCCTCGACGAGCCGCTGGCCGGTCTGGACGCCGACAGCCAGCGCGGCCTGCTGCGCCTGCTGACCGACCTGCGGGTGAACACCGGCCTGACGGTCGTGGTGATCTCGCATGACTTCACCGGCCTGGAGGAACTGTGCCCGCGGATCCTGCACCTGGACAGCGGGGTGCTCTCATGAGCGATACCCGCCAGCGCAGGCCGGTGGTGTTGCTGCGCCCCGTGCCGGGCACCTCGGTGATCCACGAGCTGTGGGCCGGCACGAAAATCCTTGTGGTCTTTGCGGCGTCGGTTCTTCTCGCCTTCTATCCCGGTTGGGTTCCTATCGCACTGATGGGTGCGCTGCTCCTGCTGACCGCGCGACTGGCGCACATCTCCCGCGGTGCGCTGCCGTCGATACCGCGGTGGCTGTGGATCCTGCTGTTGCTCGGCTGCGTCACCGCGACACTGGGCGGCGGTGAGCCGGTACTGCATCTGGGCGTGATCGACCTCGAGGTCGGCGGGCTGCTGAAGTTCCTGCGCTTCACCCTGTTGTCGATCGTGCTGCTGGGCTGGGGCGCGATGGTGTCGTGGACCACCAACGTCGCCGACGTGGCGCCGGCCGTCGCGAAACTGGGTCGGCCGCTGCGCGTTCTGCGCATCCCGGTCGACGACTGGGCGGTGGCGCTGGCGTTGTCGCTGCGCGCCTTCCCGATGCTGCTCGACGAGTTCCGTCTGCT
This sequence comes from Mycobacterium sp., assembly GCA_018883075.1. Taxonomy (GTDB): domain Bacteria; phylum Actinomycetota; class Actinomycetes; order Mycobacteriales; family Mycobacteriaceae; genus Mycobacterium. The sequence continues at coordinate 6,564 of VEQU01000036.1, forward strand.
CTACGCGGCGCGACGGCTGCGGCCGCGCCCGGTGCTGGCTGACGGCACCACCCGGCGCCGGCGCTGGGCCGGGGAGATCATCGACCTTCTGGCCGCCGGGGTGACGGTCGCGCTGCGGCGGGCGGACGAGATGGGCGACGCCATCACTGCCCGCGGCGGCACCGGGCAGATCTCGGCGGCGCCGTCGGGGCCCCGCCGGATCGACTGGGTGGCGCTGGCGATCTGCGCCGCGGTGTGCGTGGTGGCCGTCGCGGTGGACCTCCGCCTCGGCTGAGCAGGGGTGATCCGCCGGGCGATAGCATCTCCGGTGTGACGCTGTCGGCGGCCCGGGTGGTGGCGACGGTGCTCGCCGGCGCGGCCGGGCTGGGCGCCTGTGTCGTCGTGGGCGCGCCCGCGCACGCCGACGAGCCCTTCTGCACCGGCTCGACGTGCTCCTTCTCCTCCCCGAACGGCGTGATCACCTGCTCCATGACCGCCGACGACGCGACCTGCGGGTGGAGCGACGAGGATCAGGCGTATCTGGTGACGCTGCGTCCCGACGGCTCCCTGGACCCGTGCATCAACTTCAACGTCGGCCTCGTCGACCGGTGCCTCTCCACGCCGCAGGGCGGTGCGACGCTCGGCTACGGCCAGATCGCCGCTTCCGGCCCGTTCACCTGCCGGGCCGAGGCGCAGGGTCTGAGCTGCTGGGCGGCGCCCGCCGGCCAGGGTTTCGTGATCAACAGCTCGGGGATCCTGCCGATCGTGCTGCCGCCGCCGCCTGCGCCGCCGCCTGAGGCGCCCGCGGCGCCTGCTGCACCTGCGCCACCCGCGGCTCCTGCGGGTGAAGTGCCGCCGCCTGCGCCGCCGCCGGCCGAGCCACCCCCGCCGGCCGAGCCACCCCCGCCACCGCCACCACCCCCGCCACCGCCGGTTCCCGCTGCGCCGGTCGAGGGTTCACTAACTATGCCTCTGGCGTAGTAGTCATCACCTGTTAAGCTCAGGCTATGTCTGTCCGGCAAATCACAGGTACGTTGCTGGCCGCCGCGCTGACTGTCACGCTGCCCGTTCCGGTCGCCGCTGGCGGGACTCCCACCACAACCGGCCCGGCGTCGAGCACCGACGTCAGGCTGGCGGCCACCGTGCTGACCCTCGAGGGCGGGATCGTGGGCCTGCAGCACCTGCTGCACTTCACGCCGCTGCAACTGCAGGGCGCCCTCTGCGACGCGCCCAACGTCTGCGATCCGGTGGACTACTTCGCCATGCCGCTGGGGCAGTACTTCAACGACCTGGGCGCTGTGAAGGTCAACGAGGCCATCAGCGCCCTGCCGGACGACGGCTCACCGATCACCCTCTTCGGGCACAGCCAGGGCGGCCAGGTCATCTACTCGGCGCTGCGCGGGTGGGCGGCCGATCCGGCCGGCGCGCCGGATCCCTCCCGGATCTCCTGGGTGTCCATCGGCAACCCGGAGAACACCTTCGGCGGCCGCGATCCCGACCCGATCCCCGCCGATTCGCCGTATCAGGGCATCGAGGTGATCCGCCAGTACGACGGATGGGCCGACTGGCCCACCGATCAGCGCAACCTGCTTGCGGTACTCAACGCGATCGTCGGGATGAACACCACGCATGTGACCGGATACTTCAACGTCGACATCAACGGCCCGGACAACCTTCGCTACACCGAAGGCAACGTCACCTACGTGTTCGTGCCGAACCCGATGCTGCCGCTGGTGCAGTCGACGGGCCTGCTGGCGCCGTTGCTCAACCCGGTGCTCGACCCGATCCTGCGGCCGATCGTCGAGGCGGGCTACCAGCGTCCCGGCGGACTGGGTGCGGTGAACGCCCCCGCGCCCGGCGCGACGACCGCGACGACCGCGACCGCAGCAGCGACGATCGCAGCGGACCGCGATGCCGCCCCGGTTGCCCCGACACGCGCACGGGTGCGCAGCGCGGCGGCAGTCAGTTCGGCAGCGGCCAGCGCGGCGACGCAGCCGGAGAAAGCCGCAGTGCCCGAAGCGACCCCGGCATCCGACGCCGTCGCCCGCTCGGACACGCCCCGCGAGCGCTCCGCCGCCGGCTCACCCCGGGCGGGCCGTCACCGCAGCTGAGACCACGCGCCCTCATCTACGGTGAGACGCGTGACCCGCACAATCGACGACGACTTCCTCGCCCTGCCGCTCGACCGCCTGGCCGACGCCGCCCTGTCCGCGGCGCGCGCCGCCGGCGCCGGCTATGCCGACCTGCGCGTGCACGCCATCACCACCGAGGTCGTCAACATCCGCGACGGCGCCCTCGAGACCGCCCTGACCGACCGGGAGATCGGCCTCGCCGTGCGGGTGATCGTCGACGGCACATGGGGCTTCGCCTCCCACGCCGGGCTCACACCCGACGTCGCCGCCGACACCGCACGCCACGCCGTCGGCGTCGCGGTCACCCTGTCGGCGCTCAATGCCGAACGCATCGAACTGGCCGACGAACCGGTGCACCGGGGCGCCGAGTGGGTGTCGGACTACGCCGTCGACCCGTTCACCATCCCCACCGCCGACAAGGTCGATCTGCTGGGCGAGTACTCCGGGCGGCTGATGGCGTCCGACGGGGTGGATCACGTCACCGCACACCTGCACACCGTCAAGGAGCAGACCTTCTACGCCGACACCTTCGGCTCGTCGGTCACCCAGCAGCGGGTGCGGATCATGCCGGTACTCGACGCGGTGTCGGTGGACGCCGCGGCCGGTCGCTTCGAGTCCATGCGCACACTGGCCCCGCCCACCGCGCGCGGCTGGGAGTACGTCGCCGGCGACGGCATCTGGGACTGGACCTCCGAACTCGCCGAGATCCCGGTGCTGCTGGCCGAGAAGACCAAGGCGCCCAGCGTCATCGCCGGGCCGACCGATCTGGTGATCGACCCGACCAACCTGTGGCTGACCATCCACGAGTCCATAGGGCACGCCACCGAGTACGACCGCGCCATCGGCTACGAGGCCGCCTACGCCGGAACGTCCTTCGCCACCCCCGACAAGCTCGACTCGATGCGCTACGGATCGCCGATCATGAACGTCACCGCCGACCGCACCGTCGAGCATGGGCTGGCCACCATCGGCTACGACGACGAGGGAGTGAAGGCCCAGAGCTGGGATCTGGTGCGCGACGGCATCTTCGTCGGCTACCAACTCGACCGGGTATTCGCCAAAAGGCTCGGCAAGGACCGCTCCAACGGCTGCTCGTACGCCGACTCCCCGCACCACGTCCCGATCCAGCGGATGGCCAACGTGTCACTGCAACCCGGGCCCGACGACTTGAGCACCGCCGACCTCATCTCCCGCGTTGAGGACGGCCTCTACATCGTCGGCGACAAAAGCTGGTCGATCGACATGCAGCGCTACAACTTTCAGTTCACCGGGCAGCGGTTCTTCCGCATCCGCAACGGCGCACTCGACGGCCAGGTCCGTGACGTCGCCTACCAGGCCACCACCACCGACTTCTGGAACTCCATGGAGGCTGTCGGGGGAGCGTCGACGTGGCGGCTGGGAGGGGCGTTCAACTGCGGCAAGGCCCAGCCCGGTCAGGTGGCCGCGGTGAGCCACGGATGCCCGTCGGCGTTGTTCCGCGGGGTGAACGTACTCAACACCGTCGCCGAAGCGGGGCACTGAATGATCTCCGCCCCCGACGTCGTCGATCTCGTCCTGCGCACCGCCGCGCAGTCCGGCCGCTGCGACGAGACCATCGTCATCGTCACCGACCGCGCCGAGGCGTCGCTGCGGTGGGCGGGCAACTCGATGACCACCAACGGTGTGGCCACGAGTCGCTCGATCTCGGTGATCTCGATCGTCCGGCAGGCCGGTAGCGCGCGGGTCGGGGTGCAGCGCACCAGCGTCGTCGGCGAGGCCGCTATAGCCGAGCTGGTGGCCGCCGCCGAGTACGCCGCGCACACCGCACCGGAGGCCGGCGACGCCGCGCCGCTGCTCGCCGGGTCCGGCGAACCCGCCGACTGGGGCGACCCGGTGCCGGGCACCGGCGCGGCCTCGTTCGCCGACGTGGCCCGCACACTGTCGGCGGGCTTCGGCCGTTCCGATGTGCTCTACGGGTTCGCTCACCACATCGTCGCGACCACGTTCCTGGGCACCTCCACCGGTGTGCGCCGTCGCTTCACCCAGCCCACCGGATCGGTGGAGATCAACGCCAAACGTGGCACGGCCAGCGCCTGGGCGGGCACCAGCACGCCGTGGTTCGCCGACGTACCCGTCGACGCCATGCTCGCCGACCTGTCGATGCGACTGGACTGGGCCAGGCGCACCGTCGACCTGCCCGCCGGGCGCTACGAAACCCTCATGCCCCCGTCAACCGTGGCCGACATGATGATCTACCTCGGCTGGTCGATGGAGGGCCGCGGCGCGCAGGAGGGCCGCACCGCGCTGTCCGCGCCGGGCGGCGGGACCCGGGTGGGGGAGAAGCTCACCGGTCTGCCGCTGACGCTGTACTCCGACCCGCACGCCGCCGGACTGGAGTGCGCACCCTTCGTGCACGCCACCACGAGTTCCGAACGGCTGTCGGTGTTCGACAATGGCATGGACATCACCCGCGTCGACTGGATCCGCGACGGCGCCATCAACGCGCTGACCTACCCGCGCGCCGCCGCAGCGGAGTTCGGCGCCACGCCGACCGCGCCGGCCGACAACATGCTGATGACCGGGGGAGCCAAGCCGCTGGCCGACATGGTGGCCGGCACCGAGCGTGGCCTGCTGCTGACCACGCTGTGGTACATCCGCACCGTCGACCCCGCAACCCTGCTGCTCACCGGGCTCACCCGCGACGGCGTCTATCTCATCGAGGACGGCGAGATCACCGCCGCGGTGAACAACTTCCGGTTCAACGAGAGCCCGCTGGATCTGCTGCGCCGCGCCACCGAGGCGGGACGCGCCGAGCAGACGCTGCCGCGGGAGTGGGCCGACTGGGCCACCCGCGCAGTGATGCCGACCCTGCGGATCCCCGACTTCCACATGTCCTCGGTCAGCCAGGCGCAATAATTCAGCCCATGGCCGACGACATCGACACCCTGCTGTCCCAACTCCTCGGCCAGTCGCAGCTGGGAACCCAGCCTGCCGCCGTCAGCGACTTCGCTGAGCAGTTCGGCGTCGATGTCTCGCAGATCTCCGAAGATCAGCGTGCCGCACTGACCGCCGCCCTGGGTAAGAAAACGTTTGGCGCCGTCGTCACGATCTATCTCGCGGACTTCCTGCCGCGGGTCCGCAACGGATTGGCCGCGCTGGGATTGCCCACACAGTGGTGGGATGCCCCGGCGCCGGATGTCGACGCCTCCGATGTCCTCTTCACCGCGTTCCTGCCGGCTGTGGCCCGGCTGCGTGATCTGGATCCGGTGACCTCCGAGGTGGTCAGGCTGCGCGGGGCACGCGCGCACGACTGCCGGCTGTGCAAATCACTGCGCGATGGCGATGCCCTGGACGCGGGCGGATCGGAGTCGCTGTACGACGACGTCGACCGCTATCAATCCTCGGCACTGCTGACCGACGCACACAAAGCCGCCCTGCGCTACGCCGACGCGCTCATCTGGACGCCCACGAACATCGAGGCCGACGTCGCCGCAGGCGTGCGCACCTACTTCAGCGCCGCGCAGGCCCGTGAGCTCACGCTCGATGTCATGCGCAACGCCAGTAACAAGATCGCCGTCAGCCTCAGGGCTGACGCCCCGCGGGTGCAGCAGGGCACCGAGCGGTATCTGATCGGTGACGACGGGCAACCCGTCTACTCCTGATTCCCGCCCGCGGGGCGCCGCCGCGCAATACCGTGACGGGATGCTCGAGGTTTCCGAGGTTGGCAACAAGGTCAGCAAAGAGGACTACAAGGCGGCGATACCGGACCTGAGGGTCGGGCTGATCAACGCGCAATACGACCTGCGCGGTGCGGACTTCCCGGTGATCATCTGGATCGCGGGCGACGACCGGCTGGCCGCCAACGCATTGGTCAACCAGCTCAACGAGTGGATGGACTCGCGCTACGCCGACACTCACGTCTTCGGTGAGCCCTCTGAGGAGGAGTACATGCGCCCGCCGCTGTGGAGGCTGTGGCGGGCGCTGCCGCCCAAGGGCAGGGCGTCGTTCTTCGTCGGCGGCCTGATGCGCGCGGCCTCACAGCGCGCGGAGAGGGAGATCGGTGAACGGCAGTTCTCGCGCTGGCTTCGTCACCTCACCGCGATGCAGAACGCGCTCGTCGCCGACGGCGCGCTGATTCTGAAGTTCTTCCTGCACACCCCGCTCAAGGAGCAGAAGAAGAAACTCAAAGCCGCCGAGAAGGACTTCGAGTCGGGCTGGCTGGTGGATCAGCGTGACTGGGCGGCCCTGGACGCACTGGGGCCTGTGATGCCGATCGCCGAACGTATCCTCCGCGAGACCAGCGTGCCGGGGGCGCCGTGGACCATCGTCGAGTCGACCGACGACCGCTACCGCGACCTGACCGTCGCGCGCACCATCCTTGCTGCCCTCACCGCACGGCTGGGCGCACCGCGCCACAGCGCACCGGAACTGGCCGAGGAGGTCTTCGACGATTTCGACTCCGAGGCCAGCGTCCTCTCGGCGATCGATCTGTCGCAGTCCCTCGACCGGGAGGTCTACCGGAAGCGTCTGGCCAAGCAGCAGAGCCGGCTGCGCAAGCTGTCGCTGGAGGCCCGCCGGCGCGGCGTCGGCACGGTACTGGCCTTCGAGGGCTGGGACGCCGCCGGCAAGGGCGGGGTGATCCGGCGCGTCACCGGTGCCATGGAGGCCGGCGACTACCGGGTGATCCCGGTGGCCGCGCCCACTGAGGAGGAGCGCAAGTATCACTACCTGTGGCGGTTCTGGCGCGACATACCGCCGTCGGGCAAGGTCGTCATCTTCGACCGCACCTGGTACGGCCGGGTGCTCGTCGAGCGGCTGGAGGGATTCGCCACTCCGGCCGAATGGCAGCGGGCCTACGACGAGATCAACGACTTCGAGGACCAACTCGTCGAGCGTGGATATTACGTCGCCAAGTTCTGGCTGCACATCTCGCCCGAGGAGCAGCTGGCCCGCTTCAGGGCGCGCGAGGAGACCGCCTACAAGAAGCACAAGATCACCGAAGAGGATTACCGCAACCGGGAGAAGTGGGCCGATTACGTGACGGCGGTGGACCAGAAGATCCTGCGCACCACCGCCCGCGATGCCCGCTGGCATGTGATCCCGGCCAACAACAAGCAGTTCGCCCGCGTCGCCACGCTCAAGGCGATCAACAAGGGATTGGCGCAGGCGCTGCGGGAGGCCTGACGCCCTGGCAACCCGCGCCGAGTGTGCGGAATTCCACGCCCCAACGGCGCGTTGCGTGAGAAACCGCACATTCGCGGCGGGTGCCTACCGGTCTGGCCGCCCGCTCAAGGACTAATGTCATCGTCGTCAAACGACAAGGGGCGGTAGCTCAGTTGGTTAGAGCCGCGGACTCATAATCCGTTGGTCGCGGGTTCAAGTCCCGCCCGCCCTACTCGAGGTTTGTCCCCCGGTCCCGCAATGCGGCCGGTGGCGACGCGGCGGCACAAGCCTTCCGGCCGACGAACTGTTGGTGAGACGTTCATGTTGAGTTCAAGTGCTGTCGGTGCGTCGAGGCTGATCAGACCCGTACGGTTGACCTATGCGTTCCGCCTACGGCACGCAACTCGCCGTGCTCACCGACCAGCTCGCGCAGATGTGCGAAACAGCCGGCGTCGCCCTGGAAAAGGCGACCCGGTCGCTCCTCGACTCCGATCTCGCCCTCGCCGAGCGCGTGATATCCGACCACAAGAAGGTCGCGGCGGCCGGCGCCCGAGTCCAGGTGACGGGATACGAACTTCTGACGCGACAGGCTCCGGTGGCACGGGATCTGCGGGCCGTCGTGAGCTCCATCCAGATCGTCGCCGATATCGAGCGGATGCATGCGCTGGCGCTCCACGTCGCCCAGCTCGTCCGGCGGCGTCATCCCCGGCACGTGCTTCCCGACGAGGTCGCCGGAGACTTCGCCCAGATGGGCTGTATCGCTCTGGATCTGGTGGACAGTGCGCTACAGGTGATCGTGTCGTGTGACCTGGGCAGGGCCCGGTACATCCGGGATGCCGATGACGCGATGGATGACCTGCATCGCCATCTGTTCAGCGTGCTGCTGGACCGGCCCTGGAATCATGGCACTGTCGCGGCGATCGACGTGACTCTGCTGAGCCGTTACTACGAGCGCTTCGCCGACCACGCCGTGGAGATATCGCGTCGGGTGATCTTCCAGGCTACCGGGCAGATGCGGCCCCGCGAACGGATACTGGTCTACTAACGCTCACCTCAGGTCGTCTATCGCACCCATGAGTATGTCTCGTAGCCACGCGGGGACCGGGACGTAACCGCGTTCCCCGAGCCCGTACTGGCCGCTGGTGAGCGCGATGGAGAGAAACTGTGCGACGGCGACCGCCGTGCCCCTGTCGGGGTATCTCGAGCAGACGACCTCGTAACTGGCCAGGACGATGGGATAGGCACCCACCCTGGTGGGCGCGTACAGAGAAGAGGTGTCGACGACAAGATCGTTGCCACGATCATTTAGTCGCACGCCCTCGACCGCTGCGGCGGCGGACTCGAAGGACAGGGCGACCGGCTCCGGTGCCGCCGGGGTGACGATCTGCGCGGCGGGCAACCCCTGGCGCTGCGCGAACGACCATTCGGTGTAGGTCACCGATCCCGGAGTGATTGCTACGGCTGCCGCGGCACCCGCGTTACCGTCTCTGGGCTTGCCGACGCCGCCGCGGAACACCTTTCCCGCGCCCCTGTCCCAGGCGGTGCCGGCCGCGGCCTGCAGGTACCTCTGGAAGTTGTCGGTCGTGCCCGATTCATCGCCGCGGTGGATCACGACGATCGGCTGCTGCGGTAGGGGCTGGTCGGGGTTCAGCGCGGTGATCTCCGGGGCGTCCCAGGCGCTGATCCTGCCGGTGAAGATCTTCGCGATGGTCGGGCCGTCGAGAGTCAGCGTGCTCACGCCGAATACGTTGTAGGTGACGGCGATAGGGCCGAATACCAGTGGCAGGTTCCACGGCTCACTGCCGCCGCACCGGTCCTTCGCCCTCTCCCACTCCGCGTCAGTCGGAGTCAACGGCGAGTCGGTGCCCCCGAAATCAGTTTTGCCGCGGCTGAATTCGTCGATGCCAGCAGCGGAGCCGTTCGATTGATAGTCGAGTGCGCGCCCAGGGCAGGCGGTTTCGTAGGCTGCGGTGAACTGGTCGATGGCGATCGCCTGCGCCGATGAACCACTCGCCCTCAGCAGCGTCTTACCGTCGCAGTTCGTCGCTTGATTGCTGTGGCGGGTATCGCACCCGCCGACAGTGAGAAGTGCGGCCACCGCCGCCGCGAGCAGCGCTGCGACTATGCGGGGATGGTTGTCCATAGTGTCGTCGGCGTCATGGTGATCCGGGTGCTGTGCGAGGCGATCCCGTCCTCGAGGTTCAGCGATACCGCTTCGACGTGATACTTGGCCCAGAATTCGCGGTCGCTGCGTGGGTCGACACCCTCGGCCGTGACGGCGGCGTGGCCTCCGACGATGACGACGTTGCTGCCGATGCCGTCGGATTCCAGGTGCAGCGACACTTGCGGATGCTGGAAGATATGAGTTACCCGATCAGCGTGCGGCTGGCTGTAGACGGTGATGATTGATCCGTCGAAGCGGAACCACACCAGTGTCGGCGTCGGGATTCCGGACGGTGCAACTGTGGTCAGCCATGCGTACCGCGCGATGCTGAGCCTCTTGGCGACACCGTCTGCTGCCTCGTCGGCCGTGAAGGGTTCCGGGGCCAGTTGTCTCAACAGTGATCTGCCAATGGCCACCCGACCAGAGCGAGTCTGGCCGCCACCTGGTTGATCTCGCCGGTGTTGGGTTCTTTGTCGGTGAGGTCGCGGACCGCCTGGCGGATCTGCTCGTCGGTCACCGGGCTGTCGGGGTCGCTTTCCCGCAGGACCGTCCGGGTGGCCTCGATCACCTGCTCCTCGCTGAGCGTGCGCGCCAGCAGTGCCAGCAGTGGGTAGTAGTCCGTGGTGGGGACCCCGTCGGGATACCCCTTGTGCAGCCAGTCCAGGACGGACTGGAAGTAGCCGGTGGATGCTGCCTGGGCCTTGGTCACGGTGCTCTCATTTCTTCGGAAACATCGGGAAGAAGTCGATACCGAAGTGATGGTTGATCGTCGTCCGGGTGATCCACGCGATCGCGGTGAGGATGACGAGTCCGACGATCAGGAACAGAAGGATTCCGAGGAACTTCAGCGCCGGGTTGGGCTTGTGGATGACGTGATCGGCTTCTTCGCCGCCGGCGCCGTAGGAGTAGGCCAGCAACCCGGTGGCGAACAGTGCGGGCAGTCCGGCGCCGAGAATCAAGCCGATGACCAGCACTCGGAAACTGGCTTCAAGGTAATGCATGACGGTGTCCTTCCCGGAATCAGACGGAGGCCGTCTCGGTGACCGTGCTGGCGGACGTCGCCGCCTCGCGAACGTCGGCGGGGACGACGGAGTTGGTGCTCTCGTCCCAGTCGGCGTTGACGTTGCTGTGGTCGACCTTCTGCTGCTGGGCGCGCCACCACATGTAGGCCGAGAGGGCCACCAGGATGAGGAAGATCACCCCGTCACCGATCAGGCGGGATCCGGTGATGTCCTTGACCACGTAGGACAGCCAGTAGGACAGTGCACCGACCATGGCCGCAGCGGGCAGGGTGATCAGCCAGGCGACGGCCATCCGGCCGGCGACGGCCCAGCGGACCTGGGCGCCTGGCTTGCCGACCCCGCTGCCCAGGATCGAGCCGGTGGCCACATGGGTGGTCGACAGCGCCATCCCGGCGGCACTCGAGCTCAGGATGATCGCCGCTGAGGAGGCCTCGGCCGCCAGTCCCTGCGGCGATTCAATCTCCACCAGGCCCTTGCCGAGCGTGCGGATCACCCGCCAGCCACCCAGGTAGGTGCCCAGGGCGATGGCCACGGCGCAGCTGGCGATGATCCAGATCGGCAGGCCGTCGTTCTTGACGTCGCCGGTGAGATGCCCGGTGGTGATCAATGCCAGCGCGATGACGCCCATGGTCTTCTGCGCGTCGTTGGTGCCGTGAGCGAGGGCCACCAGCGAGGCGGTGGCGATCTGGCCCCAGCGGAAGCCCTGCTCGCGTCGACGGTGCAGCACCTTGCGGGTGATCCGGTAGACCAGCCAGGTGCCGCAGGCGGCGACGATCCCGGCGATCACCGGCGCCGCGAGCGCGGGGATCAGCACCTTCTGGGTGACGCCGGACCAGTTGACCCCGCTGAAGCCCAGCGCGGCCAGGCCGGCTCCGATCAGTCCGCCGAACAGCGCGTGCGAGGAACTCGACGGGATGCCGAACAGCCACGTGAGCAGGTTCCACAGTATGCCGCCGATCAGCCCGGCGAAGATGATCGTCAGCCCCATCGAGGGGTCGATCCCCGGCAGCAGTTGCCCGGACTTGGCGTCCTGCACCTTGAGCACTGAGGTGGTCACGGTGATCGCCACCTCCACGGAGAGAAAGGCGCCGACCAGATTCAGTAGGCCGGCCAGGAGCACGGCGACCTTCGGTTTGAGTGCCTGCGTCGCGATCGACGTCGCCATGGCGTTGCCGGTGTCGTGAAACCCGTTGGTGAAATCGAAGGCGAGCGCGGTGGCGATCAGCAGCACCAGAATGATTGTTTCCACACCCACGCGGTGAGTCTGCGCGAGACCGACGCGGTTCAGCCAGGAACGTTCGAGGAATACCCCAACTGTTCACCTGGACTTAAGGTAGCCGCGGCGCTGTGCCCTGCCGCAGCGCTGTGGCCGAACACCGATCGCTGGCAGCGGGCCGCGAACTCGCCACGGTCGGGAATCGGCAATTCCAGCGGCCGCACGTCGATGTGAACGACGGTCCGACGCGCCCGCACCGTCCGGCGGATCGACTCCCACAGCGAGTGCTCGCCGAAGAACGCCGTCACGGTCGACGGTGTGCCGTCGCGGTGGCGGTAGGACACCCGCACCGGCTGAACGGGGCGGTTCGCGTCGATGGCGGCCTGGAACATGGCGGGACGGAACGTCCCGTTGTCGCGTCCGCAGAACGTGGTTCCCTCCGGGAAGGCGACGACGGTGTGACCGTCACCGATCCGCTGCACCACGGTGCTCACCACGCCGGGCAGTGTTCGCAGGCTGCGCCGCTCGATGGGGATGACGCCGGCCATCCGGGCGGCGATGCCCAGCGCGGGCCAGGTGATGAGGTCGGCCCGCGCGACGAAACTGCCCGGCATCACCGCGCCGATCGCGAAGACGTCGACCCAGGAGACGTGGTTGCTCACGACCAGCTGTCCCCGCAGGTTTCGGATCGGTCCGCCCGACACCCTCATCCGGACGCCGAGGGAGCGCAGCACGGCGCGGCAGTAGATCCGCTTGACATGACGGTGGCCGGGCATGGGGATCGCCAGCACCGGCACGCCCATGAGCAGGATCAGCGTCACTGCGAGACGACGGGCCGACCGCGCGGCCGCCAGGATGCGGTGTCCCGGCTCGCCGATCCCGGACTGCACGCAGCCTTCGGTGCACGACGTCCTGGGGAGCCACCCGTGCTCGTTCGCCGTCATCGGGCTGCCGCCGCCGACCGCAGCCGATTGAGGTAGCGGATGTCGGCATGCCGCTTGTCCAGCAGGGCGGGGAAGTCGCCCACCCCGAAGGCGGGATCGTGGGCGGGCTCTCCGCAGATGCGCGCGCCCAGGCGCAGGTATCCGCGCATCAGCGGGGGAATGGCCGTCCGTTCGGGCGCGTCGATGCGGTCCAGCGGTGTGCCGTCGATGACCACCGGCCGGTAGGGGTGGACTGTGTACTGCGCCGGGGCGGCGTGGCGGCTCAGCACGTGATCGCGCACCCCGCGCAGATGGCTGCCGGCCGGACCGTCACCGTGGGTGGGCACCGAGACGCAGCCGATCACGTGGTCGTAGCCGCTCCGGTCGAGGTAGGCGAGGATGCCGGACCACATCATCAGGATGACCGCGCCGTTGCGGTGGTCGCTGCGGACGACGGCGCGACCCATCTCGACCATGGACGGTCGCAGCGGGTCGAGGGCGGTGATATCGAATTCGGTTGCGGTGTAGAGGCCTCCGGCGGCGATCGCGCCGGGGGGCGGCAGCATCCGGTAGCAGCCGACGATCTCCCCGGAGCGGTCCTCGCGCACCAGGATGTGATTGCAGAACTGATCGAAGTGGTCGCAGTCCAGCGCCGTCTCGTTGCTCAGGCCGAAGCCTGGCTCGGTGGAGAAGACGTCATACCGAAGCCGCTGTGCCGCATGGATCAGCGAGTCGTCGTTGGTCAGCAGGACCGAGTAGGTGGGGCCGCTGACGGTGTCGGTGTGGGTGTGGTCGTGGGCGATGAGTACCGAAGAGTTGCTCACGACCTGCACGGTCGGGCAGTCAGGTTGCCGATCGACTACGCCCCGGTGTTGTGTCGGTGTACAGGAATCGACGAATCACGGCCCCGCCGGGCGTGGGCTGCGCGGCACCCCTACTTCGGAGGCATCCTGATTCCGCCGTCGACGCGGATGACTTCGGCGTTCATATAGGAGTTGGTGATCAGCTCGATGACCATCGACGCCAGTTCCTCGGGCTTGCCCAACCGGTGCGGGAACAGCACCGATTCGCCCAGCTTGGCCTTGAACGCCTCCGACGCCTCGCCCTCGCCGTAGATCGGGGTGTCGATCAGGCCCGGCGCCACGGTGTTGACGCGGATCCCGACGGCCGCGAGGTCGCGGGCCACCGGCAGGGTCAGTCCGACCACGCCGCCCTTGGACGACGAGTACGCGGCCTGGCCGATCTGTCCGTCGAACGCCGCGACGCTGGTCATGTTGACGATCGCTCCGCGCTCGCCGGTGTCGGTGGGCTCCAGCCGGCTCATGGCGGTGGCCGCCAGGCGGATGCAGTCGAAGGTGCCCACCAGGTTGATGTCGAGCACCTTCTTATAGGCGTTCAGATCGTGCGCCGAGGAGAACTCGCCGTCCTTGCCGATGGTGCGCTGCGCCCAGCCGACACCCGCGGAATTGACCAGCGCGCGCAGCGGCCCGAGGTCCATCGCGGTGTTGACGGCGTCGGTGATCTGCTCGGTCTTGGTGACGTCGACGGTGACGAAGACCCCGCCGATCTCATGGGCGAGCTCCTGACCGCGGTCGGCCTGCAGGTCAGCGATGACGACGCGGGCGCCCAGGTCGGCCAGCTGGCGGGCGCACGCGGCCCCGATACCCGAGGCGCCGCCGGTGACGATTGCACTTGCTCCATTCATATCCACGGACCTGATAGTAA
>VEQU01000037.1 GCA_018883075.1 Mycobacterium sp.
AGTTCAGGGCGGCCTGGGCGGGGGCCGTGATGCCCGCCTGGTGGAGGCCGGCCGCCAGGTCGGCGGGCGCGGCACCGCCCCGCAGGCCGTCCACCAGCCCCGCGATCACCGGGGCGGGGTCCATCGCCCCGGCCCGAACGGCGAAGCCCAGATGCACCGGCCGGCCCCCGCGGGCCAGGTGTTCGAGTTCGACGGCCGCCTGGCCCTCGTAGCTGACCTGCTGACACACCCCGAGCAGGCTGGCGACGGCGTCGAAGAGCCGTCCCATGCTGGTGGTCGGCACGCAGCCGGTGCCGCGCGGGATCTGCTGGGCGAGCACGTGCAGGCCGGCCTCGCCCACCGATGCCACCGGCGGGAGGGCGGAAGCCCAGTCGACACCGGCGCGGGTCAGCAGGTCCAGCGCGATGCGGGCCGGCTCGCGCACCGCACCGTCACCGCCGGGCAGGGCGAACGGCGCGAGGTGGCCGGCCCTGCTGAACCCGGCCGGGTCGTGGACGGCGAGCAACTCTCCGCCCCAGATCGTGCCGTCGGTGCCGTAGCCGGTGCCGTCATAGGTGACGGCCAGGATCGGGGTGCCCAGCCGCCGGTGGTCGGCGAGCAGGGAGATCGCGTGCGCGTGATGGTGCTGGACGGCGATCATCCGCCGGCCCGCCGCGGTGCGCCGCGCCCACGCCGTGGTGGCGTAACCGGGATGCATGTCATGGGCGATGACGGCCGGGCGCTGGTGGGTCATGAACGCCAGATGGTCCAGGGCGTCGGTGAAGCAGGTCTGGGTGCGTGGGTCGGCCATATCGCCGAGGTGCGACGAGAGGTGGGCGTGCCTTCGGCCGTCGGCGCCTGCGGCGGCCATCAGACAGAAGGTGGTCTTGAGGTCGCCGCCGGTGGCGAGCACCACGTCGTCGCCGCCGAGGTCCACCGTCACCGGCAGCGGCGCGTAGCCGCGGGAGCGCCGCAACGGCAGTTCGCGGCGCTGATCGTCGAGGGTCACCACGGAGTCCTCGCACGGCACGTGGATGGGCCGGTCATGGGTGAGCACCGCGTCGGCGAGTCCGTCGATCCACTCCAGATCCTGCTCGCGGTACACGATCGGCGAGCCGCCCCGGTTGGCCGACGTCATCACCAGCGGGATACGGCCCGCCTCGTCGGCGAGCCGGTCGAAGACCAGATGGTGCAGCGGCGAGTAGGCCAGCATCACGCCGAGGTCGGACAGGCCCGGCGCCACCGCAGCCGCCACCACACCCGGCTTGGCGGTGACCAGGACGATGGGTGCGGCCGGCGCGGTGAGGGCAGCGGCCGCGGCGGCGTCGATCTCGGCGATCTGTTCTGCGGCGTCGAGGTCGGCGACCATCACCGCAAAAGGCTTGGCGGGCCGGTTCTTTCGCGTGCGCAGCGTCTCGACGACGTCCGCGTCGTCGGCGCGGCAGGCCAGGTGGTAGCCGCCGATGCCCTTGATGGCCACCACGGCGCCGCCGAGCAGAGCGGCCGCGGCGGCGCCGATCGGGTCGTCGTCGTCACCCGGCCCTCGCCAGGCCAACCGGGGGCCGCAATCGGCGCATGCGATGGTCTGCGCATGGAAACGCCGGTCGGTCGGGTCGCGGTACTCCTCGGCGCACGCCACGCACATCGCGAAACCGGCCATCGTGGTGGCCGGCCGGTCGTACGGCAGATCGGTGATGACGGTGTAGCGCGGCCCGCAGTTGGTGCAGGTGATGAACGGGTGGCCGAACCGGCGGTCGGCGGGGTCGCGCAACTCGCGCACGCAGTCGGTGCAGATGGCGATATCCGGCGGCACCAGGGTGCGCGAGCTGTCGTCGCTCTGGCTGGCGATGATCTCGAATTCACCGGCGCCGCAGGGCGCTACGGAGGTCAGGGTCAGCGAGTCGATGCGTGCCATCGGGGGCGGACGCTGCCGCAGGGCGGCCACCGCAGCGTCGATGCGGTCGGCCGGGCCCTCGAACTCGGCATGTACCGAACCGGCGTCGTTGTAGACCCAGCCGGTCAGGCCTTGTTCGGCGGCGATCCGGGCGACCGCCGGCCGGAAGCCCACACCCTGCACCACACCGGTGATGTCGAGGCGAACCCGCACAGCCACGTCCGTCACGGTAGTCGTAGGGTTTTGCCGATGCACGAACTGTCGCTGTGCCAGGCGATCGCCGGTGTGGTGAAGCCGCACGCGGCGGGACGGCGCGTCAACGTGGTGCGGGTGCAGGTGGGCGCACTGCGGCAGGTGGTCCCCGACTCGCTGGCGTTCTGCTGGACGCTGGTGCGCGAGCACGAGGACATGCCGGAGGCCGAACTCGAACTCGAGTTCGTGCCCGCTGAGGTGTCCTGCCGCGGCTGCGGTGAGCAGTCACAGATCGAGTCGCGATTCTCGGTCGCGTGCCCGGCCTGCCGCAGCGCCGACGTCGCGGTGGTGCACGGCGAGGAGTTCCTGGTGACGTCCGTCGACGTCTCCGAACGCGAGAGGTTGGAGTAGATGGGCCGATTCCACCGTCATGACGACGGCACCGAGCACAGCCACGATCACAGCGAGCACCATCACCACCATGACCATGACCATGGCGATCACAGCGGCTACGCCACCGGCACCGAGCGCATCGAGGTCCTGGAGGCGATCTTCGCCGAGAACGACAACCGGGCCGAGATGAACCGCAAAGCCTTCGAGGACAATCGCGTTCGCGCACTGAACCTGATGAGCTCACCCGGATCGGGCAAGACCACGGTGCTGGCCGCGACCCTCGACGAGCTTGCCGGCGAACTGGCGGTGGGTGTCATCGAGGGCGATATCGCCACCGATATCGACGCCGCCGCACTGGAGGGCCGCGGAGCCCAGATATCGCTGCTCAACACCTCCAACGGGTTCGGCGGCGAATGCCACCTGGACGCCCCGATGGTCAACCGCGCGCTGGCCGGGCTCGACCTGTCCCGGGCGGATCTGGTGATCATCGAGAACGTCGGGAACCTGGTGTGCCCCGCGGAGTTCGACGTCGGCGAGCACGCCAAGGCGATGGTGTACTCGGTGACCGAGGGCGAGGACAAGCCGCTGAAGTACCCGGTGATGTTCCGGTCGGTGGATGTGGTGCTGCTCAACAAGATCGACCTCGTCCCGCACCTCGACGCCGATGTGTCCACCTACGTCGAGCGGGTGCGGCAGGTCAATCCGGAGGCGACGATTCTGCCGGTGAGCGCACGCACCGGCGAGGGCATGGACGCCTGGTTCGACTGGCTTCGGGGGTTCGCCTCCGCCCGCTGAGGGGCGTCGAGTGTGCGGATTTCCGCGGTGGACCGGCGTGTCGCGCGGGAAATCGCACAGTCGCGGGGAGGCCCCGCGGGAAATCGCACAGTCGCGGGGATGCCCCGCGCGAAACCGCACAGTCGCGACGGGTCCGGTGGGGAGGCCCGGCGCCGCCTACTTGATCAGCGGGTCGCGCGGCATGCCGAGGATGCGTTCGGCGATCTGGTTGCGCGCGATCTCCGACGTCCCGCCCGCGATCGCCATGCCGCGGGCGCCCATCGCAGCCCGGGCCGCGAGTTCACCCTCGCCGCCCTCGAGTGCGATTTCCGGGCCCACCAGCGAGGCGGCGATCGCGCCCTGCTCCTGGAAGTGCTCGGCCAGTTTGAGTTTGGTGATGTTGCCCTCCGGCCCCGGCCCGGCACCCTCGATGCTGCGGGCGGCGCGGCGCAGGTTCAGCAGTCGCAGCGCGTGGTCGTCGGCGAGGAACCGGCCGACCCGCTGTGCGGCGCCGATGACACGGTCGCCGTTGCGCTTGGCCAGGTCCACCAGCCACGCGGTGGCCGGCGCGACGCCTCCGGTGCCGCCGCCGATGCTCACCCGCTCGTTGCCCAGGGTGGCCCGCGCCACCGTCCACCCCTCGTCGGGCTGACCGACGACGTCCTCGTCCGGGACGAACACGTCGTTGAGGAACACCTCGTTGAACTCCGAGCCGCCGGTGATCTGGCGCAGCGGGCGCACCTCGACCCCCGGGGCGTTCATATCGAGGATCACCATGGTGATACCGGAGTGCTTGGGCCCGTCGAAGGTGGTGCGCACGGTGGCCAGGCCGCGCTTGCAGTAGTGCGCGCCGGAGGTCCACACCTTCTGGCCGTTGATCTTCCAACCACCGTCGACGCGGGTGGCCCTGGTCTTGACCGCGGCGGCGTCCGAGCCGGCCGACGGCTCCGAGAACAGCTGGCACCAGATCTCGTCCTTGCGCAGCGCCTTCTCCACGAAGCGTTCGATCTGCGAGGGTGTGCCGTGCTGGATGAGGGTGAGGATCACCCAGCTGGTGATGCCGTAGTCCGGCCGCTGGACGCCGGCGGCGGCGAACTCCTCCTCGCACAGCAGCTGCTCGACCGCACCCGCCGCACGCCCCCACGGCTTGGGCCAGTGCGGCATCAGATAGCCGGTGGCGATCAGCTCGTCGAGTTGCGCCGCGCCGTCGAGGGCGGCGATCCGCTGGGCCTCGACGCGGATCTCGGTGCGCATGGCCTCGGCCTCCGGTGGCAGGTCCAGGCTGTTGGCGCGGGAGCGCCCGGACGCGGTGAGCGCGAAGGTGTCGGTGGGCGGCCCGTCGCCACCGAGCAGCGCGTTGAGCGTCAGCGCCCGGCGCAGATGCAGATGCGCGTCGTGCTCCCAGGTGAACCCGATGCCGCCGTGCACCTGGATGTTCAGCTCGGCGTTGCGGACGTAGCCGGGGAAGGCCAGCGTCGCGGCGGCGGCGGCGATCAAATGGAACTGGTCCTCGTCCTCGCCGGCCGCCCGGGCGGCGTCCCATACGCAGGCCACCGCGGACTCCGCGGTCACCAGCATGTTGGCGCAGTGGTGCTTGACCGCCTGGAAGGTGGCGATGGTGCGGCCGAACTGCTCGCGGACCTTCGCGTACTCCACGGCCGTCTCCACACAGTCCGACGCGCCGCCGACCGCTTCGGCGGCGAACAGCGTGCGGGCCCGGGCCAGTGCGACGGGTTTGGCGCCGGAGAGCACGTTGTCGCCGACGGCCACACCGTCGAGGCGCACCCGCGCGGACCGGCGGGTGCGGTCCAGGTTTCCGGGTATCTCCAGGGAGACACCGTCGGCCGCGCGTTCGACGAGCAGAACGTCGTCGCCGGCGGTCAGCAGCAGGATGTCGGCCAACCCGGCGCCGAGCACCACACCGGCGTCGCCGGATGCCCGCCAGTCCCCGGCCCCTCCCGAGACCGTCAGGTCTCCCCCGAAACCAACCGCACCGGTGAGCGTTCCATCGATCAGGCCGGGCAGCAGCCGGGCCTTCTGCTCGTCGCTGCCGACGGCGTTGATGAACGACGACACCACCGCGGTCGGCACGAACGGCCCCGGCGCCACGGCACGCCCCAGCTCGTCGATGACCACCACCAGTTCGGGCAGCCCGAAGCCGGACCCGCCGTAACGTTCGTCGACGTGCAGCCCGAGCCAGCCCAACTCGGCCAACTCGTGCCAGAACGCCGGCCTGCTCTCGTCGTCGGCATCCAGGAGCTCGCGTGCCGCCCAGCGCGCCTTCTGCGCGGTGAGGAACGAGCGTGCGACGTTGCCGAGTTCACGGTGGTCGTCGGTGAGTGCGATGGTCATGCGCCCGACGTTACCGCGTGGCCTCGAGCGGGCCGTAGCCGGACGTGGCGATCGTCACTGGCCGGTCAGCACCGCTAGTCGAGTGCGTTGATGAGCTCGCCGATGGTGTGGTGGGCCTCCAGCGGGTGACGGAGCCGTCCCCGGCGGTTCACCGTGTAGATGTTGCGACGGCCGTCCTTTTTCTTGTTGAGGTAGCCGCTCTCGGTGAGGTCCGAGAGGATCACCTGCACAGCGCGTTCGGTGATGCCGATCCGCGACCCGAGTTCGCGCGCCGTCAGGGTCTCCCCGCTCGCGAGGCACAGCAGCACATGAGCGTGGTTGGTGAGGAACGTCCAGCCTCGCTGCGGTGCCGACGGGGTGGATCCCGCCACGCTGAGCGTCCGTCGCGCATTAGCCATTCGCATTTTTTACCACCAATTCATTCGTGCATACCACTTCGGGCCTCGCCGGCCGGCGCCTGGCCGGGCAGCGCCTCCCGGGCCTGGCCGCGGGTGGCCCGCAGACTCCAACCGATCGACACCGCGAGCACGGCGACGATCACGCCGAGGGTGACCGGGATGGGCAGCTTGCCGACCGGCGTCTCCGACAGGATCAGCTTGACCCCGGCGAAGCCGAGCAGCACGGCCAGGCCGTAGTGCAGGTGGACGAATCGGCGCATCAGGCCGGCCAGGCAGAAGTACAGACTGCGCAGGCCGAGCACGGCGAACGCGTTGGCGGTCCACACGATGAAGGTGCTGGTGGTGATCGCCAGCACGGCGGCGACGGAGTCGATGGCGAAGATCAGGTCGGTAGCCTCCACGGCGACCAGCACCACGAAGAGCAGGGTCGCGACCCGGGTGCCGTTGCGGCGGGTGAAGAACCGCCCCTCGTCGTATTCGGAGATGGTCGGGATTACCCGGCGGACCATCCGCACCAGCAGATTCTTCTCCGGGTCCATATCGCGGTCGTGCTGGAAGGCCATCTTGTAGGCGGTGTAGATCAGGAACGCCCCGAACAGGTAGGCCGTCCAGAAGAAGGTCTTGAGCAGTTCGGCGCCGACGAAGATGAACACCAGGCGGAACAGCAGGGCGCCGATGACGCCCCAGAACAGCACCTTGTGCTGGTAGCGGTCCGGTACCGCGAAGTAGGTGAAGATCAACGCGAACACGAAGACGTTGTCCACCGACAGCGCCTTCTCGATCAGGTATCCCGCGTAGTAGGTGCCGGCCACGTCGCCGCCGTAGGCCCACCACACGATCACCCCGAAGCCCAAGCCCGCCGCGATCCAGATGGCCGACCAGATCGCCGCCTCCGTGAACTCGACGACGTGATTGTCGCGGTGCAGGAACAGGTCGACGGCCAGCATGGCCACGATGGCGACGGTGAGGGCGATCCACGCCCACATCGGCACCACCAGTTGCGCGTCAGTCATCCTCAGCTCCCGGGAAGCAGTCCAATCCAGCGAAGTATAACTAGCGAACTACACTTCCGCAAAAGCGCTAGAGCCGGGCGAAATCCGCCTTGCCGCGCTCGAATTCGGCCAGCATGTCCGGGGTCAGCGTGGGCCGGATCTGGCCGATGGCCGTCAGGTAGTCCTCCGTGGTGGCGGGCCTTGACGTCCCGTCACGCATCTCACGTTCGAAGGCGGCCTGGGAACCCTTGCGTGCGGCGAACTCGATATCGGCCGGCGTGAACAGTTCCGACGCGGTGACCAGCCGGTCGACGTCGACACCGGCGCCGGCCGTGCCGAGATAGCGCTGCCACACCGCATGGCGGGCCGGCTGATCGGGCGGACCGACGGGGATGACGTAGTCGAACCGGCCGGGCCGCAGGAACGCCGAATCCAGCGAGTGCACCGCATTGGTGGCGCACACCAGCAGACGGCTGTCGTGCTGGCGGAACGCCGGGATCAGTTTGAGCAGTTCATTGGTCACACCGAGTTCGGCGCTGGACGCTCCGGCTCGCGGTGTGGCGATCTCCTCCACCTCGTCGATGAACAGCACCAGCTCATCGAGTTCGGCGAACTCGGCGAAGGCCTCCCGCAGTGACGCCGCCAGTCCGCCGTTTCCGGCCGCGGCCAGCCGGGACGGGAAGAGTTCGACGAACGGCCAGCCCAGTCGTGAGGCGATCGCCTTGGCGAAGCTGGTCTTGCCGGTTCCCGGCGGGC
This sequence comes from Mycobacterium sp., assembly GCA_018883075.1. Classification (GTDB taxonomy): domain Bacteria; phylum Actinomycetota; class Actinomycetes; order Mycobacteriales; family Mycobacteriaceae; genus Mycobacterium. Next base: position 7,731 of record VEQU01000037.1, read on the forward strand.
CGAACAGGATCACCGCCTTGGGCGGCCGCACCCCGTAGCGCTCCGCGACCTCGGGGTGTGCCAGCGGGTCGACGATGCGCCGTTCGATGATCTGCTTCTCGGTGTCCATGCCGGCCATCTCGTCCCACACTCCCGGCGGCAGCAACAGCCCGCCGAGTTCCTCGAGAAGGTTCGCCTGGTCGGGTCCGAGGTGCTCGAGGAGTTCGTAATAGACCAGACCCTCGCGCCGCACGTATCCGGAGTTCTCTAGGGCGGCGGCACCGGTGGCATCCTCCGGGAGGATCGCGCAGATCCGCCGAACACCCGCCGAGCGCAGCCGGCGCTCGAGGTCGGTGAGCAGTGCGCTGCCGATGCCGCGGTGGCGCCATCGCGATGCGAGTGCGACCAGCAGGATCCAGGCGCGCTCACCCTGGGTCTGCGCGACGGCCATTCCCACGACTTCGTCGCCCACCTCGGCGACCACCGCGGGTTGGCCGGCCCGCGCGGCCGCGACCACCTCGGCAACGCTGAACACCGGTTCGGCCGAACCGGAACCACGGCTCTGGTCCCACACCACCACCGCCTGGTCCAGATCCTCGTCGTGGTAGTCGCGCAGGCGCCACGGCGGCATCGTCATCTCCTGGTTCGTCGGTCGCGTCGGTCGGTCCGGTAAGCCTGACGATCCCGGACGCGCACGCATCCCCCATCCGGTGGAGATGCGCAGGGGAGCCGCGGGGGGCTGCAGGGGGAACCGTGATGCCGGTTACCCGGCGCCCTGCGCGGTGATGGTGCGAGGATCGCTGGTCATGGAGCGCATCGAGGAGACCCGGGGTGACGTGACCTACGTCCGCACCGACGCCGACCTGCCGCCGGTCGCGATCATCGACCGCTCGCCGATCAGCGCGCGGCACCGGTGGTCGTTTGCAGCCGTCGCGGTGCTCGGTGCGATCGCCTGGGCCGTCATCGCGTTCGTCCGCGGCGAGACGGTGAACGCCGTGTGGTTCGTGGTCGCGGCGATCTGCACCTACGTGATCGGCTTCCGGTTCTACGCCCGGCTGATCGAGATGAAGATCGTCAAACCCCGCGACGACCACGCCACCCCGGCGGAGATCTACGAGAACGGCACCGACTACATGCCCACCGACCGGCGGGGGCTGTTCGGCCAACACTTCGCCGCGATCGCCGGGGCGGGCCCGCTGGTCGGCCCGGTGCTGGCCACCCAGATGGGGTACCTGCCGGGCACCATCTGGATCATCGTCGGCGCGGTGCTCGCCGGATGCGTGCAGGACTATCTGGTGCTGGCCATCTCCACCCGCCGCCGGGGACGCTCACTGGGTCAGATGGCGCGTGACGAACTCGGGCCGGTGGGCGGTGCGGCGGCGATCATCGGCGTGCTGGTGATCATGGTGATCCTGCTCGCGGTGCTGGGCCTGGTGGTGGTCAACGCACTGGCCGAGAGCCCGTGGGGCGTGTTCTCCATCGCGATGACGATCCCGATCGCGATCTTCATGGGTCTGTACCTTCGCTACCTGCGCCCGGGCCGGGTCTCCGAGGTGTCGCTCATCGGCGTGGTACTGCTGCTGCTCGCGGTGGTCGCCGGCGGCTGGGTGGGCCACAGCGAGTGGGGCGAACAGTGGTTCACCCTGTCCAAGGTCACGCTGTCGTGGTGCCTGATTCTCTACGGCCTGGCCGCCTCGGTGCTTCCGGTGTGGCTGCTGCTCGCCCCGCGCGACTATCTCTCCACGTTCATGAAGGTCGGCACCATCGCCCTGCTGGCCGTCGGGATCCTGCTGGCCCGGCCGGTGATGGAGGCGCCGGCCGTCTCGCAGTTCGCCAAGACCGGTGCGGGCCCGGTGTTCGCGGGCTCGCTGTTCCCATTCCTGTTCATCACCATCGCCTGCGGCGCGCTGTCGGGGTTCCACTCGCTGATCGCCTCGGGCACAACGCCGAAGCTGCTGGAGAAGGAAAGCCAGATGCGGCTGATCGGTTACGGCGGCATGATGACCGAGTCGTTCGTGGCGGTCATGGCGCTGATCACCGCCTCGATCCTCAACCAGCACCTCTACTTCGCCATGAACGCTCCGGCGGCAGCCACCGGAGGTACCGCCGAGACCGCGGCGACCTACGTCAACTCCCTTGGACTGTCCGGGCCGCCGATCACCCCCGCGGAGATCGACGCCGCCGCGGCGAGCGTCGGTGAGCAGTCGATCGTCTCCCGCACCGGCGGTGCGCCGACCCTGGCGTTCGGTATGGCACAGGTGCTGTCGGTTTTCGGCGGCAGCGGGCTCAAAGCGTTCTGGTACCACTTCGCGATCATGTTCGAGGCGCTGTTCATCCTCACCACCATCGACGCCGGCACCCGGGTGGCCCGGTTCATGCTGTCCGACGGGCTGAGCAACCTCGGCGGGCCGATGCGTCGGCTTCGGGACCCGAGCTGGCGGGTCGGGGCATGGGTGTGCAGCGTGATCGTCGTCGCCGCGTGGGGATCCATCCTGCTGATGGGCGTCACCGATCCGCTTGGCGGCATCAATACGCTGTTCCCGCTGTTCGGGATCGCAAACCAGTTGCTCGCGGCCATCGCGCTGACCGTGGTCACCGTGGTGGTGATCAAGATGGGACTGCTGAGATGGGCGTGGATTCCCGCGCTGCCGCTGGCGTGGGATCTGGTGGTGACACTGACCGCCTCGTGGCAGAAGATCTTCTCCGGCGATCCGAAGCTCGGTTACTGGACCCAGCACTTCGCCTTCCGCGACGCCCGGGAGGCGGGCAAGACGTCGTTCGGTGCCGCGAAGAACCCCGATCAGCTCGACGACGTCGTCCGCAACACCTTCATCCAGGGCACGCTGTCGATCATCTTCGCGGTGGTGGTCGTCATCGTCGTGGCGGCGGCGGCGGTGATGGCGTGGAAGTCCATCCGGGGCCGCGGAAGCCCGCTCGCTGTCGAGGACCCGGTGCCGTCGAAGATCTTCGGACCATCCCGGTTGATCGCCACACCCCTGGAGAAGGAGGTGCAGAAACAATGGGACGCCTTAGCCGCATCTCCCGCTCGCTCGGTTGGTACGTCGGCTCACTGATGGGCGACAACCACTACCGCCGCTACGTCGCGCACCGCCGCCGCTCCTATCCGGACGAACCGGTGCTCAGCGAGGCCGAGTACTGGCGCATGCGTCACCGGATGACGGAGAGCAACCCGGCGGCGCGCTGCTGCTAGGGGCTCGGGGCGGTCCTCAGCCCGGGAGGCATCCACTGGCCTCCAGTGTGGCCGCGGCGCCGGGCGTCCCGCGCACGGCGTCGACCGCCACCCACTTGTCAGCCAGTGCGGGGCGGAACTTTCTCCATTCGAAGAGCGCGACGTTGTCCAACTCGAGCCTGCCCGCACCCCGCGGCACCACGATGGACACCGCGACCGCGTCGGGTGTGACGGCACGGTCGGCGAAGGGATCCGGGAGGTCGACGGTCAGCGTCTGCCACCTGCCGCTGGGTGCGGACAGCTCAACTTCCTGTTCGGAGAGCAGCGTCGACTCCGGCTGCTCATTCGGATCGATATCGTCCACCGAGTAGAACCCGGTGCGGACGATGATCGGCCCGCGCCCTACCAGCCGGCCGTCGAACTGCAACCGGTACTGCGCGGCGGAATCCAGGGGCCGGCCACCCACGCCGTAACGGCGGTGTTGGACCAGCTCCGCGTGAGCCAACGGCCGGACGGAGGCGAAGTCGCGGCGGGCGTCGAGTGTGAGGATGCGTCCACCATCCCGGGATGTGGCGGTGACATCGCCGTGTAACTCGTACCGCGGCGCCGGATCCACCGCGCCGTTGGCGAGGACGTCGTCGAAGCCGCCCCAGGTGAGCAGTTCCGTGCCGTACTCCAGCGTGGGCGCCGAGGGGCGCAGCACCGCGCAGCGTCCGGCAACGGCAAACCCCTCGGTGTCGAGGGTGACGTCCAGGGCTTCCGCCTTCCGTTCGGCGAGCACCGCCCCGTCGCCGATGTCCACTGCGGCGTTGGGGACGACGGACGGGTCGACCTGCGTGACGATCCGGCCGCCTGAGGCTCTCTCGCTCACCGCCGCGACGGCTGATCGCTCGTCCACCAGTTGCAGAACGCTCTGCCGCCCCGTACCCGCAAGCGGCACGGGCCGGTAGTCGTCGATGAGCAGCGGAACAAGCCGGACGTTGAGCAGCCTGTTGCCTTCGAATACCGCTCTGACGACCACGCTGGGGAACGTCGCGGCGAAATCCTGGTCGAACACCATGTTGCCGAGCGAGAACGCGATCAGCTTGCCGTTGTGCCACTCGAAGCCCTGCAGCACATGCGGGTGGTGGTTGATGACCATGTCGGCCCCGGCGTCGATGGCGGCGCGGGAGATTCTACGGAGGAAGGCGCTCGGCACCTCGGAGAACATGTAGCCGCCGTGCAACTGCACCACGATCGGACTCGCGCCCGCCGCGCGCAGCCCGGCCACCGTGGCGGTCATCGTCGGGGTGCTGAACTTCGCTGCACCGCCGTGGCCGCGCCGCGCCACCCAGTCCTGCAGTTCCGGCACAACGTCGGGCGCCGTGAGTGCCGTCCACAGCTGGGCGGCCCGGTCTGGGTCCAGGGACGGCTCCAGAGTCTCGAACAACCGCCACCATTGCGCCGGACGTAACGCCGCGGGCTGGATGTAGCCCGGCTCGCCGGGCTTGCCGAAGCTGAAGGTCCGATCCTCGTACTGCCAGGCATCCTCGGCCGGCAGATCGGAGGGCGGCGCGATATCGGCACCGGGGAGGCCGTCGTTGACGAAATCGCCGTTGACGGTGGTCATCGAGACCACCCCGACCCGCAGCGGGCCCGAGGCGATGATCTTTCCGCGCTCCGCCTCCTCGGCGGTCAGGCCGGCGCCGACGGTGGCTATTCCCGCGGTCTGCAGTTCGCGCAATGTGGAGGCGACGCCCGCATCACGCCAGTCGCTGACGTGGTTGTTGCCCAGCGTCACCACGTCGATACCCATGTCGGTCAGCGCGGCGGTGAATGCCGGCGGCGACTGCAACTGATAACGCTTGCCCGGGTAGGCCTCGTCATCGGGCAGGTCGCCCACGACGGTCTCGAGATTCACCGACGACACGTCGGCGGCGGCCATCAACGGCGCCACCGAGGCGACGACGACACGCGCCCCGGCGGCGTCGTTGACGACGGGGGTGCCCTCCCGGGTGGGCTGCTGGAAACGCCTGCCCATCATCGAGTCACCGCCGAAGTGCATGCTCAGCCGCGGTGTCCCGTCGGCGGCGGCGCGCGCGTAGAGCACCACGTCCCGCGGCGGTTGCGAGGGATCGAGGACCACCGGTTCGGGCAGGTAGCCGTCGAGGCTGATCACACCGGCGGTGGGTCCGCGAACCGGTACCGTCCCGCCTGGGCCCAGCGCGATCGGCTGCGCATCACCGACGGGGTCGAACGAGGCCCCCGGAAGGCCTCCGCCGTTTTCGTCCAGCACGGTGATCCGAGCATCGGCCAGCGGATCCTCGGGCTGTTGTCCGATACCGCTGCATCCGGCGACAAGAGTGCAGATGACGGCGATCGCCATCCCGCGACGAACAGCCTTTCGTGACACCCCCATACCGATCAACGGTAGACCGGTCCGGGCGACGGCAGGGGCGACTTCCGCCGCGAGACCTGGGCGCACTTTCGCGTGCGTCGGGACCTGCTCTACCGTGCTGGCATGGACCTGACGTGGTCGGACGAAGACCTGCGATTCCGCGACGAGGTGCGCGCCTTCCTCGACGAGAAGCTCACCGACGACCTGCGCCGGGCCGGGCGGCTGATGACAAGCGTCTACGCCGACCATGAGGCATCGATGAAATGGCAGGCCATCCTGCACGAGCGCGGCTGGGCCGCCCCGGCCTGGCCGGTGGAGTACGGCGGTTGCGACTGGACGCTGACCCAGCACTACATCTTCGGCCGCGAGTGCGCCCTGGCCGGTGCACCCAGCCTCTCCCCGATGGGCATCAGCATGGTGTCGCACGCCATCATCGCGTTCGGCACACCTGAGCAGAAGGACTATTTCCTGCCGCGAATTCTCACTGGCGAGGTGTTCTTCTGCCAGGGCTACTCGGAGCCGGAATCCGGATCGGACCTGGCCTCGCTGTCGATGGCCGCGGTCGACGACGGCGACGACCTGGTGTGTACCGGCAGCAAGATCTGGACCACGCATGCGATGGAGGCGAACTGGATCTTCGCCCTGGTTCGCACCAGCCGCACCGAACGCAAACAGCAGGGCATCACCTTCGTGCTGATCGACATGAGTACACCCGGCATCGAGATCCGGCCGCTGGTGATGACCTCCGGCGAGGAGGTCCAGACGCAGATCTTCTTCGACGGTGTGCGGGTTCCGAAGAGCAATGTGATCGGCAAGATCGACGACGGCTGGACGGTGGCCAAGTATCTGCTGGAGTTCGAGCGCGGCGGCGGATCGGCCGCGCCTGCACTTCAGGTGATGGCCGAGTCGATCGCGGCGCACGCCGGCCCACTGCTCGATGAGCCGGCCTTCGCCGCCAAACTCGCCGACGCGCGTATCCGCACCGACGTTCTCGAGATCCTCGAGTACCGGGCGCTGGCCACCGTCGCCGAGGGCCGAAATCCCGGTGCGGCGTCGTCGATGCTGAAGATCCTGTCCACCGAACTCAGCCAGCAGCTCACCGAACTGGCGATGGAGGCGGCCGGGCCGCGCGCGCGGGTGTACCAGCCGCACGCCGCCAAGCCGGGCGGGCCGGTCGCGGATTACCTGCCGCCGCCGGATAGCTACGTCAGCGGTGAGCCGTGGCAGGCGGTGGCACCGCTGCGCTACTTCAACGACCGGGCCGGGTCGATCTACGCCGGCAGCAACGAGATTCAGCGCAACATCCTCGCCAAAGCGACCCTGGGGCTGTAGAGGCGCCATGGACTTCGCACTCACCTCCGAACAGGAACTGCTGCGCGACGGACTCTGCAAGTTCCTCGCCGCGCGCTACCGCCTGGAGTCCAGCCGCGCCGCCGCGAAGACCGGCGCGGGCTGGCAGCCCGACATCTGGCGGGGCTTCGCCGAGGAACTCGGCATCCTCGGCGCCACCCTGCCGGAATCCGCCGGCGGCAGCGGCGGGGGCCCGGTGGAGGCGATGGTGATCGCCGAGGAACTCGGGCGCGCTCTGGTCATCGAGCCGTGGATCGACACCGTGGTGGTCGCCGGAGGGCTGCTTCAGCGCGCGGGCGGGCAGGCGGCCACCGAGGTCCTCGGGCGCATCGCCGACGGGTCGGCGATCATCGCGTTGGCCTCGGATGCGACGTCCACCAATGCCGTTCGCGACGGACAGCACTGGGTCCTGACCGGATCACCGGCGGTGGTCATGGACGCGCCGATCGCGACCCATCTGCTCATCGCGGCGACCACCGGCGATCGCGTCGGGCTGTTCCTGACGGCATCCGACGTGCCGATGCACGCCTACCGCACCGTCGACGACCGGCGCGCCGCCGATCTGGTGCTCAACGGGCTGCGACTGCCGGCCGATGCGCTGATCGATCCCGACGCCGCAGCATCACTGGAGCGGGCCCGCGACGAGGGTGCGGCCGCGGTCTGCGCCGAGGCGGTGGGTGCCATGCGCCGCGTGCTCGACGACACCGTGGAGTACACCAAACAGCGCCAGCAGTTCGGCCAGCCCATCGGTTCCTTCCAGGTGTTGCAGCACCGCATGGTGGACATGTACATGGAACTGGAGCAGGCGGTGGCCGCCGCGTACCTCGCGACGCTCAAACTCGGCGAGGAGCCGGCCCTGCGGGCCCGGGCGGTGTCGGCGGCCAAGGCGACGGTCGGGCGCGCGGCGCGTTTCGTCGGCCAGAACGCCGTCCAGTTGCACGGCGGCATGGGCATGACCGAGGAACTGGCGATCGGGCACTACTTCAAACGGCTGACCGCGCTGCAGTACGAGTTCGGCTCCACCGACTTCCACCGCGCCCGGTACGCCGAACTCACCCGCTAGGTGACGGTGCGGCGAGCTGCTGGGTGACTGCCTGCATGGGCGCCAGGGTGACCCCGGACCGGATGGCGAACGGATAGGCCAGCGCCAGCACCGTCGCTATCGACACAGCCGGGATCAGACACCAGAGGAACATCAGCGAAGGCCGGTCGTAACTGACGGTGCTGATCCCCATCAGGATCGAGGCCAGCATGCCCACGATGATCAACAGCGTGAGCAGCGGATTGGGTAGCGAGCGGTTGGCCACCGCAGACACCGTGGCCGACGCGTTGTTCACCGCCGAGGCTGACGACAACAGCGTGGACGCCTGCCGCTCGGGGGCTGTCGGCCCGAGGGCGTAGGCCAGCAGAGCGTTCTCGAAGCGATCGAGAGCCTGCGCCGACGGCAGGACGGCGAGGTTGCCTTTCCGCAGCTCGCGAGCGTCCTGGCCCACCACGGTGTCCGCATAGACCCGCAGCTTGTCCCTCAGGTCGGCCGATACGGCGCGGTCGGGGATGTTGTTCAGTTCCCACGCCATCTGGTGCACCGCGGCGGCCTGCTGCTCGACGGCCGTCTGCGCGGCGGTCACCGCGCCCCAACTGGCCGAGATCGCGAAGCCGACGAAGAAGGCGAAGGTCGCGGCAACGGCGGTGAGCAGTTTGTTGGACTGGTCGGCCAGTGCCTCGCGGGCGTCAGCGTCGCGGCGACGCAGCACGAACTCGCGGGCAGCCTTGGTGACCAGCCAGAAGAACCCCACCAGCGCGACGACGATGACGATCAGGGGCGGTGACACGATGAGTTGTCTCACGTGGGGAAAATAACAGTGTCGGCCCCCGGGGGAACCGCACCTTCGCCGTTGCGCGTTGAATGGACGCAGGAGAGCCGAACACAGGAGTTGTCATGCTGAACAAGATCGCCGGGGTGCTGGGGCAGGTCGCAGAGGCCGGCGGATCCATCGTCGGGATCAGGAACGGAACCGAGGAGCCGTCGTTCTCCGTCGAGCGCCGGATCGGCGACGTGGAGATCCGACACTACGGACCGCGTATCGCCGCGGAGACCACCATCGACGCCGACGAGGAGCCGGCCCGCAACGAGGGGTTCCGGCGGCTGGCCCGCTACATCTTCGGCGGAAACACCGACAAGGCGAAGATCGCGATGACGGCACCGGTCGCCCAGCAGCAGGGGCGCACGATCGCGATGACGGCGCCGGTGGCGGCCCAGCGGGACAGCCGCGGTGAATGGGTGATCCGCTTCTTCATGCCCTCCGAACACACCCTGGAGACGCTGCCCACCCCCAACGACGAGAGGGTGCGGCTGGTGAGCGTGCCGGCGGAAACCGTTGCGGTGCTGAGATTCTCCGGCATCGCGAATCCGGACGCGATCGCATCGCGCACCGCTGAATTGCTCGCGACGCTGCGCGGCGCGGACATCACTCCGGCGGGTGACCCGGTGACGTGGTTCTACGATCCGCCGTGGACCATCCCGTTCCGGCGCCGCAACGAGATCGCGGTGACGCTCAGGGCGTGACGGGGGCGACGAGCACGGGCTCGTCAGCCTCGGGAATGACTTGCGGCAACGGCGCCTCAGCCGACGGCACCGGCGACAACGGCGCTTCGGCGGCGGGAACGGCCGCGGCCGCCGGCGCTGCAAGTGCCGCATCGGGAGCCGACGGCACCGCCTCGGGGACCACCACCGCCTCGGAGGCCGGCGTGGCGGATTGCTGAGGCGTCATGTCCTGCAGTGCGGTGCCGCTCATCGGCCGCTGCGCGATCAGCATCAGCGCCTCGGCGGTACTGACCTCGCCGCTGCGCATGGCCTCCCAGATGTCCTTGAGGTAGCCACGGGTGCCGCTGCCGGTACGGGTCGGCGCCTGGGTGGCGCCGGGCGGCAGGTTGTCGGGAGTGACGAGATGAGGAACGCCATCGGGCGGGCTGAGCGATACCGCGGCGGCGTCGGCGGGCGGTGGCGCGATCGGGTCGGCGGCCGGGGCTGCCGGCGGCACTGGGGGTGTGGCCGGCGCGGCTTCGACCACCAGGGCCGGAACCGTCGGATCGACGGGCGCGTCGGGCTCGGCCACCGCCGCAGGCGCCACCAGCAACGCCGCAGGCGCCACCAGCAACGCCGCCGCGACGCCCGCAGTCCCCAGCGTGCCCAGGGCCGCTGACTTCAGCATTCTCGTCCCACCCTCCATCGGAGCCTTCTCTCCGGCCTTCAGATCATGCCCGGTTTGGGTTTCTTCCGCCACTGCAGTCACAGCAGACAACTTGAAGCCGCAGCCGGATCCGGTGTAGAAAAAGCACGTCCGCGGGCCCCGGAGCACGGTGTTCACCCGGCCGACCAGCACGAAGCGGAGAGCCCGACATGCATCTTCACCCCCGATGACGTGAGGGAACGGCTGCGGGCGCGGCCCGTGCTCTGGTTCTTCGTCCTGGCCTATGCAGTGACCTGGCTGCTGTGGGCGCCGATGGTGATCGCCGGGGTGCCGGCGTTCTCCGAGACCCGACATGTGCCGTCCTGGTACGCGCTGCCGGGTGTTGCCGTCGGCGTGACCGGAACCGCGTTCTTCATGACGGCGGTGACGCAGGGACGCGCAGGCGTGCGTCGACTGCTGGAGCGGCTGACCTGCTGGCGGACCGAACGCCGGTGGTACCTCGTCGCGCTGCTGGTGATCCCGCTGGGCGAACTGCTGATCACCGCCGCACTGGTCGACCGCGGCGTGCTGCGGGCGCTGACGCCCGCCGCGCTGGCGCTCTACCCCGCCGCCTTTGCGGCGCATTTCGTCTTCGGGCCGCTGTTCGAGGAGACCGGGTGGCGCGGCTTCGCGCTACCCCGCATGCAGCAGCAGATGGGGCCGATGCGCGCCACGCTGCTGCTGGGTCTGCTGTGGGGCGGCTGGCACTTCGTCCTCTACCTGCCGGCCTGGATCAGCGCCGGCGCCGCGGGCATCGCCGACGCGGCGATCTTCGTGTGCTTCACCGTCAGCGTGAGCGTGCTGTTCACCTGGCTGTCGAACAACACCCGCGCGAGCCTGCTGCTGGCGATGCTGTTGCACGGCTCGGTCAACGGGACGGCGACCTATCTGCTGGTGCTGGCCGATAGGGGCGTGATCACCCCGGAGGCGGCACTGTTCAGTGCCGGGGTCGGGACGCTGCTGACGGCCGTGCTGGCCGCTGTCGTCATCGCGGCGATCACCCACCGGCGCCTCAGCTATCCGCGGTACCGGTACGAGGCCGAGCATTTCGATCTGGAGAATGCGCAGGGTGAGAAAGAAACCGGCGCGACGACTGGTAACTAGCGCCGTCTGCCTCGCGCTCGCGAGTGCGCCGGCGGTGAGCGCCGCCCCTGACGGCGGCGTGACTCCGGTGAGCCCGCAGGCCCGCGCCGCCGGCCTGGTGGACGTGCGCTCGGCGGTGCCCGACGCGGTCATCGACCTGCGCTACACCACCGCGGCGAACTTCACCGGCGTCGTGCTGTACCCGCCGGGCGCGCGCTGCCTGGTGCACGAATCACTGGCGCCGGGCCTGAGCGCGGCGGCCGCAGCGCTGCGGGCCCGCGGCTTACAACTGGTGTTCTGGGACTGTTACCGCCCCCACGAGGTTCAGGTGCGGATGTTCGAGGCGGTGCCGGACCCGGCGTGGGTGGCGCGGCCGACGGAGTATGCGCGCAGCCACGAATCGGGACGGTCGGTGGATGCCACCGTCGCGCGTGACGGCCGACTGATGGACATGGGCACCGACTTCGACGACTTCTCGGCGCGCGCGACGGCGTATGCCACCGACAGCTTGAGCCCGCAACAGCAGGCGAACCGGGCGGTGCTGCGCGAGGCGATGGCGGCCGGCGGGCTGACGGTGTACTCCGGCGAGTGGTGGCACTTCGACGGCCCCGGCGCCGCGGTGCCCCGGCCGATCCTCGACGTCCCGATCGATTAGGTCCATCGCCCTGCTACCGGCGAGCCGACGCGCACCCCGGCACGATAGGGGTCTAGCTTTCTGGGATCGGGGCACGCATGCGCTGCTGCAGCCGGAAGGGGGTGCCGTGAAGAAGGCTCGCACCGCGATCGCGCTCGCCGCGGTGGCCGCTGCGGCCGCGCTGCCCTGCGCCCAGCCCGCACCGGCCCTTGCCTCGACGGCGCTCTACATGGGTGCCACCTTCAACGAACTCAGTGTCCCGCAGGAGTCCCCCGAGTTCATCGGCTTCTACATCGGCGCCATGGACGCGCTCTACGTCGCGCCGACCGGGCTGTGCGGCGGCGGTGACGCCGGCTGTTCACCGGTTGCCGTCTACACACCCGAGCAGTTGTTCCCCCTCACCGGCCTTCGCGATCTGAACTTCGACGAGTCCGTGGCGGCCGGGATGGCCAATCTCGACGACTGCCTGCGCGGGGCGGCCTGCATCGTGACCGAACCGCCGTATACGTCGACCACACGCCAACCGCTCACCGACACCGACTACACCGTCCTGGGCTTCTCGCAGAGCGCCACCATCGCCACCAATGAGAAAGCCGCCCTCATCGCCGATCCGACGGATGCCACGGTGAGCTTCGTGCTCGTCGCCAACCCCAACCGGCCCAACGGCGGCATCCTGCAACGCTTCGCAGGCGGCTACCTGCCCGTGCTCGGGGTGTCCTTCAACGGTGCGACACCCACCGACTCGCCGGTCGCCGCTCCGATGACGACGGTGGACATCACCCGCCAGTACGACTTCGTCGCCGACTTCCCCACCAATCCGCTCAATCCGCTCGCCCTGATCAACTCCGTCTTCGGCTACTACCTGATACACCTGAGCCCCTTCGACATCGGCACACCGGTGCTGCAGGGCCAATACCAGGATTCGACCTACTACCTCGATCCCGCCGAGACGCTGCCGATGCTCATGCCACTGCAGGCCATCCCGCTCCTGGGCCCGCTGCTGTCCACTGTGCTGGAC